>JANXSE010000348.1 GCA_025356695.1 Betaproteobacteria bacterium
CAGGCGCGCTGACCGATCACGTCGGCAATCAGTTCGGCGTGCTCGACGGCTTTTTCGCTGCCGGTATAAGTCGGCGCGCTGATGGCGACGACGCTTTGCACGGTAACGATGTTGTCGCCCGCTTTGAAACCGCGATCGACGCTGTACGGCTGCCAGCCGATCTCGGCGACCGCCTCTTCGTTTTCCGCGGCGGCGACGAGGAAACTCTGACCGATGCTGCCTTTGTCGGCGCCTTCCGGTGAATGATGAAAACCGGCGACGTTGCGCAGAAACAGACGCAGGAAACGGCCGACGCTCGTGTTCGCCTGGATGCCGGTGCGCATCACGCCCTGCCCGGAATTGAAACCGAGCTGCTGTGCAATCGGCCCGTTGATCACGATCAGCGATTCCCAGCCCGGCGTCGAACCGGCATCTTCGATTTTATAAACCGGATCGACAATCGCCTCGATCACGGCAAGCAGGACAGGCATATATTCAGGGCGGCAACCCGCCATCACGCCGTTGACCGCCACATTCCACACGGTAGCCAAACGATTCGCGGGGGGACACACGCCGATCACTTCATCCGGCGCGCGATCGGTGAACTGCAGAAATTTTTCCACGCGATTCAAAGTCGGCGGTATCACCGGCATACCGTCGGCCCAGAAATTTTTCTGAAAGTGCTCGTAGACGTCGTCGAGCGTGCCGCGGAAAACAATATCGCGCATCGCCGGTTCGGCATCGACGACATTCTCCGATGTATTGCCGACCGGTTTCGACAGGCCGGCAATAATCTGCGGCAACAATTCAGTTTCGACTTTGCGCCGCAGTTCTTCCTTGCTGTCGGTCATCGGCACGCCGGGATAGGCGGCGATCGGCATATCCGGCAGTCCCAAACCTTTGGCAACCACTGCGGCCTGCTTGAGGAAACCGCTCGAGATGATAGACACCGCCGGATAACCGGCGTTTTCGACTGCTGCACTCGCCCGCAACACGGCGGGCGTGCAAGCGCCTCAGGCGCCTATCGCAGAGATGACGGCATTGCAGCCGTTCTCCTTCAGCAGTTTCGGTACGTCGGCGACAAGTGCCCGCTGCTGCGGGCCGTGCACGTTTCCGAACACATCGTAGGGTACGAATTTGATGTCGGGAAAACGTTGCGCCAGTTGCTCGCGCAGAATCGGAAAAATTTCTTCGCCGCGAAACAGATAATCCCACAATTCGCCGACCACCTTGCCCGACAAATCGTCGATGCGCGCGTTCGGCGCGCGGGTTTGATAGGCCGATTTGCCGAGCGGCCACACCACTTCATAAACGGGTTCGCCTGACTCGACGCTCATACGCGGCCTCGCTGTTTGCGGTTGAACAGGTTATTCAGCTTTGATACCGGCTTTTTCAATAACGTCGCGCCACATCGGCACTTCCCGTGCAACGCGCGCGCGCAAAGCGTCGGGACCGCCGGCAGTCACTTTAAGACCGGCAGTCCACAAAGCATCAATCACCTCTTTCTGAGCGAGCACCGCAATCGTTTCCTTCGCGAGTTTGCTCACGACCTCCGGTGGCGTGCCGGCCGGTGCGAACAAGGCCTGAAAGGTATCGGACACTGCGTCGGCAATGCCGGCTTCCGCCATGGTCGGCACGTTCGGCAGATCGGGCCAGCGTTCGCGGCCCGTCTGCACGATGGGCTTCAACAGGCCGCCGGCGATCTGCGGCATCACCGACGACAGGCTCGCCGACATCACTTGTATCTGCTTGCTCAACACGCCCTGCACCGCCGGTGCGCCGCCGGTGTAGGCAATGTGCACCATGTTAATTTTCGTGCGCAGCTTCAACACTTCAGCCGCCAGCTGCGGCGTAGTGCCCAGACCCGGGCTACCGTAACTGATCAGGTCCGGGTTCGCCCTCGCCTGCGCAATCAACTCGGCGACGCTATTGATGCCGCCAGCCGGATGCACCACCATCACATTGGGCGAAGCACCGAACTCCACCACCGGCAGAAAATCCTTGAACGGATCGTACGCCGGATTTTTATACAAGCTGGGCGCGACGACAAAAATGCTCGACGACGACAACAGCGTGTAACCATCGGGCTTGGCGCGCATCACCGCAGCCGCTGCAATCATGCCGCCACCGCCGCCGCGGTTATCGACGATGATTTGCTGGCTGAGCGTCTGACTCAGATATTTGCCGACGACGCGCGACGCGATGTCGGTCGCGCCGCCCGCCGCAAACGCGACGATCATGGTAATTGGCCGCTCTGGATAGGCGGCAGCAAACACCGCCGGCATGACTAATCCACCGATTATCAACACTGCCAGGCGCATTCTATTTTTCAACATAACTCCTCCCGAAACTTAAATTGCGCGCGCTTAAGCCTTCGCCGCGACCGTCAACCCGTGCGCCTGGTGCTTCTCAATCAGCTGTGCGACGAGGCCCGATGCTTTGACGTCCTCGATGTAGGCGGCCAGAAACGCCGCTGCCGCCGGATGCCCCTTCGGCACGCCGGCTGCCTGCTGCACGGCAGAGAAACAGCCGTCGAGTATGCGCGAGCCCGGCATGTTCTTGTTATCGGTAATCAGGCGCGGCCGCAGGCCGGCCAGCACTTCAAGCTTGTCGGCAACGAATTTTTTGAACGCATTGTCGGCGCCGGCTTCGCGCAGCAGCGTCGCTTGCTTGATGTTGCGCTCGAGATAAAGATCGTAGGCGGCCTTCGCCGGCACCACGATGCGTATGTCTTTGCGATCGACCTCTTCCACCGATTTGATAGCCGAACCCGGCGGCACCATATAGGTCGCTTCGATTTCAACATAGGCGGCGGAGAAATCGATCAACTGGGCGCGCTGCGGTTCGGCACCGAGAAAACCAACGTCCCAGATATCCGTCGGTGCCGCCTCAGCCAGTTCACCCGGCGATGGATAACCGATGATTTCCACTTCCGCGCCGAGACGGCGCCCGAGCTCGCGGCCGAGGTCGACGGCAACGCCGCCGGGCGCACCGGTCTTCGAATCTTTGTGCGTCAAGAGAAAATTCGAGAAGTTGATGCCGACGCGCAATTTGCCTTTCGGCATGAATTCGCTGCGGGCCTGCGCTGAGCATTCGATCATGTTGGTCACCTGAAGTGAAAATTCGCAGGGGCTGAGAGTAGCCAAGATGCCGTCGTAACGCAATCCGCCGCGCGCGCGGCGCCGCAACGGCCGCGGCCGGATTGCGCTAAACTCATGCCCCGACAGTTACCATCGGCGCCGTGCGCGCCCCACCGGCATGACCATGCAACGGTATATAAACCCGCTTCCCGCGGATCGTCAGCGCCCATGCTGAATCCCGCAGATGCCGCGCGTCGCGCGCTCCCGTCGGTTGACCGGCTGCTGCAGCAGCCGCGCGTTGGCGCGCTGATCGAGCAGTACGGACGACCGCTAGTCGTCGAAACCATACGTGCGGTAATCGACGCGCAACGCGCCGCCATGGCACAGCAGGCGCCGGTGGCCGATGAAGAAACCCTGATCGAACGTTGCAATGAGCGCCTGACTGCGGCAACGCGCCCGTCAATGCGTGCGGTATTCAACCTCACCGGCACTGTACTGCACACCAATCTCGGCCGCGCGCTGGTGGCGAAGGTTGCCGCCGACGCCGCGTATACAGCGATGACGCGCGCCGTGAATCTCGAATTCGATGTCGACGGCGGCGCGCGCGGCGAGCGCGACAGCCATGTTGAAGAATGGCTGCTGCGTCTGACCGGCGGCGAAGCGGCGGTGGTCGTCAACAACAACGCCGCCGCGGTCTATCTCGTGCTGAATACCTTCGCGCAGAAAAAAGAAGTGGTGGTCTCGCGCGGCGAACTGGTTGAAATCGGCGGCGCCTTCCGCATCCCGGACATCATGACGCGCTCGGGTTGCAAGCTGCGCGAAATCGGCACTACCAACCGCACGCACGCAAAAGACTTCGTCGAAGCAATCAACGAGCGCACCGCGGCAATCATGAAGGTGCACACCAGCAATTACGCGATTCAGGGTTTCACCGCAACGGTTGCCGAAACCGAACTCGCAACGATTGCGCACGAACGCAAGCTGCCGTTCTGGGTTGATCTCGGCAGCGGCACGCTGGTCGATCTCGAACGCTGGGGTCTGCCGCACGAACCGACGCCGCACGACGCCATCGCCAACGGCGCCGATCTCGTTACCTTCAGCGGCGATAAATTATTGGGCGGCCCGCAGTGCGGGCTGATCGTCGGTCGCAAGGAATTGATTGCGAAAATCCGCAAGAACCCGATGAAACGCGCATTGCGCATCGACAAGATCCGCATGGCCGCACTCGAAGCGACGCTGCGCCTCTACGCCGACCCGGAGCGCCTGGTGCGCGAGGTGCCGACACTGCGCCTGCTGACGCGAACGCAAGCCGATATCGAAGCACAGGCGACGCGCCTGCTGCCCGCATTGGCGGCAGCAGTCGGCGAAACCGCCGACGCCGCAGTGATTGATTGCGCCAGCCAGATCGGTAGCGGCGCCCTGCCCGTCGATGCGTTGCCAAGCGCCGGTATTGCGATGACGCCGCGCGGCAAGAACCGCAACAGCGCCGCCGAGCGTCTGTCGAACGCCTTCCGCAAGCTGCCGGTGCCGGTGGTCGGCCGTGTCAACGACGGCGCCTTCATTCTCGATCTCAGATGCCTCGACGACGAAGACGGTTTCGTCGCGCAACTCGATCAACTCAAGACGGGTACCGGCAAATGATTATTGCCACCGCCGGCCACATCGATCACGGCAAAACCACGCTGGTCAAAACGCTGACCGGCGTCGACACCGACCGCCTGCCAGAAGAAAAAGCGCGCGGCATTTCGATCGACATCGGTTTCGCGTACTGGAAAACACCGGACGCAATGATCGGTTTTGTCGACGTGCCCGGCCACGAACGTTTCATCCGCAATATGCTCGCCGGCGTCAGCGGCATCGATTACATCATGCTGATCGTCGCGGCCGACGACGGCGTGATGCCGCAAACCATCGAACACCTCAATATCGTCAACCTGCTCAATGTCTCGCGCGGCGTCGCCGTCATCACCAAGGCCGACCGCGTCGCGCCCGAGCGCGTCAGCGAAGTCGTCGCCGGCGTAAAAACCCTGCTGGCGGACACGCGCCTCGCAAATATTCCGGTGATGCCGGCGTCGGCGATCAGCGGCGACGGCATCGAAGCCCTGCGCAATGAACTCGCCGCCGCTGCCAAGGCACACCGGCAGCGCGAACACACCGGCCGGCACTTCCGCTACACCATCGACCGCGTCTTCACCAAGGCCGGCAGCGGCACCGTCGTC
>JANXSE010000363.1 GCA_025356695.1 Betaproteobacteria bacterium
CCGATGTTGCCGGCCGCACCGGTGCGGTTATCGACAATCACCTGCTGCCCGAGCAGATTGCCCATGCCGCCGGTAACAATGCGCGCGAGTGTGTCGGCGCCGCTGCCCGGCGACATCGGCACGATGTAACGCACCACCTTCACCGGATACTGCTGCGCCTGTACCGCATACGGCGCCGCGCCGGCAATTACTGCAAAAAATATTCCTGTAATGCGCTTCATAAACCCCTCCGTACCGCGTCACCGATTACTAACGATGTTTGCCGACGCTCCAGCCATGCCGTTTCAGATGGTGCTCGCCGAATTCGACCGGTTCGGTTTCGAGCGCGGGCGCGATCGTATCGTTCCAGCGATTAAGGAAACCATTCAGCGACACCGCGCCGGCCAACTCGACAATCTGTTCGTCGCTCCAGTGCTGTTTCAGGCGCGCCATCAGTTCATCGGTCACCGCATTCGGCTGTGATGCCGCTGCCACCGCAAAGTCGAGCGCCGCATGCTCGGCTTCGTTATATAGCGGACTGGTTTTGTAATCAATGACGGCGTCGAGCTTGGCGTCGTCGATGCCGGCGCGATGCGCCGCCTCGGCCGCATGCGCCATGCTGTAGTTGCAGCCGTGCTGACGGCTCGCCATATACGCGGCCAGTCGCTTGAAGCCTAAAGGCACCGTACTTGCCGGATCCCACACCGATTGCGCCAGCTGCGCCAGCGCTTTCACCATCTTCGGCTTGTGCTGCATGATCAACACGCTGTTCGGCACATAGCCGAGAAGTTTTGCGTACTGCTGAAAACTCTCCTGCAAGTCGGGATTGGCGTCGGCCGCCAACGGAGTAACACGGGCCATGAACCTTCCTTTACTTTATGTGTATCTTCTTCGCGGGATTTTGCTTGACGCTGGTGTCAAAGCTGCGGATTTTCGGAATCGCGATCTGCGTCTGCGTCACGATAGCGACCCGGGTGCCGTCGGCATTGCGGATGGTCGTCTGCCAGACCGAGGTGGTGCGCCCGATGTGCAGCGGGATCGACACTGCCTTCAGCACCGGGCCCAGCCCGGCCGAAAAGAAATTGGTTTTCGATTCGATAGTGCCGCCACTGTACCCGGGCGGCCGGTTTGCCACAGCGCCGCAGGCGCCCATTGCATCGGCAAAGGCCATCAACGCGCCGCCATTGACGTTGCCGCGGTAGTTCTGATGCATGGGCTTCACTTTCATCTCACCGACGACTTTCTTCGGCGTTACTGAAATCAGCTTATAGCCAAGGGTGCGCGGCATGCCGCCTTTCATCACCGAACTCATGACCGCCTTGCGGACGGCGACGGCTTGCGCCGGCGGTTTGCTGCCTTTATTCATTGACTCCTCGCGTTTTTGAATAATTTGATCGGGACGCCTAGTTTAGGCAGCACTGCGGAATTTGTCGATGCGCTCGAATGGCGCTGCTAATATGCGGCCTCTTACAAAAATCATTCGGAGAATGCAAATGAGCAACGAACAGCACGCGATCAAACAAATGACCTATGCAGTCGTGCCGGACCGCATGCCGGCAATGGCGCCGGAACAAATGACTGAAGCGCAAAAGCAGGCTGCTGCATTGCTGGCTTCAGGTCCGCGCGGCTCGATGAAAGGTCCGTTCTGGCCGATGCTGCGCAGCCCCGAATTCATGAATGTGGCGCAAAAGGTCGGCGAGTACATCCGCTGGAAATGCCCGCTCGACAAACGCATTAACGAAATGGCGGCGCTGATCGGCGCGCGGGCGTGGACCCAGCAATACGAATGGTGGGCGCATTATCCGCAGGCGCTTGCCGCCGGACTGAAAAAAGACATCGCCGATGCCATCGCCGCGGGCCGCCGTCCCGCCGGCATGGCCGCTGACGAGGAAATTCTCTATGACTTCGTGACTGAATTGCTCACCAACAAAAGCGTCAGCGACCCGACCTACGCGCGCGCCGTCGGCCAGTTCGGTGAAGGTGGCATCATCGATCTGCTCGGCATCCTCGGCTACTACACGATGCTGGCGATGATCATGAACGTGTCGCGCACCTCGATTCCAAAAGGCGGGCCGTTGCCGCTGGACCCGGTACCGGAACAACTGCGCTCACCGACCTGATTTACCCGCTGTGCCGTTATTTGATTTGCGCCGGTGAAAACGCGGGCGTAGGATGGCACTTCTGATTTTTCAGAGAGGCCGCTATGACAAATGACTTTTCCAGCACCGCCCGCCGCCGCTTTCTCCAGTTTCTTGCGGCAAGTCCTTATGTGGCATCGGTCGGCGGGGTCGCGACCTTTCTGCAGCAGGATAGCTACGCCCAGGATATCAAGCAAAGCGGTTTCGCCAGCATCGTGCGCGACCGCATGAGCTATGTCGAAGATCCCAAAGACGCGCTGACGGTGTTTGATTTCGAGGAAACGGCGCGCCGCAAAGTGCAGGCCGGCCACTGGTCTTATATGGCGAGCGGCACCGACGACGACGCGACGCTATTCGCCAATCGCGAAGCATTCCGGCACATACAGCTGCGCCCGCGCCGGCTGCGCGATGCCACCAAGGTCGATATGCGCGTCGATCTGTTCGGCACCACTTACAACAGCCCGATTTTCACCTGCCCGACGGGCGGCGAAATGTCTTTCCATAACGAAGGTGAATTGGCCGTCGCACGCGCCGCCAGGGCGCGCGGCACGATGCAGATGTTGTCGACCTCGACTTCGGTCGGTGTCGAGGATGTGAACAAGGCATTGGGCCGCCCGGTATGGCAGCAACTCTACGCGCCCTCCAACTGGGAAGCCTGCGCGCAATTGTTGAAGCGCATCGAGGCCTCCGGCGTGTCGGTGATCGCGCTAACCGTCGATAACACTACCGGCCGTTTTAGCGAAACCTATTTCCGCACCCGGCCGCGCGATTTGAAACAGTGCGAGGCCTGCCATAAAGGCGGGCCGGACGAGGGTCGGCACCGCCCCATGCTTGAGGGCATCGATATGCGCGGCGGACGCCGAACCGACCCGGCGATGGACTGGAAATTCGTCGCGCGTGTACGCGATTACTGGAAAGGAAAATTCATCATCAAGGGCATCGACTCGGGCGAGGACGCCAAACTCTGTCTCACGCATGGCCTCGATGGAATACTGGTCTCGAACCACGGCGGGCGCTCGACGGAAACCGGGCGCGGCACCATTGAAGCGCTGCCGGAAGTCGTCGCTGCGGTCGGCGGCAGGATACCGGTGTTTCTCGATGGCGGCGTACGCCGCGGCACCGACGTATTCAAGGCGCTGGCGCTCGGCGCGACTGCGGTTGGCATCGGGCGCCCGATGCTGTGGGGCCTCGGTGCATTCGGACAGGCCGGCGTCGATCGCGTGCTGCAAATCATGCAAGCGGAATTGAAACTGGTGATGGGCAATTGCGGCACGCAAAAAGTTGCCGACATCAACCGCGATTATGTGACTGCGCGGCACTGGCCGTCATAGCGGCAACCGCTGCCGTACATTTTCTCCGGCACTATTGCCGCGGAATATTCGCTTCGCGCGCAATGCGCGCGTACTTGTCCATCTCGCGGCGGATAAATTCGGCGAAGGCCTCGGGCGTGCTGCCGACCGCCGACAGCCCCCAGGCGTCGAGTTGATCGCGCGCCTGGGGCGCACTGACCACCGCGGCCACATTGCTCTGCAGAATATTGACGATGCGCCGCTGCGTGCCGGTCGGCGCAAACAAACCGTACCAGCCGGTGACATCAAAACCCTTGAGCCCTGATTCGTCGATCGTCGGCACGTCGGGCAACACTTTGGAGCGTGTCAGCCCGGTGAAACCAAGCGCGCGCAGGCGCCCTGATTTCACATGCGGCGTGGCAATCACGGTGCTCGGAAACATCAACGCAATGTGACCGCCCAGCACATCGGTCAGCGCCGGTGCTGACCCCTTGTACGGCACATGGCTCAGTTTTGACTGCGCCATGATGTTGAAAAGTTCACCCGCCATGTGCAGCGTGTTGCCGACGCCGCCCGAGCCGTAGGTCAGCTGGCCCGGTTTCGCGCGATCGAATTCAATAAGCTCCTTCACAGTCTTCGGCGCCACCGATGGATGCGCAACCAGCACCAGCCCGCCGGAGGTCGCCGCCAGACTCACCGGCAGAAAATCGCGCAACGTGTCGTACGGCAGTTTTTTGTAGATGGCGGGATTGATCACGAACGATCCGGTCGTCATCAGCAGGGTATAACCATCGGGATTGGCTTTGGCGACGATATCGGTGCCGATGATGCCGTTTGCCCCCGAGCGGCCATCGGAAATCACCTGCTGCCTGAAACGTTCGGTCAGGCCATTGGCAAGAAAACGCCCGACGCCATCAACCGGGCCGCCGACGGCAGACGCCACAAAACGGATCGGCTTAACCGGAAAATCCTGCGCATGGACAAGCGGCAAGATCATGATCGCAAGCGCCGCCGACGCGACAATGCGGAAAAGCATATTCATTACTCCACTTTCAACCCTGCGGCCCTGACCACCAGCGCGGTGTCGGCAATTTCCTTCGCCAGCAGCCGTTTCATCTCGGCGCCGTCGCCGATGAAGACCTCCGACCCCTGCAATGCAAACTGCTCTTTGGCGTCACGCGTGCTCATCACGCGCACCATCGCCGCATGCAGCTTCTCGATGGCCTGGCGCGGCGTGCCGCGCGGCGCCAGCAAACCCTTCCAGCCGCTGCGCGTAAACCCCGGCAGCGTTTCGGCGAGCGCCGGCAACTCGCCCATCAACGGCGAACGCCGGGCTAGCGTATGCGCAAGCCCGCGCAGGCGGCCCGAACGCACTAGAGTCATCACGCCGGCCGCCGGCGGGATCGACCATTGAGATTCATTCGAAATCAGCGCCGCAATCGACGCCGCACCGCCTTTATAGGGCACGTGCAGCGAACTGAAGCCTGCCGCCAGCATCAAGGCATAGCCGGTGAGATGGCTTTGCGAACCGGCGCCGGCAGAAGCCAGATTGAGCTGACCCTGTTTCGCTTTGGCGTAATCGATGAATTCGCGCGTCGTTTTAACCGGCAGCAGCGGATTAGCAACCAGTATGTTCGGCGTATCGACAAACAGGCCGATGAATTCGAAGTCGCGCAGCGGATTGTATGACAGCTTGCTGTAGATATGCGGCGCCAGCGACAACGCGCCTTCCGACGAAACGATAATGGTGTAACCGTCGGCGATCGCGTTCCGGCCGATTTCCGTGCCGAGCACACCGCCGGCGCCGGCTCGATTATCAACGACGATCTGCTGGCCGAGTTCTTCACCAAGGCGCGTGGCGAGCAGGCGGCCCAGCGTGTCGTTTGAACTGCCCGGCGCATTCGGCATGATCATGCGGATCGGCCGCAGCGGATAATCTGCCGGCGCCGCAGTCGCAGCAAAAGCCGTGAGGAGCGCGAAAAGGCCGGCGCAGAAACGCATGCTGAAGGTCAATTGCACGCGCCGGCGATAGCGATCGCCGGCGCGATTGCCTTACTTGAACGTTGCGATCAGGTAGGCAATCAGGTCAGCACGGTCGCGCGCTTCCGGCATTCCCGAATACGGCATGCGGTTGGCGGGAATTTTTTTCTGCGGATCGGCGATATAGGCGTCGAGTTCGCGCTCGTTCCAGACAACTCCGCTGCGCTTCATCGCCGGCGAATAACGGAAGTCAGCGGTATCGCCGGCCTTGCGTCCGATCACGCCGAACAGGCTGGGCCCGACGCCCGCGGCCGCGCCGCGCTCCGGCGCGTGGCAGGCGACGCACTCTTCGTATAACTTCTTGCCGCGTTGCGCGTCGCCGTCGGCGCAAACGATTCCGCTTGCAACGCACAGCGCAGCAGCGATGATGACTTTTCCTTGCATGTGGCCTCTCCTCTTGGTTCTATACCAGCATTCCGGGATTTTTGACGTAGCGGTTCTTGATTGCATCCGCGGTCCAGTACGTGAGCGCGCCGACCAGCCCGGTCGGCTGGTACGCGCTGTTATGCGCGAACGCGCTGGCGCCGACCACGAACAGGTTGTGGCAGTCCCAGCTTTGCAGGTACTTGTTGACCACGCTGGTTCCGGGATTCGGCCCCATGATCGCGCCGCCGGTGTTGTGCGTGCTCTGGTACGGCACCACCGTCCACGGCTCGGTGCGCGCAACCGCCGGATTGAGTATGGTCGGGTTCATCGACTTGGCGAGATTGTTGACCATCTGCGCGGCATGCCGGCCCATCTTGTGCTCATTGTCCTTGTAGTCGAAGGTCATGCGCATCAGCGGCTGGCCGAATACGTTGCGATAAGTCGGGTCGAGATCGAGATAATTGTTGCGGTTCGCCATTACGCTGCCGCTGGTGCCGATGTTCATGCCTTCCTGGTAGTACTTGGCGGTGGCCGCCTTCCATGCCGTGCCCCACTGCGGTGTGCCGTTGGGGGTCGGCCGGTTGCCGATCGGCAGCGAGGTATTGAATCCTGCCGACATGTTGTAGCCGCCGACAAATCCGTGCGGCCCGCGGTCGAACGCCCAGTTGGTGTTGAAATCATCGTTCAGCGAGCTCGAGCCGCCGGCCGCCATGAACGGATTGAAGTTGCGGTTTTCGAAAAACAGCCGCGCGCTGGCACCGGTCTGATAACAATAGTTCTTGCCGACGACGCCGGTCTGGCTGACCGGATCATAAGGCTTGCCGATGCCGGACAGCAGCAGCATATGCACGTTGTTGAGCCCGTACGCGCACAGCAGCACCATGTTCGCCGGCTGCTCGAACTCCTCGCCGTTGAGTATGTTGGTGTAAGTCACGCCGGTGGCGCGCTTGCCGTCGGACGATTTATTGATCCTGGTTACCCACGAGTGCGTGCGCAATTCGAAATTCGGATTGCGCATCGCAATCGGAATCACCGTCATGTGCGGACTGCCCTTGGCGTTGGCTTCGCAGCCGAAGCGCTGACAGTAGCCGCAGTACTGGCAGGCGCCGAACTGCGAGCCGTCGGGATTGGTGTAGGCCCGCGACGCATTTGCGTTCGGTCGCGGAAACGGATGGTAACCGCTGTTCTTGCATGCTTCGATATAAAGCTCGGCCGACAGTATGTCTTTCAGCGGCGGCAGCGGATATTCATTCTGGCGCGGCGCTTCAAAGGGATTGCCGCCGGGCTGGATTTGGCCGCGCAGATTGCCGGCCTTGCCCGAGACACCCGCGGTGCGCTCGAACCGGTCGTAATATTTTTCGAGTTCGGCGTAGCTGATGCCCCAGTCCTGTATCGTCATGTCGTCGGGCACGAATTTCTTGCCGTAGCGTTCTTCATACATCGAACGCACCTTGAACTCCATGTCGGTCCAGCGCCAGGTGCCGCCGCTCCAGTGCACACCCGAGCCGCCGACGCCATTGCCCGGCAGGAAGGAGCCTAGCTTGCGCATCGGCAAGGCTTCCTGCGACGGGTTGTTACGTATCGTCAACGTGTCGCGCGCGGTGTTCATCATCAGGTCGTGGCGGTGCACGAAACGCAGTTCATCGCGTATGCCCGGCAGCGCAAACTCTTTTTTCGTATCGCGCATGGCGCCGCGCTCGAGCGCGACCACCTTGAGCCCTGCTTCGGTCAGTTCCTTGGCGAGGATGCCGCCGGTCCAGCCAAGGCCGATGATAACGGCATCGACTTCCTGCATGACTTTTGCCATTTCGTCCTCCGCCTCAGCTCATGTCTGCGATGCTGGTGTAATCGGCCGGGAATTTTTTGTCGCGGTATTTGATGATGTTCTGCGCGTGCGTTGCAATCACGCCCGGGAAACCGATCATTTTCCAGCCCGCCTTGTCGCGATTACCGCCGTAGATCGGATCGGAGAACATGCCTTCGATCACGGTCTGATAAACAGTGCTCCAGAACACGCGCACCGGCAGGCCGTCGCTAAAGGTAATTTTTGCCGACGACAGGCCGACCAGCACTTCCTGACGCTGCTTTTCATCGATGCGGTCGAAAGTCTTGCCGTAGGTCTTGACGCAATGCGCGTTGGTCGCGGCAATGCCGGCCCGATACAACTCGGCCGGCGTCAGCGGCAATTGATAGCCCTGGCTCGGTACGCCCGGCTTCCATGGCCCCTGCATATACAAACGGTCGCCCTTGCCCCAACCGCCGGCGAGCGCGCGGTCGATGAAGATGTTCAGGCCCATATCGGTGCCTTTGGGCGAGTACTCGTCTTTCGGCACCATATGGTCGACCAGTGCTTCAACGAAAGCGGCTTCATCGAGATTGAGATAGGCATACCCGGGTGCAACGGTGGCAGCGCCCTGCGCCTGTGCCGTTTGCGACACCGTCACTGCGGCGGTCGCAGCGGCGGCAACCGCACCACCGGCAACTGCGCTCTTCAAAAAATCGCGGCGGCCGAATCCTTCGTCTTTTTTGTCTTCATGTTTCATGGCGTCCTCCATGCATGCAGTGGTTTAATTTCAAATGCGAAACAATATTGTACGACTCTACACCAGTGAGCCGGGGTTTTTCAGATAGCGGTTCTTGATTGCATCGGCCGACCAGTAGGCAAGCGCGCCGACAGGCCCGGTCGGGTTGTAGGCCGAGTTGTGCGGAAACAGGCTCGCGCCCATCACGAACAAATTGTGGCAGTCCCAGCTCTGGCCGTATTTATTGACTACGCTGTTGCCCGGGTTCGTCCCCATGATGGTGCCGCCGGTGTTGTGCGTGCTTTGATACGGCACCACCGACCACGGTTCGGTGCGCGCAACCGCCGGGTTCATCATCGTCGGGCTCAACGACTTGGCAAGATTGTTGATCACATTCGCCGTATGCTGACCCATCTTGTGCTCGTTCGCCTTGTAATCGAAAGTCATGCGCATAAGCGGCAGACCAAAGGCGTTGCGGTAATTCGGATCGAGCTCGTAATAGTTATAGCGGTTCGCCATCACGCTGCCGCTCGAACTGATGGTCATCGCGCTGTTGTACCACTTGGCGCTGGCCGCCTTCCATGCACTACCCCACTGCGGCGTGCCAGCGGGCATCGGGCGATAACTCATCGGCCGGCCGTGCGTCATGCCGCCGCCGACACTGAAACCGCCGACGAAGCCGTGTGGTCCGCGATCGAAGTTCCAGTCGTAATGAAAATCGTCTGCACCAACATTGAGGCCGCCGGTGCCCATGAACGGATTGAAATACTTGCCATCGAAGAACAGCTGCGCCGCCGCACCCGTCTGGTAGCAGTAGTTTTTTCCGACAACACCGGTCTGGCTGACCGGATCATACGGCTTGCCAATGCCCGACAACAACATGATGTGCACGTTGTTGATCGCATAAGCAGAGAGCACGACCATACCGGCCGGTTGTTCGAACTCTTCGCCGTTGAGCACATTGGTGTAGGTCACGCCGGTGACGCGTTTGCCGCTCGGGTCTTTCAATATCTTGGTCACCCATGCGTGCGTGCGCAATTCAAAATTCGGATTGCGCATCGCGATCGGAATGACCGTGATCAGCGGACTGCCCTTGGCGTTGGTTTCGCAGCCGAAGCGTTCGCAGAAGCCGCAATACGTACAGGCGCCGAATTTTGAACCGTCAGGATTGGTGTAAGCGCGCGAGGCGTTAGCCACCGGCCGCGGAAACGGGTGATAGCCGGCATTCTTCGCCGCGGTCGTAAACATGTCGCAGGCGAGACTTTGATTGAGCGGCGGCAGTGGATACTCTTTTGCGCGCGGTCCTTCGAACGGATTGCCGCCTTCCTGAATCTGGCCCTTGAGGTTGCCGGCCTTGCCCGAGACCCCCGCGGTATATTCGAATTTCTCATAATACGGCTCGAGCTCGGCGTAGCTGATGCCCCAGTCCTGGATCGTCATGTCGTCCGGGATGAATTTTTTGCCGTAACGCTCTTCGTAGCGCGAACGGATTTTGAATTCGGTGTCGTTCCAGCGCCAGGTGACGCCGTTCCAGTGCGCGCCGGCACCGCCAACCCCTTCGCCCGGCAGGAACGAACCCATACGGCGCATCGGCAACGCGTCCTGCGACGGATTGTTGCGGATGGTCAGCGTATCGCGCTGGGTGTTCATCATCAGATCGTTGCGCGATGAATATCGCAGTTCGTCGCGGATGCGCGGCAACGAAAAATCCTGCTCGGGCGTGCGCATCGCGCCGCGCTCGAGCGCCACAACTTTCATTCCGGCTTCGCTCAGTTCCTTGGCAAGAATGCCGCCGGTCCAGCCAAGCCCGATGATGACGACATCTACTTCTTTGAGAACTTTTGCCATGATGATCTCCGTCTTAGCTCATGTAAGTGATGCTGAAGTAATTAACCGGAAATTTCTGTCTCGATATTTGACGATGTGTTGCGCGGCACTACACCAGCAAGCCGGAATTTTTCAGATACTTGTTTTTGATCGCGTCGGCCGCCCAGTAGGTCAGCGCACCGACCGGTCCGGTCGGGTTGTAGGCCGAGTTATGTGAAAACAGGCTCGCGCCCATTACGAACAGATTCTCGCAGTCCCAGCTCTGGCAATATTTGTTGACAGCGCTGTTGCCCGGGTTGGTGCCCATGATCGTGCCGCCGGTGTTGTGCGTGCTTTGATACGGCACTACCGACCACGGTTCGGTGCGCGCGACGGCCGGATTCATCGTTGTCGGGTTCATCGATTTGGCAAGGTCGTTGACGATTTGCGCCGCATGCTGCCCGACCTTGTGCTCATTCGCCTTGTAATCGAAGGTCATGCGCATCAGCGGTTGCCCGAAGGGATTGCGATAGGTCGGGTCGAGATCAAAATAGTTATAGCGGTTCGCCATCACGCTGCCGCTTGAACTGATGGTCATCGCACTGTTGTACCACTTGGCAGATGCCGCCTTCCATTGCGTGCCCCACTGCGGCGTGCCCGCGGGCATCGGCCGATAGGCGATCGGCCGGCCATGAAACATGCCGCCGAAGAAATGGGTTCCGCCGACGTAACCGAGCGGGCCGCGGTCGTAATCCCAGTTGGTGTAAAAATCGTCGCAGGTTACGTTGAGCCCGCCGGTCGCCATGAACGGGTTGAAGTTTCTGCCCTCGAAGAACAAGGTGGCGCCGGCCGCCGTCTGATAGCAATAGTTCTTGCCGATGACGCCGGTCTGGTTGACCGGATCATAGGGCTTACCGATGCCTGACAGCAGCATCAGATGCACGTTGTTGAACGTATAGGCGCACAGCATTACCATGCGGGCCGGTTGCTCGAACTCTTCGCCGTTCAACACGTTCGTATAAGTAACACCAGTAACACGCTTGCCACTCGAATCCTTGATGACCCTGGTCACCCACGCATGCGTGCGCAGCTCGAAATTCGGATTGCGCAACGCAATCGGAATCACCGTCGTCAGCGGACTGCCCTTGGCATTAGCCTCGCAACCGAAGCGCTCGCAGAAGCCGCAGTACTCGCAGGCGCCGAGCTGCGAACCGTCCGGGTTGACGTACGCGCGCGATGCATTTGCCGTCGGCCGCGGAAACGGGTGATAGCCGGCGTTTTTCGCCGCCGTCGAAAACATGTCGCAGGCAAGACTCTGGTTGAGCGGCGGCAGTGGATAGTCGCGCGCGCGCGGCGCCTCGAACGGATTGCCGCCCGCCTGAATCTGGCCTTTGATATTGCCTGCCTTGCCTGAGACACCCGCGGTGTATTCGAATTTGTCGTAATACGGTTCGAGTTCGGCGTAGCTGATGCCCCAGTCCTGGATCGTCATGTCGTCCGGGATATATTTTTTGCCGTAGCGCTCTTCATACATGGAGCGGATGCGCAATTCCATGTCGGTCCAGCGCCAGGTCTGACCGTTCCAGTGCAATCCCGCACCGCCAACGCCTTCGCCGGGAATAAAGGAGCCTAAACGCCGCATCGGCAACGCCTCCTGCGACGGATTGTTGCGAATGGTGAGCGTATCGCGCGCGACGTTCTGCGCCATTGCGTTGTGCGAGGTAAAGCGCAATTCGTCGCGGATCAGCGGCACCGTGAAATCTTTTTCCGCCGCGCGCATCGCGCCGCGCTCAAGTGCGACGACTTTGAGGCCCGCAGCCGACAATTCTTTCGCCAGAATGCCGCCGGTCCAACCCAGACCAACGATCAATACGTCGACTTCCGGCAACTTCCTGGCCATTGTTCCTCCGCTGGCGTCCGTTTGCTGATTTTTTATTGGACTCACCGGATCCGCTTGCGGGATCCTTTTTGTTATTTCCGTATCCTAACGAGGGTACAGCGTTCGGGCAATCAAAATCATTTTTTAGTGAAAATCCCGACTCAATATCGAAAGTTGCCCCAGCAACGGGCTGTGATCAGTGAGCCGTCCGGCAATCAGATGCACCACCTCGCCGTCGCGCTCGAGGATGCCGTGCACGCCGAGCAAACGGGCGCCCAGCAGTTCACGGCGCTGGCGCTCGCCGACATCGCGCCACACCACCACACTCACGTTGCCGGTTTCGTCTTCGAGCGTGACGAAGACGACCCCCGAAGCGGTGTCGGGGCGCTGGCGCCCGGTAACGATGCCGGCGGCATGCACCGGCCGGCCGTGCGGCATATTGCGCAATTCGGCGGCGGTGACAAAACGCAGGCGTTTGAGGCGCTCGCGCAACAACGCCAGCGGATGACGGCCGAGCGTCAAACCGGTACTGGCGTAATCGGCGACCAGTTCCTCGCCTTCCGACGCTGGCGCGAACGCCGGCGCGGTTTCGCGCAGCGGCGCTTGCGCCAGCAAGGGTGTGGCACGTTCAACGCCGACGACCTGCCAGTGCGCGTCGCGGCGGTGCGCCGCAAGCTGACGCAAGGCGCCGGCCGCCGCCAGCAATTTCAACTCATACCGGTTGAGCGAGGCGCGGCGCGCCAGATCGACCGTCGACTCGAACGCGCGCTGCGCACGCGCGTCGACTATACGCTCTGCCGCCGCAGCGATAAAACCATGCACCACGCGCAACCCGAGCCGTACTGCCGGCGGCTCGCCTTCGAGTGTGCAATCCCAGTCACTGACAACAATATCGACCGCGCGCACCTCAACACCGTGGCGGCGTGCGTCCTGCACGAGCTGCGACGGCGCGTAAAAACCCATCGGCTGGCTGTTGAGCAGTGCAGCGAGAAACGCCGCCGGCTCGTGATGCTTGATCCACGCCGAGATGTAGACGAGCAGGGCGAAACTCGCCGCGTGCGATTCCGGAAAACCATATTCGCCAAAACCGAGAATCTGGCGATATATCTGTTCGGCAAATTCGCGCGTGTAGTGGCGTGCCAGCATGCCGGAGACCAGGCGCTCTTCAAGATGTTCAAGCCCGCCTTTGCGTTTCCATGCCGCCATCGAGCGGCGCAGATGATCGGACTCACCGGGCGTGAAACCGGCCGCCACCACCGCGAGCTGCATGACCTGTTCCTGAAAAATCGGCACGCCGAGCGTGCGCTTCAACACACTACTCACTGCTTCGCTTGGATAAGACACCGGCTCTATGCCCTGGCGCCGGCGCAGATAGGGATGCACCATACCGCCCTGGATCGGCCCCGGCCGCACGATCGCAACCTCGATGACGAGGTCGTAAAATTCCGCGGGCCGCAAGCGCGGCAGCATACTCATCTGCGCGCGCGATTCGATCTGGAATACGCCAATCGTATCGGCACGCTGTATCATTTTATAAACTGCAGCATCTTCGGCCGGCACGTCAGCCATGGCGAACGGCACACCGCGGCGCTGACTGATCATATCGAAAGCGCGCCGGATCGCCGACAGCATGCCGAGGGCCAGCACATCAACCTTGAGGAGCCCCAGCGCATCGAGATCGTCCTTGTCCCACTGAATCACGGAACGATCGGGCATCGCCGCGTTTTCGATCGGCACCAGCCGCGACAACAGGCCGCGCGCAAACACGAAGCCGCCAGTGTGCTGCGACAGATGGCGCGGAAAGCCGATCAATATGCGCGCCAGTTCGACCAGCTGCTGCACACGCATGCTCTCCGGATCGAAACCCGCTTCGCTTAATCGCTGCGTCAACACCTCTCTGCTATCCCACCAGGCAAACGATTTACCGATATGTTCGACCTGTGCAAGATCGAAACCCAGTGCCTTGCCCACATCGCGGATGGCACTGCGCGTGCGATAGCTGATGACGGTAGCGGTTAGCGCAGCGCGATCGCGGCCGTATTTCCTGTAGAGATACTGGATTACCTCTTCGCGCCGCTGATGTTCAAAATCGACGTCAATATCCGGCGGCTCGTTGCGCTCGCGCGAAATGAAACGCTCGAACAGCACGCTCATGCGCGACGGATCGACCTCGGTGATGCCGAGCGCGTAACAAACCGTCGAATTGGCGGCCGAGCCGCGGCCCTGGCAGAGAATATTGTTGGCACGTGCAAACGCAACGATGTCGTAGACGGTCAGAAAGTACGGCTCGTAGCCAAGCTCAGCGATCAGCCTGAGTTCGCTCTCGACTTGCGCGCGCACATCGTGTAGTGCGCCGCGCGGATAACGCCGGCGCAACCCCTCTTCGGTCAGTGCGCGCAGATACGATGCCGGCGTGTGCCCTGCCGGCACCACCTCCTCCGGATATTCGTAACGCAGGGAATCGAGCGAAAAATCGCAACGCGCGGCAATGTGCACGGTTTCGGCCAGCAATTCCGGCGGGTAAATCTGCGCCAGCCGCATGCGCATACGCAAATGGCGCTCGGCGTTCGCATGCAAAGCATATTGCGCCCCGGCTACCGGTGTGCCGATGCGGATTGCCGTCAATGTATCCTGCAGCGGGCGGCGCGAACGCACGTGCATGTGCACGTCCCCCGCCGCCACCAGCGGCAGATGCGCGGCAGCGCCGAGCTCGCGCAATTGCGTCAGCCGCGCGCGGTCGTCGGGCCCGCACAACAGTTCTACTGCCAGCCAGACGCGGCCGGAAAAATATTCGCGCAGACGTTGCGCGTGCGTGAGCTCTGTTATGGCGTCGATCCGTACCACCGGCGGAATTAATATACTCAAACACCCGCCTGCCAGACCAAGATCGTCCCACTCGAGGCAATACTCGCCTTTCGCGCTGCGGCGGCGCGCCGTGGTAATCAGTTGCGAGAGATTACCGTAGGCGTCGCGATCGGTCGCCAGCAGAACGATCTTCGGCCCGCGTTCAAGCTGAAACTCCGAGCCGATAATCAGTTTCAGCTTGTGCTGTTTGGCCGCGACGTGGGCGCGCACTACACCGGCGAACGAACATTCATCGGTAATCGCCAGCGCCGCGTAACCGAGCGCGGCCGCACGTTCAACGAGTTCTTCCGGATGCGAAGCGCCGCGCAAAAAACTGAAATTGCTCACGCAATGCAGTTCGGCATAGTCGGGTAATGCGGCAAACACCGGAAAACACTTTGCAAAGGCGGCGCGGGAAAATCAAAACAGCTCAGCAGCCCGGTCGGAATGAAACGTAATTAGCTCCCTGAATTACGCTACGCTCCTTCCGGGCTACGTCTGCCAACTAACCAAAGATACCGTGTAAATACCAGCCGCCGGGCCGGCGCCGCTCGCGGTACACCCACACGGTTGAACGCTCGGCGGTCTGCGCGACGAAGTAATCGCGTTTGACGTCGCCGCCGTCCCACCAGCCGGACTCGATGCGCTCAGGCCCGGCGACAATCGCCAGCGGGCCGTTCTCGCTATAAGGTTTTTCCGCCACCTGTTTGAGCGGGCGCGGTTCGCGCAGCAGCCACAACGGGCGCGGACGCGGCGTCACCTGCAGTGGACGCGCACCGGGTGCGGCGCGCTGCCAGGCGTGCTCGGGACGATGTTCTGCGCGCGGTGAAAGCGACTGCACCGCTTCGCTACCAAGCCGCGCGCTCAAGCGTTCGATCAGCTTCGCCCAATCGGCGGAACGATCGGCAATCTCGGCGAACAGCGTTTTGTTTTCGCCGGCAAGCACGAGTATTTCATCGGCTTCAAGCGCCAACTGCACAACCGGCGCGGCAAGCTTGAGCGCCGCAAGTTGTTCGCGCACCACGGCGATGAAGCGGCCCGGGTCGCGTGTCGGCGTCGCCAGTCCGGTTTCAAGCACGGTCGGCGCACGATCCTCATGCGTCAGCAGCAGCTTGAAATGTTGCACGCTGCCGCAGCGACCGCCGAGATAACCTGCTAACTGTGTGAGCATGCGCTGCACCGAGAACAGCAGGGCTTCGGCATGTTCCACTTTGGTGCCGAGATCAAGTTTCGAGGAAAATTTTTCCGCCGGCGTGAAAAAACACCGCGCCTCGGGCCGCGTGCCGAGTGCGCGATCGAGCTGTTCGAGAAATTGCGGACCGAAACGGCGCGTCGCACCGTCACGCGGCAGTTTCAATGCGGCACCGACAGTTTTGACGCCGATCGCAGCCAGCGTCTCCAGCGTTTTGGTATCGCAGTCGAGCGCCTTCACCGGCAGCGGCGCAATTTCGGATTCGATCATGCGTTTGCAACTGACAATTTTTTCGCTGCCGGCGCGCGCCAGCAGCCATGCCGCCGCCACCGTCGGCGCACAGGCAAGCGACAACGTGTAGCCCATGTCGGCAGCGCCGCGCCGGATCATCGCCAATATGGGTTTGATGCCGCCGAAGAGTTTGAGGCTGCCTTCGATTTCGAGCAGCAGCCCGGACGGCGACTGCAATGAGACACCGGACGTGAACTGCAGCGCCCACGCTGCAAGTTGATCGAGTGCAATACGCTCTGCTGTCGCATCGCGCTGACGATAAACAAGATCTGGCACCAGCGCACAGGCCGCGGCAATACTCATGCCGATGCGCGCGCCACGCACCGCCGCGCGCTCGTTGCTCACCAGCACGCGCCCGCCCTCGGCGACCGCATGCGCTTCAGTTGACGCTGACGCCTGCGCGAATGCTTCGAGCGGCAAGTGCGGGAAATGCAATGCGATCCATAACATGGCTTGCTCCATTTGGTTCAATAAAAGTTTTTTGTTCAACCGGCACCTGCGGCGTCAGCATGATCGGGCTGCTCAACACGCCGCCGCGCCGTTTTAAAATACGCGCCGCCAGCCCGCCGTTTTGCGTGTAGAGATTCAGGCGCAACGCCGCCGGCGTCGATTCCGCCGCACAGCGCGGCGGACGAAACAACACAGCAATGGTTGAACTACCCTCAGCGGCAAGTTGCAGGCGACGCAGTTCGGTGTAGTCAATACGTTCGGGCCACGCCAGCACCGCACCGCAGGTCTGTGAGCGCAGCGCCTGCTCGAACGCCCATAGCGTTTCACGCGGCGAACGCGTGCGTATCATCAGGAGATGCGAGAGATCGATGCCGGCCGCAGCCAGCGCCGGTGCGTACGGCAGATAGGGCGGCGCGATCCACGCCAGCCAGCGCCCCTGCGCTGCGAGATTGGCGAGCGCATGACCCAGCACACGCAACTCACCGATGCCTTCGTACTGCGCAAGAATTTCCGTCAGCGCCGCGGTCGGCCAGCCGCCCCCCGGCAACTCGGCATCAAGCCCGGCGTAACCGCTCGGCACGCTCGGCGTCGTCACACGGCCCAACTGATGGCCGCGCCAGATCGCCGGATGCGACAACAATGCAGACAATGCATTCATCAGGTATGACCGGCGCGGATTACACCGACGCAAATGCCTTCGATCGTGAGTTCATCACGACGCAGGTCCACCACGATCGGTTTGAACGCAGGGTTCTCGGCGATGAGTTCAACCTGATGACCGTGCCGCTGAAAACGCTTGACCGTGACTTCGTCGTACAGCCGCGCCACCACAATCTGGCCGGCGCGCGCTTCTTGCGTTTTATGCACTGCAATGTAATCGCCGTCGAGTATGGCAGCGTCGCGCATGCTCATGCCGCGCACCTTCAACAGATAATCGGCATGCGGCTTGAACATCGCCGGATCGACGCGCACCTGCCGTTCGATATTTTCTTCGCTCATGATCGGGCTGCCGGCGGCGACACGCCCGATCAGCGGCAGCTCAGCCTGATAACCGGCGGCATGCGGATCAGCCTGTTTGACGCGAATGCCGCGCGAAGCGCTGTCGATGCGTTCGATCGCACCTTTGCGCGCGAGGGCCAGCAGATGATTGCGTGCCGCCGTGGCCGAACGAAAACCGAAGTTCGCCGCAATCTCGGCCTGCGTCGGCGGATAACCGTTGGCGCGTATGCGTTCCTGAATGAAACGCAGCAGCTGGTTCTGGCGGGAGGTCAGTTCTTCCATGGAGCACCGGGTGATTAATCGACTAGTGTTTTTATTAACACCAGTGTGATTATACACACCAAACAGCGCCCGGCAACTATTACGCTAAGCCCCTGATTCGATAGGCTCGATCAACTCAGCGTCGTCATTCTTTGGCGCATTCACGCGCGTGCTTACCGCATAGGCGGCCATCGTCGTGTCGGCGCAGGGCTGGATCAATTGCTTGAGCGCCGGCACTGACTGATTCGCAGGATCGAGCCACGCGTCGTGATCGCACGCATCGAGTATCACCGGCATGCGGTCGTGAATGTTGCACATCACGCCGTTCGGTCCGGTGGTAATGATGGCGCAGGTCTCTATCACGCCATCGGGGCCCTGCCAGCGTTCGGTGATGCCGGCAATTGCAAACAGCGGCGCATTGAGCGGATGCATGTAATAAGGCTGCCTGCGGCCGGCGACGCTTTTCCATTCGTAGAAACCACTCGCCGGAATCAGGCAGCGCGAACGCTTGAACGCGTTGCGGAACGACGGTTTTTCATCGACCGTTTCGCCGCGCGCGTTGGCGAGTTTGTTACCGATCGCCGCGTCCTTTGCCCAACCCGGTATCAAACCCCATTTGAACAGTTCGGCGACGCGCCCCTGCGCCGGGTCTTCGCGCACGATCAATATATTGCTCGACGGCGTGATGTTATAGCGCGCGCTCCACTCGTTTTTTTTACCGAGCTTGAACGTGATGGCAATGACTTCGGGAGTCGCGTGTAATGAAAAACGTCCGCACATAGGCCGATGATGTCACGACCGGCAGCGAGTGTGCGCGCACAGCGCAATAAATTTCAGGGCATCAGTGCAAGATCCGGCGCGGCACCGGATCAACCGAATACGTGGTGTCTGCGCGGACGAAACGCCACGCGGTCGCCGTTGCCGATGCCGAGTTCGAGAAAACGCTCTTTGTTGATCTCCGCCTGTATCGTTTCGCCGCCATCGACACGCTGCAGATGAACGCGCACGCGCGGACCGATCGCCGAACACTGCCGGACCACCGCCTTCAAGGTATCTTCCGCATCATTGGCGGCCAGTATCTCGATATCGTGCGGCCTGACGTAAAAGGTCGCAGCATCATCCGTGAGAATCGCGCCCTCCGGCACGGCAACCGTGCGGTCGCCGATGCGCGCATGGCCGTTGTGCACGCGGCCGTGAAACAGATTGACGTCACCGAGAAACTGATAGACGAACGGCGTGGCCGGATGATCGTAAACCTCGGCCGGCGTGCCAACTTGTTCGACGCGCCCTTCGTTCATCACGATCACGCGATCGGCCACTTCAAGCGCTTCTTCCTGATCGTGGGTAACGAACAAACTGGTGACGTGAAGATCATCGTGCAGGCGTCGCAGCCAGGCGCGCAGCTCCTTGCGCACTTTGGCGTCGAGCGCCCCGAACGGTTCGTCGAGCAGCAACACCTTCGGCTCGACGGCCAGTGCGCGCGCCAAAGCGATGCGCTGGCGCTGCCCGCCCGACAGTTGGCTAGGATAATGCCCTGCCAGCCAGTCGAGTTGCACAAGTTTCAGCAGCGACATCACCTTGTCGCGGATTGCCGCATCCGACGGACGGCTACGCCGCGGCCTGACGCGCAGGCCGAAGGCGACGTTTTCATACACCGTCATATGGCGGAACAACGCGTAATGCTGAAACACGAAACCGACCTGCCGCTCGCCGACGTCGCTGTCAGTCGCATCTTCACCCTGGAAAAATATGCGGCCCTGGTCGGCGGTTTCGAACCCTGCAATAATGCGCAGCAGCGTCGTCTTGCCCGAGCCCGACGGCCCGAGCAAGGCAACCAGTTCGCCGCTGGCGACTTCGATGCTCACATCGTTCACGGCAACAAAGCTGCCGAATGCGCGCGTGATGTTGCGTGCTTCAATACTCATGATGCCTTCCTCTTTGTGTAATCACCGGCCTGCCATTCGATCAGCGACTTCGCCGCCAGCGTCACCAGTGCCAGCAGCGCCAGCAATGACGCCACCGCAAACGCTGCGGTGAAGTTATATTCGTTATAGAGAATTTCGACATGCAACGGCATCGTGTTGGTGAGACCGCGCACATGACCGGACACCACCGACACCGCGCCGAATTCGCCCATCGCGCGCGCATTGCACAGAATCACGCCGTAGAGCAGACCCCATTTGATATTCGGCAGCGTCACCCGCCAGAACGTCTGCCAGCCGCTGGCGCCGAGCACAATGGCGGCCTCCTCCTCTTCCCTGCCCTGCGCTTCCATCAGCGGAATCAATTCGCGCGCGACAAACGGAAAAGTGACAAAGATGGTCGCCAGCACAATGCCCGGCACGGC
>JANXSE010000160.1 GCA_025356695.1 Betaproteobacteria bacterium
CACGGCACCCGAGTCAACGCGATCAACTGTTAGCCGATGCGATTTCACTGCGCGGCGATCTGGAAAAACTGGCGGCGACCGAAGCGCAGCAGACCGGCGAGTACCTGCGCCCGATCATGCTATTGCAGGCTGAGCGCGTCGATGCCTGCGTGCCTTTGCGCGAACGATTGATCAAGGAATTCGGACTGACGAAAGAGGAAGTCGTCATTTCGGTCGGCACGCTCGACGAGCTGAAAAACATCAACGACATTGCGTCGCCGAAATGCCCGGTGAAATTCATCATTACCGTGCAGAAACTGCGCGAGGGTTGGGATTGCCCGTTCGCCTATGTGCTGTGCAGCCTGCGCGAAACGCGCTCGGCGACGGCGATCGAACAAATCGTCGGTCGTATTCTGCGTCTGCCCAATGCGCAGGCGAAGCAGCATGCCGATCTGAATTGCGCGTATGCGTTCTCGGTGTCGCCGTCGCTGCCCGAGGTATTGCAGGAATTGCGCGAGGCGCTCGAAAGCAACGGCTTCAGCGCTGCCGAGGCGAGCCGCATCATTATTCCGGTGCCGGCGGGTACCATGCCGCTCGGTTTGCAGGCGCAGACGGTCAGCGTGGCGCCGCAAAACATCGACGCGGCGAACGTAAGAACAGTTTTGGCCAAATTGCCGGGCAAGGTACGCGTCGATACAGAGAAGGGTGTGGTGACCGTAGTCGTGCCGCTCGATGCGAATGAAACGGCGCTCTTGCAAACCTGCGTGACGACGTCTGAAGCGAAAGCAAGCGTGGCGGCGGCAGTCGAAGCGGTGCGTGCGGCGGAACAGGCTTTCGGCGGCAGCGGGCAGGCGCGCGCGCCGTCGCCGTACGAGCAGAACATCGACTTTATGGTGCCGCTGTTGAGCGTGCGCGAGGACCAATCGTTGTTCGAATTCGACGATACCTTTCTGCTCGAACATCCGTGGAAGCTGAGCGAGAAGGACGCTGCGCTGTCGTCGGGCTACGACCCGCGCTCGCGGCCGTCATTGGAAGCGGGCTATATCGATATCGGCGCAAAAGGTGAAGTTCAATCCAATGTGGCGCGGCAGCCGCAGGAAATGGATTTTGTCAGCATGCTGCACCAGCAGGTGCTGGATCTCGGCGGTCATGGCGACTGGACGCTCGACATGCTGATCGTTTGGCTCGACCGGCATATCGATCACCGCGATATTCCGGGCGGCGAGTCGGCAGTCTTTTTGCGCAATGCTTTGCGTGGACTGATGACGAAGTATGCGATTGACGACCTCGCTGTGCTGGCGCTCGACCGTTTTCGCTTGCGCGAAGAAATCGAGCGCCGCATTCGTGAACATCGCGATCACGAACGCAAGGCCGCATTCACGCAATTGCTGTTGCCGGGTTCGGCGCTGGCGGTTGATGCGGAGCGTTCGATCAATTTCCGCACGATGATGTATGAGCCGGGCTGGCTTTATGAAGGCGCATATCAGTTCAAGAAACATTATTTCGGCGCAAAGCCTGGCGAGTTGCGCGAGAAAACGCCAGGGGGATTGCTCACTGAAGAATTCAAATGCGCACAAACTCTCGACGGCCTGCCGGAGATTCGCTTCTGGGTACGCAATCTGGTGCGCAAACCGTCTTCGTTCCGGTTGCAGACTTCGACGGACTGGTTTTATCCGGATTTTGTCTGCCAATTGGAAGACGGTCGCGTGCTGGTGGTGGAATACAAGGGCAAGGATCGCTACAGCGGCGACGATGCCGGAGAGAAGCGCGCCATCGGCGAAATCTGGGCGTCGCGGAGCGACGGTGCTTGCCTTTTCGTGATGCCGACCGACGGTGATTTCACGCAGATCGCGGCGATGGTGAAAGCGTGTTGAATGGAGACGATATGCTGATCTTCCGCCAGCTGTTCGACGCGCCATCTTCGACTTATACCTATCTGCTCGGTGACAGCCGCAGCAAAGAGGCGCTGCTGATCGATCCGGTGTTCGAGCAGGTGCATCGCGACGCTGCCCTCGTCAACGAACTGGAACTCAAGTTGATGTGGACGCTGGAAACGCATGTGCACGCCGATCATGTCACCGGGGCGTGGCTGCTCAAACAAAAACTCGGCAGCAGCATCGCGCTTGCGGCGGTGAGCGGCGCGGCGGGGGCCGACCGCTTGCTGCAACACGGCGAGCAGGTGCAGTTCGGTACGCGCCGGCTCGAAGCGCGCGCAACCCCCGGGCACACCGGCGGTTGCATGACTTTCGTGCTTGACGATCAGTCGATGGCGTTTACCGGCGACTGCATGCTGATCCGCGGCAGCGGGCGCACCGATTTCCAGCAGGGCGATGCAGGTGCAATGTTCCGTTCGGTGCGCGAGCAGATTTTTTCATTACCGGCAGCCTGCCTGCTCTATCCGGCGCACGACTATCGCGGCTTGATGGTTACCAGTGTGGAGGAAGAGCGGCGCTACAACCCGCGTCTGGGCGGCGACGTCAGCGTCGAGGATTTTACCGGCTATATGAATAATCTCGGTCTGCCGCATCCGAAGAAAATGGATATCGCGGTACCGGCCAATCTGCAGTGCGGGCGTCCCGAGGGCAGCTTGCCGGATATGGCCGAACCGCAGTGGGGGCATCTGACCTTTACGTTTGGCGGCATCTGGGAAATTCAGCCGCAGGCGCTGGAAGAACTCGGCGAACGCGTTGAGGTTGTCGATGTGCGCGAGGCCACCGAGTTCAACGGTGCGCTCGGCCATATCGCCGGCGCGAAACTGATTCCGCTCGGACAACTCGCGCAGCGCTGCGGCGAGATCAGCCGCGAAAAACCAGTGGTTACGGTGTGCCGTTCGGGCGCGCGCTCGGCGCAGGCGGTAACGATGTTGCAAAAAGCGGGCTTCGGCGAAGTCGCCAATCTGTCGGGCGGTATGCTGCGCTGGCGCGCTGACGGCTGTGCGGCGGAAGGTGGTGGACAGTAGGGCGGCGCTCAGGCCGCGAGCCGCGCCTGCTGCCGGCACCTGATGGCATGCATCTTTTCCAGCGCGGCGCCGAAAATATGCAAGGCTTCGTGCAGGATATCGCGGGTGTAGTCGTCAAGGTTGCGCGAAGCCGCATCGAGTTCAAACAAAAGGCCCTTCAGTAGCACACGCACGGCGGCGGCATCCTGCAACGGTAGTTCGGCAGCGCGCACGGAGAGAAAGTGCAAACGCTCTTGCGAGCGCGCGGTTTCGACGTAGTCGATCAGCAACAACAGCACTTCATATTCGGTATTGGCGTTGCGTATCGCGTTGGTAATCATCGCGTCGCTCCTCTGTGCAATCCGACTGTGGTGTTCTCCCCGATTCCCTGCCGTGTTTTGCCGACCAGAATACTCCCGTGAATTGATGAAATGTTGATGCAGGGCAAACATATTAGTGTGTGCGTCGCAGCATGAAAAAACCGGGAAGTTGCGTGTTGCAACGCACATGTCGCGGCGAATCAGCGGCTAGCACAGGATGCTTGCGATGGAATCTCGGAATTGTACGTGGCGCCTGCGCCACAACTGCCAATTGCGCGTAACTGAGAAAAATACCATGCTGATATTTTGGCCGCTGAGGCGAGCGCCTCAGAGAGAAGCCAGACTCAGCGGTTGCGCTGACTATCCTTGATGAATTCGCGCCAACCGCCAAAGGCGGAAATATCGCGCGCGCCATCGACGGCAGCAGCTTCACAGAGAAAACCCTGTACGCTGCTGCCGTCTTCCATTTTTAATGTGCCGATGCCGAGCGGGGCGGGAATTTCAACGACGAAACTGCCGTAGTGCTTGACCGGCAAACGCCAGATCTCGACATCAATGCGATGGCCTGCGCCGGCCGCACAACGCACCAAACCGGGTTTGGGCGGCGTGGTCCCGGGCAACAGGTAAAACTTGTAGTCGGGTGCTGTGCGCGTGGCACGTTCGAGTTGCGCACCGCGTTCGCTCAACTGGCGGTTGAGCGGCATGCCGGAGAGATGCGCGCCGACGACTGCAACGCGCACCATCGCATCACCGGCGTCGTCGCGCCAGCTCGATGGTGCCGGCGGCAGAGCAAATTTTGTTGCGCCGAGGAGAACATCGCAGGCACGATGCAGGCGGTCGCCGAGTTCGCACAGCAGCGGTTCGCTGCGTGCGGCTGCAATCAGGGTCACGCCGTTGGGTAATCCATCCTGGCGCATGCCGGCCGGCACTGCGATGGCCGCAAGATCGAGCAGGTTGACGAAGTTGGTGTAAAGGCCCAGCGTGGCGTTGAATTTGAGCGGTTCGCTAGCGATCTGCGCCACGGTGTAGATAGTCGGCGCTGTCGGTACGGCGAGTACGTCGATGCGGGTCAGTTCCGCAGCGGCGAGTTTCTTCAGTGCAGCCAGCCGGTAGCTTGCTTTGAACGTATCGGTGGCCGAGTAATTTTTCGCGCCGGCAATGACATCGCGCGTCACCGGAAGCATTTCGTCCTGATGCGCGTTGAAAAAATCGCCGATTGCCGCCATGCGTTCTGCAATCCACGGGCCCGAATACAACAGTGCGGCGGTTTCGCGCAGCGGCGCATAGTCGATTTCGACCAGCGTGCCGCCGGCTTGCCTGATGCGTTTGAGCGTGGCTTCAAACAAGCGCGCGCTATCGCGGTCACCGCAGAATTCAAGCTGATCCTTGCGCGGCACACCGCAACGGAAGCCGCCCGCCGGCAAATGCAATGATGCTTGCGGCGCGCGCGAGTACGCGTCGGCGGCATCGTAAGCGCGCGTCACTGCGAATACATCTGCTGCGTCGGCTGCAGTCAGCGCAAAAATCGACACGCAGTCGAGCGAGCGGCAGGCCGGCACCACGCCGCTGGTGCTGAGCAGGCCGCGCGTCGGTTTGAGGCCGACGATATTATTGAACCCGGCCGGTACGCGCCCTGAGCCGGCGGTATCGGTGCCGAGCGCGAAGCTGACGAGATTCAACGCAACCACCACGGCCGAGCCGGAGCTCGAACCGCCGGAAATGTAGTTGGTGTCGAAAGCGTTCAGGCAGACGCCGTACGGCGAGCGCGCGCCGACCAGACCGGTGGCGAACTGATCGAGATTGGTCTTGCCGATCAGCATGGCGCCGGCATCAAGCAGGCGCTGCACTACGGTGGCGGATTGCGGCGCGATGTAACTGAAGGCAGGGCAGGCGGCAGTGGTCGGCAGACCCGCCACATCGATGTTATCTTTAACCGCGAAGGGAATGCCGTAGAGCGGAAGCGCGCGGGCGGCCGGGTCGGTTTCGAGTGCGTGCGCGCGCGCCATGACCGCGGCGTCGGGCAGACGGTGTATCCAGGCGCGATGGCGGTCGCCATCGCCCGCGGCGGCAAGCACGTCGCGCGCGAGTGTGGTTGGGGTGAGTTCGCCTTTGCGCAGCCGTTCGCGCACGGCCGGCAGTGCAAGGTTATAGTGGACGGGCATAAAGTTCTTTATCGCACAATGTACATGTCGTAAGCAATGCGCATGCCAAATGGCGGAATTTTATCTGCGGCGAACGGAGTGGCGAGTTGAACAAGCTGTATCGCGGCATGGACCGCGCGGCGCTGGACGCCGCCTATAACAATACGCTGGCGGTTGCAGACAGTGCGCAACTGCTGGCAGATTTTGACGCGCGCAGCGCACGCCTGCGGCGCGAATGCGCCACCGCCCTTGATTTGCGCTACGGCGCGGCGCCGCGCAACCGCATCGACTATTTTGCCGGCGAAAAAGGCGCGCCGCTGCTGGTTTTTATCCACGGCGGTTATTGGCAGATGCGTGCCAAGGAAACGTTTTCCTTTCTGGCCAAGGGGCCGCTGGCGCATGGCGTGCATGTTGCGCTGATCGGCTACACGCTGGCGCCGGAGACTACGATCGCCGGTATTGTCGCCGAGTCGCGCGCGGCGATTGCGTGGCTGGCCGCGCATGCGCAGGAATACGGCGGCGATGCCTCGCGCATTTACGTCTCCGGCTGGTCGGCCGGCGCTCATCTGACCGCGATGTGCGCGGGCGAACCGGCGGTACGCGGCGGGCTTGCCATTAGCGGCATCTACGATCTTGAACCGGTGCGCCTGTGTTATTTGAATGACAAACTCGGCCTGAGCGCGGACGATGTCGAAGGCCTGAGTCCGTTGCGCCAATTGCCGATTGCGCCGACGCCGCTGATGCTGGCTTACGGCGGCGCTGAATTGCCTGAACTGCAGCGTCAGTCCGCAGACTACGCAGAGGCGCGCGAGGCTGCCGGTTTGCCGGGGCGCTCATTACACATCGACGGCTGCAATCATTTCACCATCCTTGAGCAACTCGCCGAACCAAAAGGTGCGTTGACGCGTCTCCTGCTCGAGTTGATCTCCATTTAGGTGCGTCCGCTCTAATAAAGTGCACAACCTTATTTGACGCACCAATAACGGGCAAATGATCGATGTCTGCCCCGTTATAGCCCGTGATTCGTCATGGCACGCTGCTTGCGTAGTGGTGAGGGTGCGTCCGCAACCGGACGATCTGACAGGAGACACCCCCGTGCTTAAAGGTAAAACATTGCTAATTTCATTGTGTGCCGCAGCGGTCATGGCAATGGGTATGACGGCGCCGGCATGGTCGGCAGACAAAGTGATCAAGGTCGGCACGCTGAAGTTGATCCACGCCATCACGCCGTACTTCTACGAAAAATTTACGCCGCCCGGCTACAAGATCGAAGTGATTCCGTTTGAAACACCGACCGATGGCAAGAATGCGGTAGTTACGCGCTCGGTCGATTTCGGTACCTACGGGCTGGCCGCCGCTACGCTCGGCGGCGCTGCCGGCGAACCGGTGGTGATTATCGGCGCGCAATGCAATCGCGGCATGGCGGTGGTCTCCGGCATCAATTCGGGGATCAGCACGATCAAGGATCTGAAGGGCAAGAAGGTCGCGATCCTGCCGGGCTCGACGCAGGAAGTGGTCATACTTGACCGCCTCAAAATGGAAGGCATGAGCATCAAGGACATTCAGCCGATCCGTGTCGCCTTCAGCGAAATGCCGGCGGCACTTGAGCGCGGTGACATTGACGCTTTCGTCGGCGCCGAACCGGGGCCGTCGATCAGCGTCGCCAAGGGTGTCGGCAAGATCGTCGAGTATCCGTACAGCACGCCGACCGGCTCGGTCAATATGGTGATGACTACCCACGAGTTGATGACCAAAAACGATCCGGAACTGGTCAAGGTGTTCCTGACTATCCACCGCCGCGCCACCGAATATGCGATGGCGAACCGCGCGGCATTTGTCGACATGGCGGTGCAGAAACTCGGCCAGCCGAAAGCGACTATCGAAATCGCCGCACCCAACGTTGAACTGACCTGGAACACCGATGCCGACTGGGTGACGCGCGCCAAGTACTACGGTTCGGAAATGCTCGACAAGAAACAGATACGCGCGCTGCCCGACTACAGCAAATTCATCGATACCAGTTTTGTCAGTGCGTTGGCGAAAACGAAGTAAGCAAAACCGGTGCGGAATCTCAAGCGCTGGTTGATACCGCTGATTGTGCCGGTCGCGCTGCTCGCGACCTGGCACATCGGTGTGCGCGTCACCGGCACGCGGCTGATTCCGCTGCCGCAAGACGTCGGCATCATGCTCTATGATTTGGCGTTCGGCGGTTACTACGACGACGCTTTCAGTAAAACCCTGCACGTCCATCTGTGGAAGTCGGTGCAACGCGTTTACGGCGGTTTTCTGGCCGCGGCACTGGTCGGCATTCCGCTCGGTCTGATGGTCGGGCGTATTCCGTTTGTGCGTAACCTGATCGATCCGACGCTGCAGATACTGCGGCCGATACCGGTGACCGCGTGGTTGCCGCTGTCGATGATTTTCTTCGGACTCGGGCCGAACGCGGCGATATTTCTGGTTTTTCTCGGCGCGTTTTATCCGATCGTGCTGAATACGACTTTTGGCGTTCGTTCCGTTGATAACAAACTTTTTGAAGCGGCATCGATGCTTGGCTGCACCGGCGGTTCGCTGTTCCGTCAGGTGGTGCTGCCGGCGGCAACGCCGTCCATTTTCAACGGGCTGCGTCTCGGTCACGGCTTCTCGTGGATATTGATCGTGGTGGGTGAAATGACCGGCGTACCCGAAGGCCTCGGCGCTCTCATCATGGACGGGCGCACTTTGTCGCGCACCGACCTCGTGATTGCCGGAATGATTGTCATCGGTGTTGCCGGTTTTGTCACCGACCGTATGATCGTTGTACTCAACAACCGTTTGCTGCGCTGGAGTCCGCAACACAATGTCTGAGACCGAACACGAATCGGCGCCGCATCGCAGTGCCAGACCCATCCTCGCGGTCAAAGGGTTGAGCAAGCGTTTTACCATCGGCGAGCAAACGGTGGAAGCGTTGCGCGACGTCAATCTGACTATCAACAAAGGCGAGTTCATCTGTCTGATCGGCGCTTCGGGTTGCGGCAAATCAACGCTGCTGCGTATCATCGCCGGTTTTGAAACGGCGACGGCGGGCGCAGTTGAAATGTACGGCACACCGATTGCAGAGCCGGGGCCGGAACGCGGCATGGTGTTTCAGGACTTCGCGCTCTTCCCGTGGCTGACGGTAAAAGAGAACATCGGTTTCGGGCCGCGCCAGCGCGGCCTGCCGAAAGAAAAACTCGACGAGCTGTCGATGCAATATACAGAGATGGTCGGACTGACCAAGTTCGCCGATTATTATCCGAGCCAGTTATCCGGCGGCATGAAGCAGCGCGTGGCGATTGCGCGCGTGCTCGCCAATGATTGCGAAGTGCTGCTGATGGATGAACCGTTCGGCGCGCTCGATGCGTTGACGCGCGAAAAACTGCAGCAGGAACTACTCGAGATCTGGGCGCGCACCAAAGTCACAATTATTTTCGTCACGCACTCGGTCGAAGAAGCGGTGGTGCTGTCGGATCGTATTGTCGTCATGACCGCGGGGCCGGGGCGTATCGAGAACGATGCGCGCGTGCCGCTGACGCGGCCGCGCGATGTTTCGGCAATCGACTTCAATCAGGTGCGGCGCGACATTACGCTGCAACTGACCAGCCATGTCACGGTCAAGACAGCGGCATAGCAATAGTTTGCACGCGCGAATTAGACCAGGGTCAATTTAACTGTGTGGCGTATTCGTGGAACGTGTGGCGCAGGCGAGGCGCCTGCGCCACGAGCGCGCATTCGCCGCAATACCTCGAATATTGCGCGATTATTTTTTGACGAGCTTGGTGACGCGCCAGTTGAGTGTGTCGGCGACATAGATTTCGTTCTTCGCCGTCAACGCGATGAAATGCGCTTCGCCGTACTGGCCAGGCGCCTTGCCTTGCGAGCCGGTGATGCCGAGAACCTTGCCGTTCATGTCGAGTTGCACGATCTGGCCGGCATGACCGTTGGCGAGCCAGACGTTACCGTCCTTGATGACAAGTCCGCAGGGCGTGCCGAACAGCGGCCATTCCTTGACGAAATTGCCGTCGGCATCAAATATCTGGATGCGTTTGTTGCCGCGGTCGGCGATATAGACGAGGCCGTTGGCATCGACTGCAACGCCGTGCGGCGCATCGAATTCACCAGGCCCGCTGCCGCGTTTGCCCCAGCTCTTCAAGTGATTGCCGTTTTTATCGAAGCGCAGCACGCGGTTTTCGCCTTTGCCGCCGTGGCCCTGCGTCACATAGATGTCGCCGTTGGCTGCAATCGCCACGTCGTTCGGTTCGGTGAACAGTCGCAGCGGCGTCACCGGATGCCATTCGCCGGCGGTGCCTTTTAGGCCGAGCACCATCTGGATGCGGCCTTCGCGGTTGAATTTGTAGACGACATGGTCGCCGCCGTCGGTTGCCCAGATGTTGTCTTCAGCGTCTATGCGCAGACCATGCGGGCGCGCGAACAGGCCTTCGCCGAACGCGCGGATGAATTTCCCGCCGGCATCGAATTCCATTAGCGGTTGCGGGCCGCGATTGAGCACGATGATGTTGCCCTTGGAGTTAACGGCAACACCGGAAGTTGAGCCGAAGTTCGCATTGGCCGGCAGATTGAAAACATCCGGCACGGCGCTGTAGGCGAGTTCCGGCAGTTCCGGCGGGCGCTGTATAGACGCCGGTTGTGCGAAAACGTTTGCATTGAAGACAAGCAAAGCAGCGAACAGGGCGGTTCTCATGGACTTACTCCTCACGCATTTTCAATAAAGGTCGAACAGTTTTTGAATTTCGTCTGGATTGTCTGTTTTGGTGAGTGCCAGCGACAGCAATATCGCCGCCTTGTGCGGCGGCAGATTATCAGCAGCGACCATACCCGGCTCGCTCCAGTTGTTTTCGCGCAGCACGCGGCCTTCGCCGACGCGTGAACTTTGCACGATCACAGCGCGTTTTGCTTCAACGATTGCGTTGATTTCGGCGGCGAGATTGCCGGTAGCGCCGGCGCCCGAGCCCGCAATCACAATGCCGCGTGCGCCGCCGGCCAGCGCCGCTTCGGCGAGCCCGGCGCGGCAACCGGTGTGTACATAGAGCACATCAACAATCGGCATATGCTCGACCACGCTCAAATCGAATTCACTCTGCACCGTATGGCGGCGCAGCGGCGCGCGGTAATAGACGACGCGGTCGGGATCGGCATAACCGAGCAGACCGGTGTTGCGGCTGCGAAAGGTCTGCAAGCGATAGGTATTGGTTTTGGTGACTTCGCGCGCCGCGTTGATTTCATCGTTGAGTACGACAACCACGCCTTTGCCGCGCGTTTCAGCGGCGATGGCGACGCGCACAGCGTTGAGCAGATTGAGCGGACCATCGGCCGACAACGCCGTATACGGTCGCTGCGCGCCGGTGATAACGATCGGTTTGTCGCTACGCACGGTGAGATTGAGAAACCACGCGGTTTCTTCGAGGCTGTTGGTGCCTTGAATGAAAATGATGCCCTCGATCTCGTCACCCTTGAGGATTTTTTCGATTTTGACGGCGAGGCGGCGCAGTTCGTCGTGGGTGGCGATTTCATGCGGATTGCCAGCGTCGACGTCGATGTGTGCGAGTGCCGCAAGTTCGGGCAGCGTCGGCAGCAGTTCCTCTCCGGTCATGCGCGGTTTGCCGCTGCGGCCGTAGCGCGTGTAGTCCATGCGATCGCTGCCGCGGCTGTGCAGCGTGCCCGGTGCGAGCATCAGGCGCAGGCGCGGCAGGCGTTGCTTTGGCATCAATGCTCCTCCAGGTTGCGCTGCTCTGCGGCAGTTTTGCGATTACATTACCACGATCCGCCGCACGCGGATGCCGCAGCTGCCGCGATACGCTTAGAATGGCAATCCCGACAGCGATACCAATTGATTTTCCGTAAAAAGTGATAAACCGATTCCGTTTGCCCTGAGCTTGTCGAAGGGCGTTTGTTGACGGAAAGCCGGGCTTCGACAGGCTCAGCCCGAACGGTGTTATGTATTTTGACGCAATCAAAAACAGGGGAATGCATGAGCGATTTCGAATTCAAGGTCAGGCGCGACGGCGCAATTGCACGCGTCGATCTCAACCGCCCGGACGAAGGCAATGCGATGACGCGCGCCATGATGGTCGAGTTGTCGCGCCTGTTGCGTGAACTCGGGGCCGACACCGCTGTTCACGTGGTCGCGCTGGAAGCGCGCGGCGCGCATTTCTGCAAGGGCCGCGACGGCAAGGGCGAATCGCGTGCCGGCATGACGCCGTATGAAATACGCGTGAAGATGATGGGTGCGGTGCTCGGCAGCTATCAGGCGATTGCCGACGTTCCGGTGCCGGTGGTGGCGCTGGTGCACGCCGACGCGCTGGGTTTCGGCGCCGCGCTCGCGGTGGGTTGCGACATTACGCTCGCTTCTGCGAACGCCGGCTTTGCATTTCCGGAAATCGAACACGATATTCCGCCGACGATGGCGATGTGCGCCGCACTCGGCAAGGTCAACAACAAGGCACTGACGTATCTGATCTATTCAGCGGAAAAAATCAGCGCCGAGCGCGCCGCGGTGGTCGGGCTCGCCAGCAAGGTGATACCGCAGGCGAGTTTTGCGGCCGATGCTGACGCCTTTCTAACGACGCTCGCCAGCCGGCCGCGCCTGGTGCTCGAAACCATCAAACGTTATCAAGCGCGCGCCGAACATCTGACGCCGGAAATGGCTTCGGAATACGCCGGAACGCTGCTGGCATTGGTGCGTTAGGCGCGTGAAGCTCTCCATCGTTCTGCTCGGCGTTGCCGTTGCGACGGCGGCGCTGCCGGCATCGGCGCAGACTTTTCCGATCAAGCCGGTGCGCCTGCTGGTGCCGTTTTCGCCCGGCGGCGGCACCGATATCACAGCGCGTGCGATCGCGCAGAAACTCGGCGAGCGCTGGGGACATCAGGTGATTGTCGACAACCGCCCCGGTGCGGCCGGCGACATCGGTGCA
>JANXSE010000395.1 GCA_025356695.1 Betaproteobacteria bacterium
GATGTTGCCGCTGGCGCCGCCCTTGTTTTCAATCACGACCATTTGCCCGAGTGCTTCACCGAGTTTGGGCGCGATGATACGTGTCGTAGTATCGGTGGCGCCGCCGGCCACCGAGGGCACCACCCAGCGCAGCGGTTTGTCGGGATAGGTGGCCGCCGTTGCCGCCGCGGCCGTGAACGCGAGCAACAACCCCAACGCATTGAATCGCACGATTGTTCGAAAAGCATTCATCCTGTACTCCTTTCGCGCCGACACGCGCATCCCCCAACCTCGCTAGCCCTGCGGAAAAAACAACGGGTTGCGCGAGGCGATCCCGCGATCCCGCGCCTTTTCCCAGTTGTCATCGGCACCGACACATTCAATCAACTCCGGCACGCCGGGATCACCTGCGTCCGGCATACACAACATGTTCGCCTCCGGTTTGAAGGCATCGAAAATATTCTCTTTGTTCTGGAAAAAATTGGCCTTGTTGAAATACAGCCCCAGATGCCACCAGGCGCGGTATCCCGCCTGCGCGACAGCGGCAATGGTTCGCGCAGCATGCTCGGTAGTGTTGTTTTCCACAAACAATATCGGCCTGAATTTTTTGATCGTCTCGCGCGCGCCGGTGAGGACGTCGGGTTCCATGCCCTCGACATCGATCTTGATCAAACGGCAGGATGGCAGCGCAAGCGAATCGACCGTAATAACGTCAATCGCTTCGCCGGACAAAGCCTCGCCACCGACGGCAACCCCGCCGAAATTATGCGGCTCGTTCCATGAAAGCACGGGAATCAGGGCGCGGTCTGCAGTGGTGCCGGCCGCGTTTTGCAAAGCGTGGATGTTCGTCAGCCGGTTGATCGCGGCATTGCCGCACATCAACTGAAATGGCAACCGCTGCGGCTCCATGGCGTAAACCGCACCCTTGGCACCGACGGCCTTTGCAAACGGCACTGTGTGGCTGCCGATGTTCGCGCCGATATCAACGACGATATCGCCGCGTCCGCAATAGCGCAGCAGCAGGTCGAGTTCCGATTCACACCACTCGCCATAATAATCAAGCGAACGCCCGATAAAGCGGTCGTTTCGATTGAACATGAACAGGCCGTGTTTGCATCGCTTGATCGCGATGAAATCGTTTTCCAGCAGGCTTTTTGGTTTCAATGTTCGCCGCTCGCGAAATGCAGCACTTTCATGGTTGGTCCGTCGCATCCAGCGGCGGAGAACGCGCAATTGGTGGGCCCTCTCGGACTTGAACCGAGGACCAACGGATTATGAGTCCGCTGCTCTAACCAACTGAGCTAAGGGCCCGCGGTCGTTATTATAGCTGCGTCGTGATGCTCGAAGCCGCTCTGGCGGCGAATTAAACGGCGTGTTCGCGCGCTTCAATCTGCTGCGGCGGCAGGCCCGCCTGGTGTTGCCGCCACATCACGGCATACACCGCTTCAAGTCCGGCAACGATGCGGCGCTGGTCGAAAAACAACGCGTCTTTTTTGTTGCTGGCGAGCTTTCGCTTCAAGGCCGCGCATTGCTCACGATCGCGCCCGAGACGTGTTGCGATACCGAAATAGTCGTTTTCATCGCGCGCGATCAGTTCGGGCAGGCCGGCGGCGCTGAGCAGACTGCAACCAACGCGCGAGGCGAAGGTGCGTCCGCTGGCAGTCAGCACGGGCACGCCCGCCCACAGCGTGTCGTTGGTGGTCGAATGTCCGGCATGCCAGCCGATGGTGTCGAGCGAGAGGTCCGCCAGCGCCATGCGCGCCAGATGTTCGGACTTGCCTGCCACGCGGCCGGCGAATACCAGCCGCGCCGTATCGACACCGCAACGCGCGGCATCGGCGCGCAGATTGCTGATGATTGCATCGCGCGACTGCCCCAGCCACAACACGCTGCCCGGTACCGCGTGCAGAATTTTCATCCACAAATCAAACACGTCGCGTGTGATGCGGGAGGCGTTGGCAAAATTCGAATACACCATGGCGTTCTCAGGCAGGCCCTGCGACGCGCGCGTCGGCATGACGGCGACGGGTGCGGGTGCCCCCCCGCTCAGCATGAAACAATCGGGAACGTAAGCAAGCTGTTCGGTGAAGGCAGCAGCCAGTGCGGGCGGCGTGGCAACGGCGTCCGCGATGAAGTAATCAATGTAGGTAGCACCGGTAGTTGCCGCGTAACCGAGATAGTGCGCCTGCACGGGCGCCGGCCGCCGCGCCAGGATACCGAGACGACCGCCGGTGGTGTGCCCGGAGAGATCGATCAATACCTGCACGCCGTCGGTGGCGATCGTTGCGGCGGCCTCGGCATCGCTCATCGCGGCAATATCGACAAATCGATCAACGTTGTTCTCGATGCTGCAGCGGATCTCGCTGCGGTCATCATATCCCGACGAATAGGCGAACACCTTGAAGCGGCTGCGATCATGCAAAGGCAGCGCACTGCTCATTAATTGCCCGACCGGGTGATCGCGAAAATCGGGTGAAATATAAGCGACGCGGATAGGCGCATCATCCGGCGCGCGCGATGTTGCGGGCCGCGGCACCGGTTGCAAACCATGCGCCGCCTCCGACGCATGCCAGGCGGCGATCTGTTTGCATGCCTCCGTATCCAGAGCGAGATAGGTCGCCGTCAGCGGCGCGATTGCGCGCATCCAACCATCCGCTTGGGCATTGCATTGCGCGCGCAGCAAATCGGCTTCGCCTTGCGCCTCGTCCCATGCGCAGGATTCGAGCAACGCAAACATCAACTCCTGCCGTGCCAGCGCGATCACCGGTCGCGCCTGCGCGGCCTGCCGGTAATGGCGGATCGCATCGTCATGACGGCCGGACACGCGCAGCAAATTGGCGAAATTGTAGTGCGCCGCGCCATTGCCCGGGTCGAGCGACAACGCGCGCTGCAGTTCGGCGGCGCCGGCTTCCGCATGGTTTTGTTCGAGCAGCACCAGCGCCAGATTGACGGCGGCGATCGCGTCACGCGGAAATTTTTCGACAACTTCGCGCAACACACGCTCGGCGCCGCTCAGGTCGCCCTGCTGGCGCAGCGCAAGGCCGCGCTTGATCAGGCGGTCGGGACCTGGCCGGAAACAGGAGCGCAGCAGTTTCAGCAACATGGCGCCCCCGGCTCAATCGGAAGTGGCCGCCGCACCGCACGCCGTGACCGGCGCGCGGTGTGCAGAACGGCGGAGATCAGCTCTCGGTATCGAGGAAGCTGCGCAAGCGCTCGGAACGCGACGGATGACGCAGCTTGCGCAGCGCCTTGGCCTCGATCTGGCGGATGCGTTCGCGCGTGACGTCGAACTGCTTGCCGACTTCTTCGAGCGTGTGGTCGGTGTTCATCTCGATGCCGAAGCGCATGCGCAGCACCTTGGCTTCGCGTGGCGTCAGCGTGTCGAGCACGTCCTTGGTGGCATCGCGCAGGCTCGCGTAAACGGCCGAGTCCGACGGTGCCATCGTGGTCTGGTCTTCGATGAAATCGCCGAGATGGGAATCGTCGTCGTCGCCGATCGGCGTTTCCATCGAGATCGGTTCCTTCGAGATCTTGAGGATCTTGCGGATTTTCTCTTCCGGCATTTCCATTTTCTCGGCAAGCAATGCCGGGTCCGGCTCCGAACCGGTTTCCTGCAGAATCTGGCGCGAGATGCGGTTCATCTTGTTGATCGTTTCGATCATGTGCACCGGAATGCGGATGGTGCGCGCCTGGTCGGCGATCGAACGCGTGATCGCCTGGCGGATCCACCATGTTGCATAGGTCGAGAACTTGTAACCGCGGCGGTATTCGAACTTGTCCACCGCCTTCATCAGGCCGATGTTGCCTTCCTGGATCAGATCGAGGAATTGCAAGCCGCGGTTGGTGTATTTCTTCGCAATTGAAATCACCAGGCGCAGGTTGGCCTCGGTCATCTCGCGCTTGGCGCGGCGGGCTTTCGCCTCGCCGGTCGTCATCTGGCGGTTGATTTCCTTGAGATCCTTGATCGGGATGCCGACCGATTTTTGCAGGTCGATCAACTTTTGCTGATGCTCGACGATGCCCGGCACAAAGCGCTCGAGTGTGCTGCTCCACGGCTTGCCCGCCGCCACTTCGTTGGCGGCCCAGCGCATGTTGCTTTCCTTGCCCGGGAATTCCTTGATGAAGTGCTGGCGCGGCATCTTCGCCTTGTTGATGCACAGGTCCATGATCGAACGCTCGTGCAAACGCACGCGCTCGACGAGTTTGCGCAGACCGTCGCACAACGACTCGACCTGCTTGGCACCGAAGCGGATGTTGGTCAGCTCATTGGAAATCTGGTCGCGCGCCTGCAGATAAGCCTTGGCGCGCGGGCCGTCCTTGGCCAGCGCGCGCAGCATCTTGTTGTAAAGATTGCGGATGACGGCGAAGCGCTTGAGCGACTCTTCCTTGAGGCGCAAGAGGTCGGCAGTCTGCACCGCAGCCTGCTCTTCCTCGCTCATTTCTTCTTCTTCGATCGCCTCGTCGTCGGCGTCTTCTTCCTCTTCTTCGTCCGCCTCGGCCGCCAGTTCATCGGCGGTCGGATCGACCAGGCCGTCGACCACGTCGTCGACACGGATTTCGTCTTTCTCGATCTTGTCGGCGAGCGCGAGAATTTCAGCGATGGTCGTCGGGCAGGCCGAGATCGCCTGTATCATGTGCTTGAGGCCGTCTTCGATGCGCTTGGCGATTTCGATTTCGCCCTCGCGCGTCAGCAGCTCGACCGAACCCATCTCGCGCATGTACATGCGCACCGGGTCGGTGGTGCGGCCGAATTCGGAATCGACCGTGGTCAGCGCGCGTTCGGCTTCCTCGACGACATCTTCATCGGTGGCCGCCGGCGTTGCGTCCGACATTAGCAGCGTTTCGGCATCGGGCGCCTCGTCGTAGACGTTGAGCCCCATGTCGTTGATCATGCCGATGATGTTTTCGATCTGCTCGGCGTCCATCATGTCGTCGGGCAGATGGTCGTTGACCTCGGCATAGGTCAGATAACCGCGCTCCTTGCCGAGCATGATGAGGTTTTTCAAGCGCGAGCGACGTGCCTCGGCTTCCAGCGGCGAGAGTTCCTTGCGCTCGAATTCGCGGACCAGGGCTTTTTCCTTGGCGGTCAGCCGAGCGCGCGCCTTCTTGCCGTCGGCCGGCGCCGGCGCATCGGCTTTTTGCTGGGCGCCGGCTTTCTGCGCCGCCTTCTCAAGCGCCTTGGCATCTTTCTTTTCGGCGCGCAGTTTCGCCGCAAACTGTTTGGGCGTCAGGGTCTTCGGTTGGGGTTGCGCCGCGGCTGCGGCTGCGGCCTTGGTCTGCTTTTGTTTTTCAACCGCACGCGCCGGTTTTGCCGCGACCTTGCGCGGCGCCGGCTTTTTGGGCTTGGCCTTGCTCTTCGGCGCAACTGCTTTTTTAGCGACCGTCTTCGCTACCGTTTTTTTGCGTGCCGGTGCCTTGGATTTCGCCGACTTTTTCTGTTTCGCCATAGCCAGTCTCGCCTGTAAGGTAGATTGCGCTGAAAAACTCGCGATTTTATCAAAATCCTGGGGGTCTTACCCGTTTACTTTGGGGCTGGCAACGCCTTTTGTGATCCGCAGCCGCACCAAATCCTCGTTCGTAAGACCATGTTTTTTAATGTTTTCAGACTGAACCTCGAGCTCCAGCCTTTGGTTCAGCTGACGCCACCCATCACTGAATTCAGCCCGCAGCTCGTCTTCGGTCCATTCCGAGTACTGGCTCTTGAGCAGGGCGGACTCGATCTGCAGCAGCAATCCGGCATGTTCCGTATCGCGAAAATACTCGGGCCAGTTGACGACCGCCGGTTCGGCCACCGCGGCATCGAGCAGCGCCGCCAATGTCTTCAGTTCCAGCGCATCGTCCGCTGCACCGCCGGTGGCGTGCAGCGCCACCGGATCGACATCGTGCGCGAATTTCGGATACAGCATCGCTATTTCGATCAGATTGCGCGCCAGCGATTGCCGCTCACGTGACGGCTGCCGCGGCGGGGCTGGCGCCGCAGGGGCAACCGATCTGATCTGAAACTGCGCGTCGAGTTCCTGCTGGGTGATACCGGAGATCTGCGCCAGTTGTTTTCGCAGCATCAGCGAGAGCAGGGGCGCTGCGACCTGTTTGATGCGCGGTGCGGCCTCCTGCAACAATTTCGCGCGGCCTTCCGGCGTCTGAATATCGACCTGCGATTTCAATTCGTCAAGCAGAAACTGCGACAACGGTTTGGCATCGCGCAGCATTTTCTCGAAAGTTTCTTTGCCGAATTTGCGCACGTAGGTGTCGGGGTCCTCGCCCTGCGGCAGAAACAGGAACGACAGCTGTTTGCCGTCGACCAGTTGCTCGAGGCTGTTTTCCAGCGCGCGCCATGCGGCACGCCGGCCGGCGTTGTCGCCGTCAAAACAGAACACGACTTCCTCGGCCTGGCGCAGCAGCTTTTGCACGTGCGTCGGTGTCGTCGCCGTGCCGAGGGTCGCTACCGCGTAACCAACACCGTGTTGCGCGAGTGCCACGACGTCCATGTATCCCTCGACGACAATCACGCAGCCGGCGTCACGAATGGCGCGCCTGCCCTGGTACAGTCCGTAGAGTTCACGGCCTTTTTCGAACAGCGCAGTTTCCGGCGAGTTCAGATATTTCGGCTCGCCCTGGTCGAGCACGCGCCCGCCGAAACCGATGATGTGGCCGCGCGTATCGACGATCGGAAACATGATGCGGTCGCGAAAGCGATCATAGCGCTTGCCCTCGTCGCTTTGAATCACCAGCCCGGCGGCGACCAGCGACTTGGCGTTGTAGTCGGGAAACGCCGTCTGCAGGTTCTGCCAGGCGGCCGGTGCGTAACCGACGCCGAAGTCCTTTGCCACCTCGCCCGACATGCCGCGCTTTTTCAGGTATTCGATCGCGCGCGGCGCCTCCTTGAGTTGCTGGCGGTAATACTGCGCGGCCTTCAGCATGACCTCGTGAAGATCGTCGCCCTCGTCCGTTTTATTGCGCGGCTTTTCGAATTTGGTTTCCGGCACCTGCATGCCGGCGCTTTGCGCGAGGTCTTTCACCGCGTCGATGAAGCCCATGCCGCTGTACTCGATCATGAAACCGATCGCCGTGCCGTGCGCGCCGCAACCGAAGCAGTGATAAAACTGTTTGGTCTGGCTGACCGTGAACGATGGTGATTTCTCGCTGTGAAACGGACAGCAGGCAACGTAGTTCGCACCGGCGCGCTTGAGCGGCACGTAGCGTTCGACCACGTCGACGATGTCAACGCGGTTGAGCAGGTCCTGAATGAAGGATTGCGGTATCAAGCGTGCGGGGCCCGGCGTTGAACACGATGGTTGCGGTGACTACCGAAAATCATGCGGCGGCGGCTATCGCGCATGATAGCCGAGTTCGAATCGGCGGCGTCAGCGCGCCCGATTCGCAAATAACTAACCGAGCCTCGCCTTGATTTGCGTCGACACTTTGGCCATGTCGGCACGGCCGGCGAGCTTGGGTTTGAGCGCGGCCATGACCTTGCCCATGTCGGCCATCGCCTTGGCGCCGGTCGCCTGCATGGCGGCGGCGATCTCGGCGTCGATTTCAGCATCCGACAAGGCCTGCGGCATATAAGACTGCAGAATGCCCAGCTCGAATTTTTCCTGATCGGCCAGATCCTGCCGTGCGCCCTTCTCGAACTGTGCAATCGAGTCGCGACGCTGCTTGATCATTTTATCGATGATGGCAACGATGTCGGCATCGGCCAGTTCGACGCGCTCGTCGACTTCCTTCTGTTTCATCGCCGCCAGCAGCAGGCGGATCGTGCCGAGACGCGGTGCATCCTTCGCGCGCATCGCGGTCTTCATATCATCGGTGATTCTGGCTTTGAGCGACATGGCGGCAAAACTCCGAAAATAAGCGTTACTTCATGCGGGACCCAGAAAGCAAAATGCGGGCAAAGCCCGCATCCGCTGAATCCTGTTTCCCGAAATACGATTAATACATTTTCGGCGGCAGCATATGGGCGCGCAGGCGCTTGTAGTGGCGCTTGACCGCCGCGGCGTGCTTGCGTTTACGCTCCGAGGTCGGCTTCTCGTAGAATTCGCGCGCGCGCAATTCGGTCAGCAGCCCGGTTTTTTCAATGGTGCGCTTGAAGCGGCGCATGGCTACTTCGAACGGCTCGTTTTCCTTGACGCGTACGGTCGGCATAATGCGGTTACCCAGTCGGAGATTCGGAAAGGCGCGTATTATAGCAGCGGCTTTTGCGTTGTCAAAGCACTGATTCAGGCGACTTTTTGAGTAGTTCATGCTGATCCTGGGGATCGAAACATCCTGCGACGAAACCGGAATCGCGCTCTACGACGGGGCGCGTGGCCTGCTGGCGCACGCCCTCTACACGCAGGCCGCCCTGCACGCCGAATACGGGGGGGTGGTCCCCGAACTGGCCTCCCGCGACCATATCCGGCGGGTGCTCCCGCTGACCCGCGAGGTGCTCGAGCGTGCCGGCGCCGCCCTCTCCGATATTGACGCCGTGGCCTATACCGCAGGCCCGGGGCTGGCGGGCGCCCTGCTGGTCGGCGCCGGCGTCGCACAGGGGCTGGCCTGGTCGCTGGGCGTGCCGGCCGTCGGCATTCACCATCTCGAAGGTCATCTGCTGGCGCCGTTGATGGAAAAACCGGCACCGGAATTTCCCTTTATCGCCCTGCTGGTCTCGGGCGGCCATACGCAGCTGATGCGCGTGTCGGGTGTCGGCCGCTACGCTTTGCTCGGTGAAACGCTCGACGATGCGGCCGGCGAAGCTTTCGACAAGACCGCGCAGTTGCTGGGGATCGGCTATCCGGGCGGCCCGCAAATCGCCAAGCTGGCCGAACAGGGACGCGCCGGCCGCATCAAGCTGCCGCGGCCGATGCTGCACAGTCACGATCTCGATTTCAGTTTCAGCGGACTCAAAACCGCCGTCATGCTGCAGGTGAAGGATCGTGCATTGGATGCGCAGGCACGGGCCGACGTTGCGGCGGAATTTCAGGCCGCGATCGTCGATGTGCTGGTCGCCAAATCAGCGGCCGCAATCGAGCAAAGTGGTCTCGACCGGCTGGTGGTTGCAGGCGGAGTGGGCGCCAACATTGAGCTGCGGACCAAGCTTTCAGCCGCCGCCCGCCGCGCCTGTTTCGAAGTGTTCTATCCGGCACCGCAATTCTGTACCGATAACGGCGCGATGATTGCATTCGCCGCCGCCATGCGATTGAAGAACACGCAATCCGGAAAACCGGATGTGCAATCACGAGGGTTTTCGGTAAAGCCGCGCTGGGACCTCGGCAGCCTCGCAGCAGTCAGCCCGTAAAACGATAAGGCGCCGGATTGACCTCCGGTGCGCGGCCCGACACGATGTCGGCAAGCAATCGGCCCGAACCGCAGGCCAGCGTCCAGCCCAGCGTGCCGTGACCGGTGTTCAAAAACAGATTGCGATAGCGCGTGGCGCCGACATAAGGCAGATTCGACGGCGTGGCCGGACGCAGGCCGCACCAGCGCGTCGCCGCGGCAAAATCCCCTGCCTGCGGAAACAGATCTTTGACGCGATTGAGGATGGCGTCGCAACGCACTGCATTGAGCGTGTTGTCATAACCGTTGAGCTCGGCGGTACCGGCAACGCGCAGCCGGTGACCGAGACGCGAGAAGACAAGTTTGTGTTCGTCGTCGGTGAGACTCACGCGCGGCGCGGCGCCGGAATCAGCCACCGGTATGGTCAATGAATAGCCTTTGACCGGATAGACCGCGGGGCGCATGCCGAGGGGGCGCAATAGCTGCGGGCTGTGGCTGCCAAGTGCGACGACGTAGGCATCTGCAGTCAGTGTGCGCGCGGCGCCGTCCGCAGCGACAATCTTTACGCCGTCAACGGTGCCGCCACCGGCGTCGAGCGCGGTGATCGTCGAGCCGTTCAGCCATGCCACGCCGGACTCGATGCAGCGCGCCGCCAGCCGCTGCGTGAAGGCGCAGGCATCGCCCGATTCGTCCTCGACGGCATGATCGCCGCCGACGATGCGCGGCAAGGCGTGCTGCAGCGCCGGTTCGATGGCGAGCAGTTCCTGTGGCGTCTTTATGTTGCGTTCGCAACCGAATTCGGCCATCACGCGCACCACCGACTGCGCCAGCGCGAACTGCGCCGGCTCGGTGTAAAAATGCACGATGCCGCGTTCCGCATGATCGTATTCAATGCCGGTTTCCGCGCGCAGTGTTTTCAGCGTCGCGCGGCTGTAGAGCGCGAGCTTGAGGATCGCCGCGATATTGCGCCGTGTGCGCCACGGCAGGCATTCGATCAGGAAGCGCGCACCCCAGCGCCACTGCGCCGCATCGGCGCGCAGGCGAAACAACAGCGGCGCATCCTCGTGCCCGAGCCAGCGCAGAATCTGCGATATCGCGTGCGGGTTCGCCCACGGCTCGGCGTGGCTGACGGAAATCTGTCCGCCGTTGGCAAAGCTGGTTTCGAGGCCCGGCGCGAACTGGCGGTCGACGACAGTAACGTCGTGGCCAGACTGCCGCAGGTACCAGGCGCTGGCGATGCCGACAACACCGGCACCGAGAACGATGATTTTCATGCGTTGCGCACGAAAACGTCAGGCGCGCTTGGCGCCGATGCGCGGCTCGGCACCCGCGAGCAGGTTCCGGATGTTCGACTGGTGTCGCCACACCAGCAGCACCGCGATCACGCCGCAGGCCAGCGAATACGGATGCAGGCCGTAGAGCATGACGCAATAGACGGGGGCGGAAACAGCAGCGATCAATGCGGCGAGCGACGAGATGCGCAGAAAAAATGCGATGACCGCCCAGGTGGCCGCCGCACCCAGCCCGATCCAGAGATTCAGACCGAGCAAAACGCCCAGCGCGGTCGCCACCCCTTTGCCACCCTGAAAACGGTGAAACACCGGAACCATGTGACCAATCACCACAGCCACCGCCACCAGCGAAATCTCGGTAACCGGCGGCAGCGCACCGGCAAAATAGCGTTCGGTCAGAAACACCGCAAGCCAGCCCTTGGCGCAGTCACCGATCAGAGTCAGCGCGGCGGCGGCCTTGCGCCCGGTGCGCAGCACATTGGTCGCGCCCGGATTGTTCGAGCCGTAGGTGCGCGGATCAGGCAGCTTCATCGCGCGGCTCACCACCACCGCAAACGAAACGGAGCCGATCAGATAAGCGAGAAGTACCGCTGCTATTGCCATCGCATGAATTCACTTAGAATAAGCCGCAATTGTAGCAGGCCATCCATTCACCCCGCAGCCGCCGTTCCCCATGGACAACATATTCATTTCAGAACTGAAAATCGAAACGCGCATCGGCGTTTACGAATGGGAAAAAAAAGTTCCGCAGACCATACGGCTCGACCTTGAGGTCGGTCTGCCCGGCCGGCACGCGGCAAACAGCGGCAAGCTCGACGACACCATCGATTACAGCAAAATTGTCGCGCGCATCGAACAGCTCTTTCACGACGAACATTTTCTGCTGCTGGAAAAAGCGGCTGAAGCGATTGCCGAAATAATCCTCGGCGAATTCAAGGCGCCGTGGGTGCGTCTCAGCATCGCCAAACTCGGCGCGCTGCGCAACGTCAAGAAACTCGGCATCACGATCGAACGCGGCACGCGCAGTTAAAACGTCAACCGCGCGGATGGTGTTTGGCGTGCAACTGCTTCAGCCGCTCGCGCGCAACATGCGTATAAATCTGCGTGGTTGATATGTCCGAATGCCCGAGCAGCATCTGCACCACGCGCAGGTCCGCGCCGTGGTTGAGTAGATGGGTGGCAAACGCATGCCGCAGCGTATGCGGCGAAATCGCCTTGCGCAGCCCGGCATGTTCGGCGTGGCGCTTTAACAGATGCCAGAACGACTGGCGTGTCATTCCTGCGGCGCGCGCGGTGACGAACAGGGCATCGGCACTGCGCCGGCCGAGTATCTGCGGACGCGCTTCTTTCATATAGCGTTTGACCCAGCTCAAGGCCTCCTCGCCGAGCGGCACCAGCCGCTCCTTCGAGCCCTTGCCCATGATGCGCACCACCCCCATGTCCTGGCTGACCTGGGCGGCTTTCAGCGTCACCAGTTCTGACACGCGCAGACCGCTCGCATAAAGCACTTCGAGCATGGTGCGGTCGCGCAGTCCGAGCGGATCTTCGACATCGGGTGCGGCCAGCAGTTTTTCGACGTCTTCCTCGGTCAGCGTCTTGGGCAGGCCGCGCGGCAGCTTGGGCGCATCAATGTTGAGACTGGGATCGGCGGCGATTTTGTTCTGCCGTAATGCGTACTGATAAAAACGCTTCAGGCTCGACAGCAGACGGCTGGTGCTGGTCGCTTTCGCCTTGCCCGCAACCTTGTATGCCAGATAAGAGAGCAGCTCGCCATGCGTGGCATTGAGAAGGTCCGCGCCGTGCGTCTTTTCCAGCCACGCCTGAAACTGCCGCAGGTCGCGCCGGTAACTGTCGAGCGTGTTACGCGAGAGACCGTCCTCCAGCCACAAGGCATCACAGAATTCGTCGAGCAGCGTGTTATCCGGCATGTTCGTGTTTCAGCAGCCACTGCTTGATCGCAATCGGATCGCCGCCGCGCGCGTGCATGAAGCCGCCGATGCCGCCGCTGGCCACCACGCGATGGCAGGGAATCACCAGAGGAATTTTGTTGGCCCCGCAGGCACCACCGACGGCGCGCGGCGCGCTGCGCAATTCTTTTGCCACAGCACCATAAGTCAACGTGCAACCGGCGGGAATTGCGCAAATCGCCTGCCAGACGCGCCGGCGGAACGCCGTGCCGTCAAATTCGAACGGCAGCTCGAAGCGAAATTGCGGATCGTCCAAATAACGTTCGATCTGCCGGCAGGTCATTTCGGCGAGACGGTTCTGCGGATCCAGCGTGGCGGCGGCCTTGGGTAAATACACAATCTCGCTGAGCCGGTTGCCGCTGGTACGGATACCGAGCACCGCAAACGGCGTCGCCAGCCGTGCGTGATACTCGTGCCCGTAGAGCAGTTCAGCGGTGGCGCGGCGCGCCTCAGGCGCCTGCCGCGGCATGCCGCGTGTCCCCGCGCATTTTCTGCAAAACAACCGCAATGACGATCAGCACGATGCCGATGTAATCGAACATCGGTTTCGGATAGACCAGCGCCAGACCTGCTGCGATCAGCAGCCAGCGCTCGATGGCATTGGTGCGTTTGAAGAGCCAGCCCTGCACGCCGGCGGCGAGCGCGGCGATGCCGATCATCGCCGTCACGGTCACGATGGCAACCTGATCCCACGGTGCACTGGCGAGCTTCTTGAACGAACCCATCAGCAACAAGGCAACGCCGGAGGGGTCGAGCACGAACATGAAGGGCACCAGGAATGCCGGCAGCGTGTACTTCCACGACTGCAACGTCGTCTTGTACGGGTCACCGCCGGTGATGGCGGCGGCGGCGAACGGCGACAGTGCGGTCGGCGGCGAAACTTCCGAGAGCACGGCGTAATAGAAGATGAACATGTGCGCAGCAAAGTCGGCGACACCCAGCTGGATCAGCGCCGGTGCCGCGATCACCGCGCAGATGATGTAACTCGCCGTCACCGGCACGGCGAGGCCAACGATCCAGACGATCAACGACGTCATCATGGCCGTCAGCAACAGCTTGACGTCGTGCAACAGGCTGGCGGTCTGCTCGACGCCGACCGCACCCAGCGCATTCATGATCAATTGCGTGCCGGAATCGGCGTATTGCAGCACGATCGAACTGAACTTGAGGCCGAGACCGGTCAGCGTCACGACTCCAACGATCAAACCGGCGGCTGCACAGGTGGCACCGACGCTCAGCATGCCGATCGAACCCGCGCGCAGGGCTTTCACCAGGCCGGACTGCGCGAACAATTCGACGCGTGAGCCGCGGCCGCGGAAAAAGTCGTACGGCACCAGCGCGCAGTCGACATGCAGGAAGCTGCAGGCCAGCGCGACCACCGTCGCCCAGAACACCGACACCGCCGGCGAAAAACCAATCACCATGAAAAACACGATGGCGACCAGCGACACGAAGTGAAACCAGAACTGCTTCGCCAGCACGCCCATCGTCGCGTGTTTCTCGATCGTCACCGCCGGCATGCCGAACTTGCGCGCATCGATTTCAACCATCAGGAACAACGCGAAGTAATACAGCAGGGTCGGGATCGTCGCCATCAAGATGACGTCGAGGTACGAGATGTTGAGAAACTGCGCGATCAAAAACGCCGCGGCGCCGAGCACCGGTGGCGAAATGATAGCGCCGAGTCCGCCGGCCGCCAGCAAGCCGCCCGCGGCATCCTTGCCGTAACCGGCCCTGACCAACATTGGATAGGCGACGCTGCCCAGCGTCACCGTCGTCGCCACGCCGCTGCCCGAAGGCCCGCCGAGCAGGAACGAAGCAAGCACGATCGTGCGCCCGGCACCGCTTGGTTTGCCGCCCATCGCCGCAAACGAGAAATCGATAAAGAATTTGCCGGCCCCCGAGAACTCGAGGAAAGCACCATAGATGGTGAACAGAATGATCAGCGACGACGAAACGTCGATCGCCACGCCGAAGATGCCTTCGAGCGTCATGTACATATGGCCGACGACGCGGCCGAGATCCATGCCGTAATGTGTCCATGGCGGCGGCAGCATGTGGCCGACGAAGGCGTAGACGATAAAGCCGATGCAGATCGCCGGCATGATCCAGCCCGAGGTGCGGCGCGCCGCTTCGAGCACCATCAATATCAGCGCGATGCCGAGCACCTGATCGAGCGTCGACGGGCTAATCGCGCGCTCCAGAAACGCATCGCCGCCGAACAGCATGTTGCCGACGATGACGAGCGAGGCAAGCGCCGCCAGCCAGTCCCACCAGCGCACGCTATGGCGGTATTTTCTGGCCACCGGAAACAGCAGGAAACACAGGAACAGCACGAAGGCGACGTGGATACCGCGCAACACGTGCGTCGGCATGATGCCGTAGGCCGCGTAGAGGTGGAACAGCGACATCACGACCGCCAGCACGGTCGTGACTGTGCCGAGGACGCCCGGCAGGCGGTTGATTGCGCCCTCTTCCTCCTCGATGTATTGCTCGGCCTTCTGCAGTGCTTCGGCGCTGACGACCGGGGGGTCGAATGCAACCGATCCGTTGTCAGTCTGAGTCATCAGGCGTTCTCATCGTTGGCATGCTCCCGCAGCGCGCGGCCCGTGGTTAATTGACCTTGACGCCCTTTTCCGCAAAATATTTCAGCGCACCCGGATGAAACGGCACCACTGCGGCGCCCGGCGTCTGGTATTTGTAATCGAAGTTGCGCGCCTCGGCGTGCACGCGGATCAGATCTTCCTTGCGCTCGAACACCGTCTTCACGATGTCGTAGGCGAGCTGGTCGCTCATGCGGCTGTCAGCCACCAGGACGTTCCACACGGTGGCAATCTGGTTGACACCGCCCTGCCCCGGATAGGCGGATGCAGGAATCGAGTCTTTGACGTAGAGCGGGCCGTATTTCTTCACCATCGCTTCGACTGCATCCGAGTGATCGATCAGCTTGAGTTTCAAACCAGGTGTCGCACCCAGATCGGTCACCGCCGGCGTCGGCACGCCGCCGACCCAGAAGAACGCGTCGAGTTTTTTGTCCTTGATCGCATCGACCGATTTGCCCGGATCGAGGCGCTCGCGAATAATGTCCTTTTCCGGATCGATGCCGTAGGCCTCGAGCACGCGGTAGGCCATGATCTGCGTGGCGCTGTTCGGCGCACCGGTCGACACGCGCTTGCCTTTCAGATCGGACATTTTCGTGATGCCGGTGCCATCCACTGTGACGACATGCATGCGGTTCGGATAAAGCACCATCAAGGCACGCACGTTGACCTGTTTGCCGTCGAATTTGCCCTGGCCCTTGAATGCGTCCCAGCCCGCATCCGCCATGGTGAAGCCGACGTCGGCCTTGCCCTGCCCCATCAACAGCAGGTTGGCCATCGAGCCGTCGGTGGTACCGGCCGTCGCATTCAGGTTGGGAACGTATTTGGTCAACACGTCCGCCAGTCCGCCGCCCAGCGGATAGTAAACGCCGGCAGTCGGGCCGGTGGCGACGAAAATATTGGTCTTGTTCTGCGCAAAAACCGGCATTGCAAAAAACATTGCCGCAAGCAGTGCAAACATTCTGGAAATTGTCTTCATGACTCCTCCTTCGTATTATTCGACTGGCTGGCGAACATCATACGGCGCCCCTGCAGCCGCGCCAACCGGGAAATGATTATTTCGCAAACAGACTGCCCAGATCCTTGAAGGCCTTGAATTCGAGCGCATTGCCGCAGGGATCGAGAAAGAACATTGTGGCCTGCTCGCCAACCTGGCCCTTGAAGCGGATATGCGGCTCGATGACAAATCGGGTACCCGCCTTTTTCAGTTTGTCCGCCAGCACCTCCCATTGTGCCATCGTCAGTACCACGCCGAAGTGGCGCACCGGCACGTTGTCGCCATCAACCGTGCTGGTGTTGCGGTGCCCGGCTTCGTCGGGGCAGAGATGCGCGACGATCTGGTGGCCGTAGAAATCAAAGTCCACCCATTCGGGGGAAGAACGCCCCTCGGGGCAGCCTATCAGGCCACCGTAAAACGCGCGTGCCGTGGCCAGATCGTCGACGGGAAATGCCAGATGAAAAGGTTGCAGTGCCATGGTGTAAATATCCGTCTCAACTCAAAACCGGCGGCAAGTTTACCGCTTTCCGCTGCCGCGCACGCGCCGTGACAGGTGTGCGGACTAGTCTTCCGGTTTGACGTTGGCTTCCTTGATGACCCTCGCCCAGCGCGCCAGTTCGCCTTTGAGCAGGGCACCCGCTTCGGCTGGCGTGCCGAGCACGAGTTCGGCGCCATCGCTGCCGAGTATGCGCACCGCATCCGGCTGGCGCAGACCCGCCACCGCGGCGCGGTTGATTTTGTCGATGATCGCCGGCGCAACGCGGGCGGGCGCCAGTAGCATGTACCAGGTCGAGACATCGTAACCGGCGACGCCGGACTCGGCGATGGTCGGAATGTCCGGCAGCGTCGCCGCGCGCTTGCCCGAGGTAACCGCCAGCGCGCGCAACCGTCCGCTCTGCACGTGCGGCATGGCGGCGAGCGGTGTCGTGATCAGCAGCTGCACGCGGCCCGCGATCAGGTCCTGGATCGCCGGACCGCCGCCTTTATAGGGGATCTGGTTGAAGGAGACGCCGGCCATGTTGCCGAGCAGTATCCCCGCCAGATGCGGGCCGGAGCCGATGCCGGTATTGGCAAGCGCGAGTTCGCCAGGCTTCGTCTTCGCCAGCGCGATCAGGTCGCGGGTGGTCTTCACCGCGGCGCTCGCCGGAATCACCAACACGAACGGGCTGCGCAGCACTTCCATGATTGGCGTGAAGTCGCGCCCGGTGTCATAACGCAATTGCGTATACAGGCCGGCGCTGACCGCCAGCCCGTTGTTGGTCAGCAACAGCGTATAGCCATCGGGCGCCGCATGCGCTGCAATTTCGTTGCCGATGGTGGTGCCGGCGCCGGTGCGATTGTCGACCACTACCTGCTGCCGCCACGCTTCGGTGAGCTTCTGCGCCAGCACGCGGCCGGTCGCGTCGGCACCGCCGCCCGGCGGAAACGGCACGATCAGCCGCACCGGTCTGGCTGGGTAGTCCTGCGCAAAAATACCTGCGCTGGCCAGCAGCGCGATCGCCATTCCAAGCCGTGCAAAACGCATGCGCATCCTCCGTGGTCTCGGCGGAATGATACATGGCGCCGTGTTAACATGCGCCCCTCTTTTCGACGCGCCGCGCGCGCGTTCCAGCCACGGAGTTCGCATGAAAATTCTCGTTCTGAACGGCGATGGAATCGGCCCCGAAATCTCGCAGGCCGCGCTGACCGTACTCGACCGCGCCAACGCGCTCTACAAGCTCGGCCTCGAATGGCAGCGCGACGAAATCGGCTTTGTCACGCTGAAAAAAGAAGGCACCACGCTGCCGCCGCGCGTGATGGATGCGGCGCGCGCCGCCGCCGGCGTGATTCTCGGTCCCGTGTCGCATCTCGACTATCCTGATCGCGACAAGGGCGGCGTCAATCCGTCGGGAGAAATGCGCACCAAGCTCGATCTCTACGCCAACATCCGGCCGGCCAAATCGCGGCTCGGCGTAGGCCTCACCGGCAAGCCGGTCGATCTCATCATCTTCCGCGAGTGTACCGAAGGTTTTTACGCCGACCGCAACATGCACATGGGCATCGGCGAATTCATGCCGACCGAGGACATGGCGATGGCCGTGCGCCGCGTCACCGCAAAATGCTGCGAGCGCATCGCGCGGCGCGCCTTCGAATGCGCGATGACGCGCGGCAAAAAAGTCACCGCCGTGCACAAGGCCAACGTGCTACGCATTTCCGACGGCCTGTTTCTGCGCGAATTCCGCAAGGTAGCGAAGGATTTCCCGGAAGTTGCGGTTGATGAGAAGATCGTCGACGCGATGGCCGCCCTGCTGGTGCGCGATCCGTCGAAATTCGACGTTATCGTCACCACCAATATGTTCGGCGACATTCTGTCCGACGAAGCCTCTGAAATATCCGGCAGCCTCGGGCTGGCGGGTTCGGTGATGGCCGGTGACGATCTGTGCGTGGCGCAGGCACAGCACGGCTCGGCCCCCGACATCGCCGGCAAAGATATTGCGAATCCGACGTCGCTGATTTTGTCGGCGGCGATGCTGCTCGAATGGCTGGCGCGCCGTCACAACAAGCCGGCATTCGCCGGGGCAGCACAGAAAATCGACGACGCCATCGACGCCGCCATCAAGGACAAGGCGACACGCACGCGCGACCTCGGCGGCACGCTGGGCACGCAGGACTTCGCCAAAAACGTCGCTGCCCGCCTCGGCTGATCCGCGCACCACGCCAGACAGGAGCCGTCATGCCAAAAATTCAATCCGTATCCGTTTGCGTCGCCCGCGTCGCACTCGACAACGTCACCTCGTTCGCCACGCGCACCGTCGCCGCGCGCGATTACTGTCTGGTCAAGGTGCGTTCGACCGCGGGTGTCGAAGGTATCGGCTTTTGTTACGTCGGCTCGGCCGGCGGCAATATTGCAAAAGTCGCCGTCGAGGAACTGTTGGCACCAAAACTGATCGGCCAGGATTCGTTGCGCGTCGAAGGCCTCTGGCAGGAAATGTATGCCGAGTCGCTGCTGCAGGGCCGCGCCGGTGCGGTCATGCGCGCGCTCTCGATACTCGACACCGCGCTATGGGATCTCAATGCGCGCAGCGCCGGCTTGCCGCTCTATCAATACCTGGGCGCCAGCGCCAAAGACCGTGTGCCGGCCTATGCCAGCGGCGGTTATTACCTTGACGGCAAGACGCCAAAGAAACTCGGCCAGGAAATGGCGTCCTATGTGAAAGCCGGCTTCAAGGCGGTGAAGATGAAAGTCGGCCGCCTGTCACCGCGTGAGGAAGAAGCCCGCGTGAAAGCCGCGCGCGAGGCGATCGGCCCCGACGTGCACCTGATGCTCGACGCCAACAACGCGTGGAGCGACCTGCCCACTGCGATGCGTTACATGGACCGTTACGAGAAATACGATCCGTACTGGATGGAAGAACCGTTCGGCCCGGACGAGATTGACCTGCACGCGCGCATGGCGATGCTGACGCGCACCACCATCGCGACCGGCGAAATCGCCTGCGGCCGCGGGTACCACAAGGAACTGCTGGACAAGGGCGGCGCCGAAATCCTGCAGACCGATGCGCTGGTCTGCGGCGGCATCACCGAATGGAAGAGGATCGCCGCCACCGCCGCAAGCTACGGCGTGACCATGTGCCCGCACTGGTTCCACGACCTGCACGTGCATCTCGTTGCAGCGACACCGAATGCGCGTTACGTCGAATTCTTCATCGATGACCAGGTGCTGAACTTCCGCCGCCTGATCGACACCCAGTTAAAACACAAAAACGGCGACCTGCTGCTACCGCAGGCACCGGGCCTTGGTTTCGACTTCGACGAAAAAGCGGTGAAGAAATACGCGCTCGACAAGAAACGCGTCTGGACGACGATCAAGTAGTCGTCACACCCGCCAGTTCATGCAACTGGCGCAGCATCGTCTCCGGCACGGCAATTCCGCTGGCTTTTGCTGCGGCGACAAGTTTGCGCCGCCGGTCGCCAGGCAAACGCACACCGTCATCGGCCAACATCGCCGCCAGCAGCGTTTCGATACGTTCGTAATAAACTTCAACGCCGCCCAGCGAGCCCGGATCGATCGCAAGAATGGCGTGGCCGATCGAAGCCGGTTTGCCAGGCTCGAAAAAAGAATCGTTTTCGAAACCGAAACACGCACCGCCCAGCGCGACGCAGATCAGTTCCACCATCAGCGCCAGCATCACGCCTTTGACGCCACCGATCGCCGCCATGCTGCCGGTCAGCGCAGCCTTCGCATCGGTCGTCGGTTGACCTTCTGCATCGAACGCCCAGCCTGACGGTATCGCTTTGCCCTCTTTCGCGGCCAGCATGATCTTGCCGCGCGCGACTTCGGTCAGCGAAAGATCGATTACCAGCGGCGGATTTGCTTGGCGTGGAAACGCCGCCGCAACCGGATTGG
>JANXSE010000455.1 GCA_025356695.1 Betaproteobacteria bacterium
GTCATCGCCGAACTCGGCGCCGCCGAAGCCAATGCCGGCGTCGGCGACGTTGCGCAATCACATCTGATGCGCGCCCTGCTCAACACGCTGGTCGACCGGCTGGCGTTTGCCGACAGCCGGATATCGCGGGTGATCAGCTAAGGCGTCAAGTGATCAATCGACCTTCGCCCCCGAAGCCTTGACGACGCGGCTGTATTTCTCCGACTCGCCGCGAATGAAGGTCGAGAACTCCGCAGCGCTGCTGCCGACCGGGTCGTAGCCCTGGGTTTCGAATTGCGCCTTCAACTCCGGGGCGCGCACGACCTGCACTGTCAGCTCATTCAATCGCTTGACGATGGCAGCGGGCGTTTTCGCCGGCGCCAGCAGACCGAACCAGGTGATCGACTCGTAACCGGGCACGCCCGACTCGCTGACGGTGGGTACATCGGGCAATTGCGGCGAGCGTTTTGCACTTGAGACGCCGAGCAGTTTCAAACGCCCGCCCTTGATGTGCTGAATCACCGGCGGAATCGAATTGAACATCAGCGATACACCGCTGCCGCCGATGAGATCGGTGACCGCCTGCGGCGCGCCTTTGTACGGGATATGCGTGAGATTGGCGCCCGACAGACTCTTGAAGAGTTCCATCGCCAGATGATTGGCGGCGCCGTTGCCGGCCGAGGCGTAATTGATCTTGCCCGGCTCGGCCTTCGCCAGCGCGAGCAATTCCTTCACCGTCTTTGCCGGCAGCGACGGATGCGCGATCAACAAAAACGGCCCGATCGCAACAAGGCTGACCGGCGCGAAATCGCGCAGCGTGTCGTAGGCGACCTGTTGCTTCTGCAAATGCGGCAGTATTACCAGCGAACCGGGGCTGCTGAAGAACAGCGTGTAACCGTCGGGCACTGCTTTCGCCGCGAGGTCCGCACCGATCAAGCCGCCGGCGCCGCCGCGGTTGTCGATCACCAGCTGCTGGCCGAGCAAAGCAGACAACCCCGGAAAGACCATGCGCGCCACCACGTCGGGCGTACCGCCGGCGGGCACCGGCAATATGACACGCACCGGTTTTTGCGGATAGGTTTGCGCAACGGCAAACGATGCGGTCGTGGAAGCGAGAACCAATATAAACAGGACTAATTTGCGCACAGCGATACTTTCAACAGGGTTGCGGTCCGGCGATGCTACCGGATGCCCGCGCCATGATCAAAGTCAATTCACGCCCAATGCATTAAACTAAGCGCCATGACCTGCTTTTCTGCTTCCGCACGCAATGCCACCACCGCATGTTGCTGGTTGACGGCTGCGCTCTGGCTGTTCGCATCCGCTGCGGCATTGGCGCAGCCTGCGCTGAGCAAAGGCCAGAGCCTGTATCTGCCGGTGTATTCGCATGTGTGGCACGGCGACGTTGATTCCAAAGGTGTCGCGCAACAGACACTGGTGTCGGCGCTGGTCAGCGTGCGCAACAGTGATCCGGCGAAATCGATCCGCGTGACCTCGGCGGTCTACTACGATACCAACGGAAAAAAACTGCGCGAATACATAACCAGCCCGGTTACCGTTGCGCCCATGGGCACGCACGAAATCTATGTGCCGCGCAACGACACCGCCGGCGGCTCGGGCGCCAATTTTCTGATCGTCTGGCAGGCCGACGAAGCGGCCAATGCGCCGGTGGTCGAAGCGCTGCATCTGAACATGCCGGCCGGACGCTCGATCGCATTCATCACCACCGCACGGCCGATCGCGACGCGTTAGTCGCACGGCCATAATAAAAACCCGAGGAGAATGGCATGACAACACCCGGCAATGCATACGCCGCAGGCACTGAATTCGCAGGCAAGGTCGCACTGATTACCGGCGGCGCGCGCAACATCGGTCGCGCTACCGCGCTCGCGCTCGCCGCCGGTGGCGCGACGGTTGCGATCAATACGCGCACGTCGAAAGAAGACGCCGAAAAAGTCGCCAAGGAAATCCGTGACGGCGGCGGCAAAGCCGAGGTCTACGTCGCCGACATCGCCGACGGCAAACAGGTCAAGGCGATGGGTGAAGCCATCCTCGCCAAATTCGGCCGCATCGACGTGCTGGTACTGAACGCATCGGTGCGCAGTGAAAAACCGTTCCTCGATCTGAGTTACGACGAATGGCGGCTGCCGCTCGGCATCACGCTGGACGGCGCCTTCTTCTGTGCGCAGGCCTGCATACCGTCGATGCTGAAAAACGGCGGCGGCGCGATCGTCACGCTGGGCGGCATGCAATCGCTGGCGGGCGCGAAGGACCGCATCAACGGTTCGGTGGCGAAACACGGTCTGCTCGGTTTCACGCGCGGCATCGCGCGCGAATTCGGCGACCGCAATATCCGCGCGAATTGCATCGCACCGGGCACCATGAACACCGTGCGCGCCGCCGGACGCTCGGCACGGCCCGAGCCGACCAATATTCCGCTCAAACGTTTTGGTGAAGCCGAAGAGATCGCCAGCGTGATTCGTTTTCTTGCCGGCCCCGGTTCGAGCTTCCTGACCGGACAGTCGATACAGATCAACGGCGGACAGATGATGTTCTAGGAGGAGTGCGCAATGGACCGGCGAAATTTTATTGCTGCCGGCATTGCGACATTCGGCGCGGCCGCAGCTTGGCAGGCCACCAGCGGGCGTGCTGCTGCGCAGTTGCCTGCGATCACCGGCGGCAGCAACGTTCCGCTGACCGCACTGCGGCGGCTGATCGTCGAACGCGTCGATCCGCTGACGGGCCGCTGCCGTTACATCGC
>JANXSE010000460.1 GCA_025356695.1 Betaproteobacteria bacterium
ATCGGCGGCCCCGACGAACCCGGATTAATCGCGCGGCTGCGCAACGAATCCCAGTACGGCCCGAATGCGGGCCTTACGGAAATTCTGATTCCCGCCGGTTACGTCAGCACCGCCTACGACGCAAAATTTGCGTTGAGTGCAGACCGCAAGAAATACATCGCCGTTGCCAATGATCAACCGACAGCACTCGCCGCACCCGGCCTGCCTTTCTCACTGGTATTTCGTGCCGAACCGGGCAAGGAAGACATCGCGCTGAAAATTGCCTCGGCCTATGAAGCCGCCTCGAAACGGCGCGTGCCGCCGCCGGCGTTCGGGCCGTTGCCCGCGTGAACTATGCAAAGCCCTCATGCGGCGTTAAACCTGCATTGATTCAACATCGGATTGCCCGCGCAAAATCAGGCATTGCGGCGCGTGCGGTCCTTGGCTTTGCCACCGTTCTTGCAATCAATGCCCTCGCGGCTGATTTTCCTTCCAAACCGGTGCGTATTATCGTGCCGACCATCGCCGGGGCCGGTCTCGATACGCTGACGCGGCTGCTGGCGCAGAAACTCACGGAAAAATCCGGCAAGGCCTTCGTTGTCGACAACCGCGCCGGGGCAGGCGGCGCGATCGGCATGGAACTTGGCGCGCGCGCTGCGCCCGACGGTTATACGCTGGTCATGTTCACGCTCACCCATCTCGCGATGAGCACGATGCCGGGCAAACAAACGGTCGATATAGTCAAGGACTTCTCTCCGGTCACCTGGGTCAGCAGTTCACCTTATCTGTTGAACGTTCACCCTGCTGTTCCGGCGAAAAGCGTTGCCGAGCTTGTCGCACTGGCAAAAGCAAAACCCAATGCCATTAACTTCGGTTCAACAGGCGCCGGCGGCACGCAGCATCTGGCGGGCGTGATTCTTGGCAATCTAAGCAGCGCAAAATTTTTTCATGTGCCGTACAAAGGCGGCGCGCAGGTCGTCAATGATCTGCTTGGCGGACAAATCCAGATGTCCTTCACCGTGTATCCCGTCACCAAGCCGCATCTGGAGTCCGGTCGCATCCGCGCACTGGCTGTCACCACGGCAAAACGCTCGCCCGCCCTGCCCAATATTCCAGCCATCGCAGAAACGGTGCCGAACTACGAAATCAACACCTGGTACGGCATCATCGCGCCGGCGCACACACCGCCTGCCGTCCTCGACTGGCTGCATCGCGAAATCTCGGCGCTACTGCAGCAGCCAGCTATCAAACAAGGACTTGCCGTCGATGCCACCGATGTGATGACTGCGAGCCGCGAAGAATTCGGTAAACTGCTGGGGCGCGAAGTCATCAAATGGCGCGACATCATCCGTCAGGCCGGCATCGCCAAAGAATAAGCGAAGGAACCCCAGATGCGTAACACCAATCTCGTCATTATTCTCTCCGACCAGCACAACCCGCGCGTCATGGGCTGCGCCGGCCATGCACTGGTCAAAACGCCGAACATCGATGCACTGGCAGCACGCGGCACGCGTTTTTCTTCGGCGTATACGAACTGCCCGATCTGCGTGCCGGCACGCGCCAGCCTTGCCACAGGCCGCTACGTGCATGACATCGGCTTCTGGGACAACGCCATCGCCTACGACGGCAGCGTGCCGAGCTGGGGCCACCGCTTGATGGCGCAGGGGCATCAGGCGGTGTCGATAGGCAAGCTCCACTACGTCAGCTCCGATCCGGCACGCAACGGCTTCACCAGCGAAATCATGCCGATGCATCTGGCCGACGGCGACGGCGATGTGGTGGGCCTGATTCGCGACGAACTCATTGTGCGCAAGGGGGCTGCCAAACTTGGCCCTGAGGCCGGCCCCGGCGAATCCGATTACACACGCTACGACCGCAGTATCGCAGAGAATGCCTGCCGCTGGCTGAAAGATGAAGCGCCGAAGATCACAGACAAGCCCTGGGTGCTTTATGTCGGCTTCGTCTGTCCTCATCCGCCATTGATTACGCCACCGGAATATTTTGCAATGTACGCCGATCTCGACATTCCTCTGCCCGACATGTACGCCGAGAGCGAGCGCCCGCGCCATCCCTGGCTCGATTTCATGCGTAAAGGCCGCCCGTATGACGCGGGGTTCACCGGGCCCTCCATGGTGAAACGCGCTCTCGCTGCGTATATGGGGTCCGTCAGCTTTCTCGATTACAACGTCGGCCAAGTGATCAATGCCATCGGACAGGCGGGACTCAACACCTCGACGCGCGTTATCTACAGTTCGGACCACGGCGAGAATCTCGGCACGCGCGGACTATGGGCAAAAAACACGCTTTACGAGGAATCTGCAGGCATTCCGCTGATGATGGCCGGCCCGGATGTTCCCGCAGGGAAAGTCGTCACGGACCCAGTGACTCTCGCGGACATTTTTCCCACAGTGCTCGAATGTGTCGGCGTCAAACCGGCACTGGCCGACGCAGATCTGCCCGGTGCATCGCTGCTGGCCGGCGCAGTGCGCGGCGCCATGCCGGCGCGCACCGTGCTGTCCGAGTATCACGCCGCTTCCTCGCCCTCGGGCGCATTCATGATCCGCCACGGGCGATTCAAATACATCCACTACACCGGTTACGCGCCCATGCTGTTTGATCTTGAACATGATCCGCATGAACGCCGCGATTTGTCGGGTGACCCCGCCCACAAATCCGATCTGGCCGCCTGCGAAGCAGCTTTACGCAAGCTGCTCAACCCCGAAGCGGTGGATCAGCGCGCGCGCAGTGATCAAACCGCGATGATTGAAAAACTCGGCGGAAAGGACGCCGTGCTCGGTCGCGGGGCGATTCGCCATTCTCCGCCACCTGGCGTTAAAGCCACGCGCATAGCCGCGGAACGAGGCTAGCGGATCAAACGGCCGGCTTCAATCTGCGCGCGCGCCGGAGGCCTTGACGACCTTCGCCCATTTGGCGATGTCGTTACGGATAATCTGCGCGAACTGCTCGGGCGTATTGCCGACCGCATCCGCCCCCTCCGCGATCAGTCGCTCCTGCATTTCACGCGCATGCGCAATTTTGACGATGGCCGCATTGAGTCGCGCGATGATCTGCGGCGGTGTCGCCGCTGGCGCCAGCACGCCGAACCACGCGGTCGCCTCATAACCGGGAAGTCCCGATTCCGCGACCGTCGGCAAATCGGGAACGCCAGCCGCGCGCTTTGCCGTCGTTACCGCAAGCGCTTTCAGTTTGCCGCTGCGCACATGCGGCAATGCCGGTGGGATATTCGGGATGGCCAGTGCAATCTGCCCTGCAATCACGCCAATTACCGCTGCCGGCGAACCTTTGAACGGAATGTGGACAATATTAATTCCCGCCATGGTCTTGAACATTTCGCCCGACAGATGCGCGGTCGAACCGTTGCCGCCGGAACCGAAGGTCAACTCGCCGGGCTTGGCCTTCGCCAGCGCAATCAGTTCTTTGACATTGCGCACCGGCAGCGTCGGATGCACGATCAGAATGTTCGGCGCCAATGCCACCAGCGTCACTGGCGCGAAATCCTTGACGGAATCGTAGGGCAGCTTTGCATAGAGACTGGGATTGACCGTATGCGCACCGGCGTTGCTCATGATCAGCGTATAGCCGTCGGGCGGCGCTTTGGCGACCGCTTCCGAACCGATGATGCCGCCGGCACCGGGTTTGTCGTCGATGACGATCGCTTGCCCCAGCGCTTCCGTAAGCTTCTGCCCGATGGCGCGCGCCATGATGTCGGGGCCGCTGCCCGGCGCCGACGGCACGATCATGCGGATCGGCTTCGACGGATAACCAGCCTCGCTTTGTGCATGGCTGGCGGCAATGCCCAGCATCAATGAAATACACAACAACGTTTTTTCAACAAGCATGAGCATCACTTCCGGATCAATTGAAGGCCGATGTTATCATGCAAAAAAACCGGTAAATCCATCGCCATGAAGATCGAACGCATCGAGCCTCTGGTTCTCAACGTATCCGCGAAAACCAACTGGTTTTTTATGCGCGTCACCGCCGACAACGGACTCACCGGCGTCGGCGAAGCATCGCTTAACGGCTTTGAGAGCGCGCAAACCGCCTACGCGATTGATTACTCCGCAGACTTGATCGGCAAGTGCGTTGACGACATCGTGCCGCAATTGCGCGTTTACGCACACTCGCCCGGTGGCCTGATTGCCAGTTCCATCGTCAGCGCCCTTGAGCAGGCCGTCACCGATCTGCGCGCCAAACAGGCGGGGGTTCCGGTGCATGCCCTGCTCGGCAAGGCCCGCAGAAAATCGGTTCCGGTCTACGCCAATATCAACCGCGGTGCGCGTGACCGCTCGCCCACCGGCATTGCGAAGGCCGCCCGTAATGCCGTCGCTGCAGGCTTCGGCGCGGTAAAGATTGCGCCATTCGACGGCGCCTGGTTCGGCGATCAGGATACTGCCGCGCTCGCAGCAAAGACCGCGCTGGGCATCGAACGCATTTACGCCATACGCGAAGCCGTCGGCCCCGAAATCAAAATCATGGTCGATTGCCACTGGCGATTTGATGAAGCCTCGACACTGGATGTCATGCGCCGCGTGAAAGACGCCGGACTCTATTGGCTGGAATGCCCGATTTCCGAAAATCCCGACCACTTTGCCGCGCTGGCGCGCATGCACGGACGTGCCGGGGAATGCGGTATGCAACTAGCCGGCGCCGAGCGCCAGATTGCAGTCGCGGGATTCGCGCCGTTCATCAATGACCGGTTGCTCGATATCGTGATGCCCGACGTCAAATACGCCGGCGGCTACAGTGAAATGCTGAAAATCGCTGCGCTCTGCGAACAACAGGGCGTGGCCTTCTCGCCGCATAACCCGACGGGGCCAATCTGCAATCTCGCCAGCATGCATCTGTGCATGGTCGCACCGGCCTTTCTGATTCTCGAGCACCAATTGGCGGAGAGCCCGCTTTACTTCGATGTTGTCTGCGGCTACCGTCCCAAACTGGTGGATGGTTGCTTCGAAGTGCCGGATACACCGGGGATCGGTGTATCCGTTGACGATGCCGTAATTGCAGCACATCCGTATCAAGCACTTGCACCCAATTCGAATCTGGATTCGCGCCTGGGATAGTTACAGGACGACAACTCAACCCGAACGCAAACTCACCACACCAGACTTGCCGTTCTTGCCAGTCTTTCGCACCGTGCCGAGCACGGACGACATCGTACTGAAAATCGCCTCGACCTACGAAGCGACTTCAAAATGCCGAGTGCCGCCACCGACGTTCAGTCCGTTGCCAATAGATTCAAAGAACCTCTGGAAATCGGGCCGGCAATGCGCAAAATGTACCAGTGGCCAGTGCGCATGCGGGCAATCAGTGCTGAACAGGATTTTCGCTTTCGCTCCGGTGCGGTCATGCGTGGCGCAACAACCTCGACCATTTCTGATAGCGCCGCCGATAAATCGGAATCTTGCAGGCTGCGCAAAAAAAACCGGCGCATGTGCGCCGGCCTTGATGTGAACCGGGGGGGCTTTATCCTATCCCGTCCGGATTCGCTCCGCCAATACTCAATCGTTCGGCATCGGGCGTGAAAAATAATCCTTGTTCATGACTTCGCTGGTATCGAGTTGCCCGCTTTTGTCCTTGTCGAGATAATCAAACTCTGCCTCGACGAATTTCATGAATTCGGCCTTGGTTACCTTGCCGTCGCGGTTGGTGTCCATCTTGGTAATCAGCGCTTTCGTGTAATAAGCACCGCCCCCTTTGCCTGCTTCTGCGGCAATCGTAGAAGTCGAAACACCTGAGGCTGCGGTCAGGATAGCAATGGCCGCAAAATATCGGATCTGCTTCTTCATCAAAATCTCCTTCCTGGTTTATCGGGAGAAAAGCGGATTCACTGGAATCGCCTTTTGTCAGACTGGCCGCGAAACAGATCAGCGCTGGATCTCGCGCTTGAAATATTCGCGATTTTCATACTCGGTCGTTTCCAGTGCGCCGCTCTTGTTGGTGTCGAGCGCATTCCATTCGGCCTCCATGAATTTCATGTATTCGGCCTTCGATACTTTGCCGCTCTTGTCGGCGTCCATGCGGTCGATCAGCGCCTGCGTCCATTGGTTTGTCGACGGCGCACCGACCACGGATTTTGCCGACTCCGCTGCGCTGCTATCTGCCGAAATCACTGCAGAGGCAAGCAACGCGGCCGCGATGGCAGCAGTATTGATCATGCTTTTCATTAGATCCTCCTATTGATGAATCTTCGGAAATTATTGAATTGCGGAAACCACCAGCAGATACGCCCCCCCCTGCTGCAGGACGCCGGATCATACCATCAGACTGGCGGCGCGGCACATGACGGAATAATTCTAATGGGATATCGAACGGGACGTCGATGGCAAAACTTGCTTCATGTGACTCTCAGGGGCCGCAACTCCGTACGTAATCGCCTGCATTACCCGGCATGAGCGCCAAGACGGTCCTGATGCCCGTACCGGTCTGACGAGGGCGTTTTTTAACCGGCTTTCCCGCAGCGCTCGCGAGTCTTTTGGAATTTGCAAATTCCGCGCATCAGCGTTACGCACCACACTCTGATACTCCGCTTTTGGCCAGCGGCGGCGCATTTCTCGACTATTGAGTGCCAGCGCCATTCCCGGCGCCTCTAGTCAACGCGTATGCCGGCATCCTTGATGAGTTTCGCCGTGCGCGCGATGTCGTTCTTCATCGACGCGAGATATTCGTCCGGTGTATTGGCAACGATCTCGATACCGAGATCGCCCAGACGCTGCTTGACCTTGGCGCGGTTGAGCGCCTTCACCAGTTCCTGATTGAGCCGCGCAACAATGGCCGCCGGCGTTTTGGCCGGCGCCACCACGCCTTGCGGCGACACCGACTCGTACCCGGGCAAACCGGATTCCGATACCGTCGGCACGCCTGGAAACAACGTCGACGGTTTGAGCGAACAAACGCCGAGCGCGCGCAGGCGGCCCTGTTTCACGTAATTCCACGCCGAGGCGGCGCCGGGAAACATGAATTCGACTTCGCCGCCCATCAAGCCGATCATGCCGGGGCCGGTGCCCTTGTAAGGTACGCGCACGACATTGACGCCGGCCATCACCTTGAACTGTTCGCCGGCCATATGCGGCGTCGCGCCGATGGTGCCTGCGGCATAGTTCAACTGCGCGGGGCGCGCCTTCGCCAGCGCGATCAGTTCACGCACCGTTTTCACCGGCACCGACGGATGCACCACCAGCATGCTCGGCGAACTCACGGCGAGTGTCAGCGGCGCAAAATCCTTCAAGGGATCCCAGGGTGTGCGGCGAAACAGCGGCGTCAGCCACAACGGGCTGCCGTCGATCAATATCGTGTAACCATCGGGCGCCGCCTTGGCGACAATTTCGTTGGCAATCGAACCGCGGTTGTCGACGATCACCTGCTGGCCGAGGCTTGCGGTCAGTGCCGGCGCGATCATGCGCGCCAGCACGTCCGAGCCGCCGCCGGTGGCCGGCGTGACGATGCGGACGACGCGGTTTGGCAAAACGTCCTGTGCCGATACCTGAAGTGCCGGCAGGCCGACTGCGATCACCGCCAACGCACACACTGCACGCAACACGCTCATCGCGCCCTCCTCAAAACTCCTGCGCCGGATATTCTTCTTCCGGCTGGCGCACGATCGGTGCTGCACCGCCGCTGACAAACATCTCCTGCCCAGTCGTATAGGTTGCAAGATCGCTGGCAAGAAAGAGGCAGGCGTTGGCGACTTCCTGCGACTCACCCTGCCGCCCCATCGCTACCCGCGTCATGCGCGCGGCAAAACCGTTCTCGACACCCGGATACCATTCCGGATGCGGGCGCTTGGTATCAATGGTGCCGGGCACCACGATATTGACGGTGACACCGAATTGCGCCACTTCGTTGGCCAGCGCACGTGTCAGGCCGACCAGCCCCATCTTGCTGCTCACGCCATGGGCGCGCCGCGGTTTGCCGTTGTAACCATCGCTACCACCCATGTTGATAATGCGGCCCCATTTTTTGCGCACCATCGCCGGCAACACCGCCTGGCTCAGAAAAAACGGCGCACGCAGATTCACCGACAGCACGCGGTCCCATTCTTCGAGCGATATCTGCGAAATCTTGGAATGCGGCCGTACCGCGGCGTTATTGATCAGAATATCAATGTCGCCGAATTCGGCCGCCACCTGCTTGACTGCAGCCTGGCATTGCGCGATGTCGGCGAGGTCCGCGCGGACGATACCGGATCGCCCGCCGGCGGCGATGATCTCATCGGCGACACCGCGCGCGGTGCGCTCGTCTTCGTTGTAAAGAATGACCGGCACCGCACCGACGCCGGCGAACGACAGCGCGACGGCGCGTCCGATATTGCGGCCACCGCCGGTGATCAAGGCGACCCTGCCGGTTACGCCAAACGAAGCCGCATCAAATACGGGAAGTGTTGTGCTCATGAAAGTCTCGTCACGCCGCGTGCAGCGCGGGACCAGGCCCGCGCCGGCCGGATCAAATCAGTAGGAAGTGCGCACGCGCGCCAGCGCCGCGCGGCAGCCTTTGCCGTCGGTCGCCGCGCGCATCACATATTGATAGACCTCGCCCGCGCGCGCAGTCAGCGAGTACATCGAGACGTTTTCGCCGCATTTCATTTTCAGCGTGTGCGTGCCGGGCTGCAGTTCCAGCGGATCGGCCGGTGCTGCCACCGCCTTCGCATCGATTTCGACCACCGAAATCTCCGGACCGAAGCTGGTGGCGCCATAGAAATAAGTGCCGCCCGAAGTGACATAGGCTACCTTGCTGACCGGCCGGTTGCCTTGCGGCGGAGTCGCACAACCGGCCATCAGGGCCGCTGCCACGGCTGCCGTCGTAAACATACTAATGCGCTGCAATTTCATCGATTCGCCCCCGTTTGCGTCGCTGCAGTCCTTCTTGACCGGCTGTTCCTGCGACCGTCCGACAGTATATTCCTTCGTTCCGTGAAAAAGTGTGCGTTCGTGTGCACCAAATTCGGGAGTTTTGCCGCGCGCCACCGGCTAGTAGAGCCGGCAGCCCTGCATGCGAGACGGTAATTCTTGTAAACTATGTGGCATTGAACAAGGAAATGCACGTGTCGACTGACAAGCAATACATCACTTATTCGGTCGTCCCACTCGACGGCGAACGCTGGTTCGTGGAAAGCGATAAAGGCACGTCGGGCTATTCGTTTCACAGTCTGCCCGAGGCGGAGCGTTTCGCCATCACGCTGGCGCAACGCAACACGCCGAGCAGGGTGTGCGTCGTCGATCGCGAAGGCGAGCCGGTGACTGAAACCATTTTCGACGAACCGCCCGCAGACACCCGATAGACTCAGCCCAGCGCGCTGGCAGTTACGCATTTAACGCGGAGAATTTGCGCTTGCTGCAAGCAGCGCAGAATAGTCAGGTCAGCGCTACCGCCTGCAACGCCGCCGTCCGCTCGGCCCAGTCGGGCACGGCAATCTCGCGCATCACCACTTCGGGCTTGCGCAAATAGTCGACCAGCCGCCGCGGTCCCGGCGCACTTTCGGCCGGGCCTATGCCCAACCCCAGCATGCGCGCATGCGCCACGATCGAAGATCCGAAGGCCACGCGCGCAGATTGAAACTGGCACAGTGCCGCATCGATGTCCGCCTCGTTCTGCCCCAGCGCATCGCTCAACGCCACGGCATCGCCGGCCGCCTTGGTGACGCCCAACCCGACGTGCGGACGCGCCACAAACGCAGCGTCACCGATCAATGCCACACGGCCGAACGCAATCTGCGTCGATTCGAGATCGTAGATCGGCTGAAAAAAAGGTTCCGGCGAACGCTTGATCGCCTCGACGAAAGACGGCGCCAGCAAGCGTTCGGCATCGGCGTGCATCGCTGCAATCACCTCAGGGCGTATACGCGCCGGCGGAATATTATGTTCGTAGTGCCGGCCTTCGGCATCGGTAAAAATGTCGGACAGGCCTTTTTGTGCGTCGACCGGCCGGTACCACACAAAGTTGTAGCGGCGGCGTCCGGGCGCGGTGACGTCACCGCGCCCGGGCACCAGATAAGTCAGCAGCATTTCGCCCGGCGGCAGGCCGAACGCCATGCGATCGACGAGATCCCGCCGTGCCGCTTCGCTTAATGCGGATTCTTCAAGCAAGCCGCGCCACGCCACATAACCCGCGTAGGCGGGCCGTGCCTGGGGCGCGAGTTGCGCGCGCACACTCGACCGTATGCCGTCGGCGCCAATCAGCAGATCGCCTGCGGCCTGCGAGCCATCGGCAAAAAAAGCCGTAACACCTTTATCGTCCTGTTCAAGGCGTTCGAACGAACGGTTGTAGTGATAACACTCAACGGGAAAAACATCCTTGAGCAAGCGGTAAAGCCGGCCCCATGCCGATAGCGTCTGCCTGAGCGGCATTTCTGCAATGAGCCGTCCCTGCGCATCGAGCGTGGTGCGCGAATGCGTATCACAGCCCAGGGTGTCATCAATCACCGCGCCGGCGCGGCGTATGGCATCGAATAATTCATCGTGCGTGACAATGCCGGCGCCGCGGTCGGCCAAGGCCTCGCCGACGCGTTCGAAAATCTCGACCTCCCACCCCGCCCGCAACAATAGGTTGGCGGCAAACAAGCCGCCGAAGGACCCGCCGACGACGAGGGCTTTGCGCCGGTCACCCATTGTCGCGGACCGCCCGCTCAGGCGGTCGGGTAATTCAGTTCGATCACCACGCCGCTCGGATCATCGAGAAAAATCTGAAACAGGTTGAGACTGGGCACGTTGCGCTCGCGGAACGCCACCTTCTTGCTGGCGAAATGTTTCGCCATGCCCTGCGGATCGGTGCCGGCAAACGCGATGTGGTCGAAGGTGCCGGTGCCGTTTTTGAGGTCCGCGATGTCGCGATCGCCCAGATAGTCCTTCAGTCCCTGCGGATCGTTCGGGTCGATGCCGATGATGTGCACGATCGCGTTGTCGTAGGAATCGTGGCTGCCGTTGTAGAGCCAAAGCCCGGGAAAATTGAACGGCGGACGCGGCCCGACGGTGAAGTCGAGCACTTCGGTGTAAAAACGCCGCGTCGCCTCGAGGTCGAGCGTGCGGATTGAATAATGGCTGATCTTGGTAAGCGGCATGACGATCTCCGGAAATGACTTGAACTGAGCGCTGGATTATAAAACAGTTGATGTCGCCGCAATGACGGCGGCGCGTCCGCTCAGCCGATTTGCGTCCACAACGCGCCCTTGAAGCGCGTGATATCCGGCCGCAACGCATCGCTGAGTAGATCGTTTCTGAGAAAACACAGGTCGAGTTGATAGAGGCTGGGGCCGTAATAGGCGATATCGACTATGTCGATCAGCGCAAAGCCGGCCGCCTGCAGGAGGTTCATGCGTTCGACCATGAACGGCAGCGTGGATTCGATGACGACCACCGAAGCCAGCTTGAGTTTTTCGCCGAAGCCGGCCAGCACCTCGGTATCCAGTCCATCGACATCTATTTTCAACAGGCTGTTCTTCGCCATCTCGATGCCGAGGGAATCGAAACGCTCGATGCGAAATTCCTCCGCCGCCAGCACCTCCCTGCCGTCGATCACCGCCGGCCGCATCGCGCAGATCGCGCTGTGGGTGGGCTGGCCGTTCTTCTCCAGCGAGGTGGTCACCAGATAACGCCGTTCGTTGCGGCTGCCCAGCGCCTTGTGATACAGCACGTGGTCGATGTTTTTGTAGTTTTCAGCGACATGCCGGAAAAATGCCTTCTCCGGCTCGAACAGATGATGTTTGAGTTTCGGAAAATTGACCACCAGTTCAACCGTGCCCTCCCTGACACCGACATCAACCACTTCGGAGATCGGAATGCCGCAGGCAAGCAGGCGCTTGAACAGATTGTCCTTGGCGGGAAACGGCGAACGTGCCGCGGCGGCGATCGCGCCTGCCGATGGCGCAACACCGAGCGCGGCGCCAATGTTCTGCGCGGCCGCTGCCTGCAGCGGCTGTTCGCGCAACGGCTCCGCTGCAGGCGCGGCAGAAAACCGGCGCGCCAGCGATTTGAGCAACAGCTTGGCGTAGGACATCTCGATCATTCTCCGGCAGAGCCACACAGGGCGCCACGATGTTCTCCGGCGTGGTTTGCCGGCGGTATATTATAAATCAGGGTGCGCAGTTTTCCGGCGGCAGCGCATCGAAGCGCAGGAAATCCGTCTTGCTGCCGTTCATCTCGGTCAGCGTGAACGAATTGGGACCGGTGACCAGCATGCGGTTGACGTCGGGCGGCCACACCGTGCCCTCGTTGTAAAACCACACCAGATGGTTGTCGTACACGCCCCATGAACCGGCGATGATTTCGGTGAATTCGCGATCGCTCCACGGCCGCGCGCTGAAATCGCCGTTGCCGTGCAGCGAAATTTCGTAGCCCGTCGCTGTCTTCGATGATTTCCAGCGGCCAACAAATTTGCACGACGCATGCGGCAGCGCCTTCAGCATCTTGCGTGTCGGACCGATCAGCGTGTTCTCCAGCGGCCCGTTTTTGCTTTCGATGCAGCCCCCCAGCGCCTGTGCGTTCGCCAGCGCGGATTTTTTTGCACTGCCCGGCTTGCCGGCCTCTTCAAGACAGAGTTGCGTGTTGCCGGCCAACCGCCCCTTGCCCACCGACATCAGCATGCCGATGATGACGAAGAGGCCGAAGCCGTAGGCAAGGCCGCGGGTGATCCAGCCAACCGGCGACGGCAGGTTGTGATTGAAATCCATGCATGCGCAGGCGGCCGCGGCGATTGCATGCCGCTGCCCACCTTCCTGAACCGCCGGCTAACGCTTGATCTTGAGCAGCTTGGCCGAGGTGCCGCCCATGATGCGGTCTTTGTCGGCGCGCGACAGCTTCGGCACGCTTTCGATCAGTTTGACCGGGTTGTCCTCACCCATGTCATACGGGTAATCAGTGCCGAGCAGCACATGATCGACACCCCATTTATCGATCGAGTGGCGCAGCATCTGCTTGTCAAAGGTGATGGTATCGAAGTAGAACTTCTTCAAGTAACTGGTCGGCGCCTTCTTGATCACGGTGTGGCAGTCTTTTCTCGCGCGGTGCGCATGGTCCATGCGCGCCCAGTAATGCGCGAGGTAGCCGCCCGAGTGCGGCAGCACGATCTTGAGTTTCGGGAAACGCTCCATCACGCCGTCGAAGATCAGATGGCTGACCGCCACCGTCGTTTCCAGCGGATTGCCGATCACGTTGTTGAAATAGTGGTCGAGAAAGCGATTGCCGTTGGTGAAACCCAGCGGATGCATGAAGATGACGATGTCGAGTTCCTGCGCCTTGGCGAAGAACTTGTCGAGACCGAGGCTCGGGTCAGTCAGGTCCTTGCCGTTGACGTTGGGCAGGATCTCGACGCCGCGCATGCCAAGCTTCTTCACGCAGCGTTCGAGTTCGCGCGCCGCCATTCCGGCATTCTGCAGCGGCACCGTGCCCATCGCCACAAAGCGGTCGGGCCAGGTCGCGGCGATTTCCGCCAGCCGGTCATTCGCTTCGCGCGCGAGTTCGAGGCCGTAGCCGGCCTCCGTCCAGTAATAACACTGGTTGGGGGCCGGGCAGATCGCCTGGATGTCCACGCCCATGCGGTCCATGTCCTTCAGGCGCACTTCGATGGTCGAAAGCTTGGGGCCGCGGTCCTGCACCTGTTTGACATTGACCTGCTTGGTCAGCGCGTTGGCGAACTGACTCGCCGGCTCATGCTGCGCCGGGTTCAGCGGCGCGACCTTGGCCGCCAGCACGGGGTTTTGATAATGGCAATGGATATCGACGCGCAGGCTGCGGCCCTTGCGATCGCGCACGATTTTGGTGGCGGCGCGGCTTCCGGCCAGCGCACTGCCGTGACGGTGCGCGGGGTCGTTGCAGGTCTGCGGTGAACAGGTGAACATCATGATGCTTCTTCCTTTCGTTTCGTTGCGTCGTTTTAATTCAAATCAGAAAACGCCGAGGTGCTGCGTCAGCAGCGCCTCGTTGTTGCGGACCTCGTCAACGCTGCCGCTGAAAACAACGCGGCCGGTGTTGAGCATGACCACGTCGTCGGCGAGATCGAGTGCGAGTTTTAAGTTTTGCTCGACCAGCACAATCGACTGCCCTGCCTCCTTCAAACACGCGATCGTGCGCCCGACTTCCGCAACGATCAGCGGCGCCAGCCCCTCCGACGGCTCGTCCATCAGCAGCACGCGCGGATTGCCCATCAGCGCGCGCGCAATCGCCAGCATCTGCTGTTCGCCGCCAGAGAGCGAACCGGCGTGCTGGTGCAGGCGCTCGCGCAGACGTGGAAACAGTTCGCAGACGCGGTCGAGCGTCCACGGCGTGGCCACATTGGCCCGCGACTGCCGCGCCACGTCGAGATTTTCACGCACGGTCAAACTGGCGAAGACACGCCGGCCCTGCGGCACGAAGCCGATGCCCTTGCGCGAAATCACCTCCGGCGATAAGCGTGTGATGGATTCACCGAAGAGGCGGATTTCGCCATCACGCGGCGGCAGAAAACCGACAATGGAACTCATGCAGGTGGTCTTGCCGGCACCGTTGCGGCCGAGCAGCGCGAGCACGCGGCCGCTGTTGAGCGCAAACGAAACGTCGTGCAGCACGTGGCTGTCGCCGTACAGTGAATTGATGCCGCTGACCGACAATGCTTCAGTCGCCAAGATAGACCTCGCGCGTCTTCGGATGCGCCACCACTTCGGCCCGCGTGCCCTCGACGATCACGCTGCCGTAATGCAGCACCGTGATGCGTTCGGCCAGATCGAGCGCCACATCCATGTCGTGTTCGATCATGATGAGTGTGGTATCGCGCGGAATCGCGGCAATCAGCGCCCCCACCGCCGCGCGCTCCTCGCGCGACAAACCGGCGAACGGCTCGTCCAGCAGCAGCACCTTCGGTTTCTGCGCTAGTGCCATCGCAATCTCGACGCGGCGCTTTTCGCCGTACGACACTTCGCTCAAACGCCGTGCCGCCAGGTGTTCAAGACCGACGCGCGCCAGCACGCCACGCGCGTCGTCATACAGGTGGCCGTACCCGGCGAGCGACGCGAACATGTTCCAGCGCGCGGCATTGAGTCCGAGTAATGACAACGCCACATTGTGTTCGAGCGTGGCGGCGGAAAACAGCGTGATGATCTGGTAGGTGCGCGCCAGACCGCGGTGCGCGCGCTGGTGTGGCCGCAGCCGCTGCACCTCCTCGCCGAACATTTTGATGGTGCCGGCGTCGCGTTTCAGATCACCGGTGATCAGGTTGAACAGCGTGGTCTTGCCAGCGCCATTCGGCCCGATGATCAGACGGCGCTCGCCCGGCATCACCTCAAGCGACACGTCGTTGGTCGCCGGCAATCCACCGAAGGATTTTTTCAACCCCTGTATATGCAATGCAGCGGTCATCGCGGGCTCCAGCGCGCCCACAGGCGCTTGACGCCCGGCACCAGACCATCTGGCATGAAGACCACGATCGCAACGAAGACGAAACCAAGCAGCATGTTCCAGCGCTCGACGTAGGCCGACACATAGTTCTTCAGCAGCAGGATGATGGCAGCGCCGATTGCGGGTCCGGCCAGCGTGCCGGCACCGCCGGCGATCACCGACAGCATCGCTTCGGCCGAATTCGTCAGCGACAGCGAGGCCGGATGAATGTACTTGTGATAGTAGACGAACAACAGCCCCGACACCCCGCCCCAGAATCCGGCATAGACGAACGCCACCCAGCGGATCAGCCACACGTTATGGCCGAGTGCGCTCATGCGCCGCGCCTGGTCGCGCGTTCCCTGCAGGGCCGCGCCGAACGGCGAAGCGACCAGTCGCGCGATCATCCAGAACGAAAACGCCGCCACCGCGAGCGCGAAGAAATAGAAGGTCGTCGAATCGTCGAGGTTGAGTCCGAACACCTGCGGACGCGTCAGCCCGCGCAAACCGTTGTCGCCCTCGGTCAGCGCGACCCAGCGGTTGGCGGTGCCCCACAACACCTGCGACAGCGCCAGCGTCAACATGAGAAAACCGAGACCGGTCGCGCGCAGTGCAATCAGGCCGAACAATCCGGCCATCAGCGTAGTGCCGGCGAGTGCCAATGGCGCGGACAGCGAGTGGTCAAGGCCCCAGCGCAGTGAAATCAACGCCGACAGATAAGCGGCCACGCCGAGAAACGAGGCATGGCCAAGCGACGGCAGTCCGCCGTAGCCGACCAGCAGGTTGAGACTGGCGGCGAAAATCGCGGCGATGAAGATCTGGCTGACCAGATTGACGTAGAACTCGCCGACAGCAAACGGCCAGGCCAGCAGCGCAACGATCATCAGCAAAAAGGCGGTCTTCTTCATGATCTAGGCAACCTGTCGACCGAACAGTCCGCGTGGCCGGAATGCGATCACCACGATCATCGGCAGGAACAGGATGACATAAGCAAACTGCGGAAACAGCGCGATGCCGAAGGTGTAAACGAAGCCAATGATGAAACTGCCGACGAAAGCACCAATCAGGCTGCCGACGCCGCCGAGTATCACCACGATCAAGGCCAGCGGCAGCATGTCGAAATCGAGCCCGGGATACGCCGACATGATCGGCCCGCCGAGAATGCCGCCGGCGCCGGCCAGCGCCGAACCGAGACAGAACACGATGGTGAAGAGACGCGACACCGGGATGCCGACTGCGCGCGCCATCTGCATGTCGTCAACGCCGGCACGTATCATCGCGCCGAGCCGCGTGCGCTCCATCAGAAGGTACAGCGCCACGCCGGTCGCCAATGCAATCGCGACCACGGCCAGACGGTAGGCGGGAAACATGAAGCCGGCGATTTCGATCGGCGCGTCGAGCCCCTCCGGCGTCGGCACCGGAATCGGATCGCCGCCCCACACCACCAGACAGAAATCGGCAATGATGTAGGCGAAGCCCAGCGTCACCAGCACCTGGCCGAGTTCGTTACCCGCCAGTTTGCGCAGAATGAAACGCTCAACGAGACCACCGAACGCCGCAACCGTGAGGCCACCGAGCAAGGCTGCGACCCACAAATTAGGAATGACCTTGAGGATGCTGACACCGATATAGGCGCCCAGCATGTAGTACGCACCGTGCGTCAGATTGGCGATGCGCATCAAACCGAATATGAGTGAAAAGCCGGCCGCAAGCAGAAACAACAGTCCGCCGAGTGCCAGACTGTTCAGCGTTTGTATGACCCAGAATTGCATCAGTTAACCAGTATCACCGCGACAAGACTTCCTATGAAACTCCTTCCCCCCTTGATGGGGGAAGGCGGGGATGGGGGTGAGAAAATTATCACTGGCGCAATTGCTCACCCCCACCCTAACCCTCCCCCATCAAGGGGGAGGGAATTGGCTTCTGCGTTCACGACACTTGTTACGACTCCAGATTTTTCGCCGGCGGCCAGTCGCGTGAATACACCGGGTTCTTCAGAAACTCTTCGGGTTTATAGGTCCAGAACTGGCTGACATTCGGATAAGTCTGGATCACCGTATTGACCAGCCTGCCCTCTTCGCGCTCAACCTTGCGGATGTAGACATTGCCGACGACGTTGCCGTAACTGTCGAACGTGACCGGCCCGCGCACCGTATCGGTTTTACTCGAGCGCAGCGCCTTCATCAGCGCCGCCTTGTCGTTGATGTTGCCTTTGACCGCTTTTAAGGCATTTTCCAGTACGGCCGCCTCGACATAGGTCGCCGCCGCATAAAAGCCCGGATCGTATTTCGCCTCGGCTTGAAACGCCGCCGCGAATTTCTTGTTGAGAGGATTTTCGAGCTTGGCCGAATACCAGCAGGTAGTGACGATGCCCAGCGCCTCGATCTTCATGTTGCGCAGCACCGCCTCGTCGAGCGCGGTCATACCGCCGACGATGTTGACCTTGCCGCGCAGGCCGTATTCGTTGAACTGGCGCACGTAACGGAAACCGTTGGAACCGGCAAAACCGAGGAACACGCCATCGATGTTGGTCTTCAGCTGCGCGAGGAAGGTGCCGTAGTCCGGCACCGTCAGCGGCGGGAACATTTTCTGCACGATCTTGCCGCCGAGTTCCTCGAACACGCGCTGGAAGCCGGCGCACATTTCGTGGCCGTAAGGAATATCGTCGGCGATCACCGCCATGCGCTTGTACTTGAGTGTCTTGATGCAGTAGTCGGCCAGCGCATGCGCGCATTGCGACGAAGTCGAGGTGCCGCGCACGAACCACGGGTTTGGATTGCGTTGCGTCATGTCCTCAGCGGCCGCGACCGACAGCGTCGGCAGTTGCTGCTGGCGGATGTAGTCGTCGGTGGCCAGCGCTTCGCCGGCAGCGAGCGGCCCGATCATGATATTGATCTTGTCGCGTTCGACCAGTTCCTGCGTCTTGCTGCGTGCCTGCGCCGGCACGCCGCCGCTGTCAGCAACAAATAACTCGACCTTGCGGCCCGCCAGCATATTATTGCGTTCGCGCAAATACATGACGAGCGCGCGTTCCATGTCGAGGCCGCCCGAGGCCAGCGGCCCGGTCTTGACCGTCATCAAACCGATACGGATCGCCTGCTCCTGCGCCCGCACGATGGCCGGAAATCCCAGTACCGATGCGCCCGCGCCGGCCGCCTGTATGAACTTTCTGCGATTGATTGTCATTTCGTCCTCCGTTGGTGGTGGATTATTCTGTGCATCCGTATTCCGCCAACCGCACTATACACTG
>JANXSE010000064.1 GCA_025356695.1 Betaproteobacteria bacterium
TTGCGCCTTGATATCGGCGGCGACGCGATTGAGTGCACCTTTGGCAGCCCCCGCTTTTTGTGACGACAAATGAAACTCCAGCGCAATCGCCGCGAATATGCGGCAGGCCGCCGGCAACACCGCCGGCAGTCTGGTACGGGCGCGACCTTTCTGTGCCTCGTATTCCTTTTTGTTGCGCGGCAGCGCGTCGTCGCCGATGAAGGCGCGGTCGGTAATCGCAGCGACCAGATCTTCTTTCATATCCTCGGCGCCGACTGCGGCGCGCACCTGCATCAACGGCTGCGTCAGGTCACCCACCACTTTCGCAAGATTTCGCATCTGGTCTTTGAGTTCCAGCCGCAATAGCCGCGTCACGCCGGCGCGCGTCGAGTGTTCGGCGGCGGCGCGCACGTCGAACAATTTGATCGAGACACTTTCTTCCTCATCGACCAGCGCCGGATAACCGGTGAGCTTGCGGCCGTCGCGCGTAAAGCTGATCTGTTCAGGCAGATCGCCGAAATCCCAGCCGGTAATGCCGGCGCGCTCGACGCCCGGCTCGGCGCTGCTGAAGGTGAGTTGGGCGGCCTGACCGAGTTCGGCTTTGAGTTTGGCGAGGTCGCGGCCCATGGCGAGCTCGCGGCCGGTCTCGTCAACCACTCGGTAGTTCATTTTCAGATGCGGCGGAATTTCGGCCTTTTCCCACGCCTCAGAAGTGACCGGTGCGCCGATTTTGCGTTGGGCGTAACGCGTGAGTGTGTCAGTCAAACCGGCTGCCGTTTTGTGCGCTTCGGCTTCGGTCAGAAATTCCGTGACGCTGTCGGGCACCGGCACAAAATGCCGCCGCAGCTGTTTCGGCAAACCTTTGAGATAGGCGGCGACTTTCTCGCGCACCATGCCGGGCACCAGCCATTCGAAACGCGCCGCATCGAGCTGATTAAGCAGCGCCAGCGGCACCGTCAACGTCACGCCGTCCAGCGAATGCGTCGGCTCAAAACGATAGGCGAGATTGAGATAGACCTCACCCACCGACACGCGCCCGGGAAACTGCGCTTCGCTGACATCGGAAGCCGCATGCCGCATCAGGTATTCGCGCGTCATGTAAAGCAGCTTCGGCTGCGTCGCTTCGGTCTGTTTGCGCCACTGCTCGAAAGTCGCGCCATTGTGTATGCCCGCCGGCACCAGCGCATCGTAGAACTCGAATAACGCCTGCTCATCAACCAGCACGTCAGGACGCCGCGCCTTGTGTTCGAGCTCGCGGATTTCGGCTATCAACCGGTGGTTATGCGCGAGAAACGGGCCTTTGGTATCGAATTCTCCGGTGGCAAGGCCTTCGCGTATGAATACCTCGCGCGCCTCAACCGGATTGATCGGGCCGTAGTGCACGCGTCGCCGCGATATCAGCGTCAGGCCATAGAGCGTAACGCGCTCCCAGGCATTGACCATCGCGCGCTTGCGTTCCCAGTGCGGATCGAAGTAATGGCGTTTGACTAGGTGACCGGCAACGCCTTCGACCCATTCCGGCTCGATCTTCGCGGCACAACGTGCGTAGAGACGCGAAGTTTCGGCAAGCTCCGCTGCCACCACCCATTTCGGTTTCGCCTTCTTCAGGCCTGAGCCCGGAAAAATCGCAAACTTGATGGCGCGCGCACCTAGGTAGGCATCACCTTCCTCGGTCTTCATGCCGATATTGCCGAGCAGGCCGGCGAGCAGAGCGCGATGCAGCTGTTCGTATGTCGCCGGCGTCTCATTGAAGGGCACACCCATTTCAGCAACCTGCGTCTGCAGCTGGGCGTGCACGTCGCGCCATTCGCGCATGCGCCGCGGCGAGAGAAAATTCTGATGCAGGTCATCGATCAGTTTTTTATTGGATTTCTTGTGTTTTAACGCTTCGGTGTACCACTCCCACATTTTCACGAAGGCAAGAAAATCCGAACGCTCGTCATTGAATTTCGCATGCGCCTGATCGGCGGCGCTGGCGCGCTCGAACGGCCGGTCGCGCGGATCCTGGATTTCGAGTGCTGACGCAATAATCAAGATTTCCGTCACGCATTTGTGCTCCTGTGCAGCTATGATCATGCGCGAGATGCGCGGATCGATCGGGAATTTGGCGAGCCGCCAGCCAATATCGGTAAGCTCGTTGCGTTCATCCACCGCGCCGAGTTCGGCCAGCAACTGGTAACCGTCCGCAATCATGCGGGAACCCGGTGCTTCTAGAAAGGGGAAATCCTCGACGTTGCCGATTTTCAGCGACTTCATGCGCAGAATCACCGAAGCCAGCGACGAGCGCAGAATTTCCGGTTCGGTGAATTCGGGTCGCAGTTTGTAATCGTCTTCGCCATAAAGGCGTATGCACACGCCAGCCGCCACGCGTCCGCAGCGCCCGGCACGCTGATTGGCAGACGCGCGCGAAATGTTCTCGGTCTGCAGTTGCTCGACCTTGTTGCGATAGCTGTAGCGGTTGATGCGCGCCAGCCCCGTATCAATCACATAGTGGATGCCGGGCACCGTCAGCGAGGTTTCGGCAACGTTGGTCGCCAGCACCACGCGCCGACCGCCAGACGGCTTGAAGACCCGCTCCTGTTCTTCGAAACTCAAACGCGCGTACAGCGGCAATATCTCCGCGCCCTGTGGATGATGTTTGCGCAGGGTCTCGGCGGTGTCGCGGATTTCGCGCTCACCCGGCAGAAAAATCAGAATGTCGCCGCCGGCGCGTTCACGCGCAAGCTCGTCGACCGCGTCGACTATCGCCTGCCCCGGTTCTTCTTCCTCGTCGTCATCAGTTTGCGGCGGACGATAGCGCACCTCAACCGGATACAGGCGCCCGCTCACCTCTATCACCGGCGCGGGCTTGCCGTCGCCGGCGAAATGCTGCGCGAAACGTTCGGCGTCGATGGTGGCCGAGGTCACGATCAGCTTGAGGTCCGGGCGTTTGGGCAACACGCGCCGCAAATACCCGAGCAGAAAATCGATATTCAGGCTGCGCTCGTGCGCCTCGTCAATAATAATTGTGTCGTAGGCATGCAGCAGACGGTCGCCCTGCGTTTCGGCCAGCAGGATGCCGTCGGTCATGACCTTGACGTAAGTATCGTTCGAGACCTTGTCGGTGAAACGCACTTTGTAGCCGACGGCGCGACCGAGCGGCGTATTGAGTTCGGCGGCTATGCGTGTCGCCACCGTGCGCGCGGCAATGCGCCGCGGCTGCGTGTGGCCGATCATGCCGGCGACGCCGCGTTTCAGATCGAGGCAGATTTTCGGTAGCTGTGTGGTTTTGCCCGAGCCGGTTTCGCCGCAAACGATGACGACCTGATTGTCTGCGATGGCGCGCGCGATTTCCTCGCGCCGCGCCACCACCGGCAATGCATCGGGGTAAGTCGGGCGCGGCAGATTGGCAAGCCGCCGCTCGTGATCGGCTGGGCGAACTCGGGACATGGCGCGGCGGATTGTAACGCAAGGCTCGCGCTCGCCGCGGACTTGCTATTGCAAATCGGGCGCGGCGCGTCCGGTACCGTTTTTAATACTTGAGTGCCGGATTCAGACTGTAGATACCGGTGATGCTGTCTTTTGCCAACACATGCCCCTGGATGGCCTCCAGCACGGCCGGCCCCTTGAATATGCCCTCAACCGGACAGCGCGCAAAATCCAGCGCATAAAGCGTAAACACATAGTGGTGCAGGATGGTGTCGTTCCACGGCGGGCAGCAACCGTCGTAGCCGAAATAGTTACCCACCATATCCTTGTCGGTGGAGAACCACCAGGTGTAATCGTTGATGCCCTGGCGCGTGCCGTGCGGGCCATCGGGCCCCGGCTTGCCGCGCGGCGTGATGCCATCGGAAAACTCGCCGGCAGCGATTGAGATCACAGTGGCCGGCAGGTCGACCAGCGCCCAGTGATAAAAATCAACGCGCGGCAGCGTCGCTGCAATGCTGCGGCCTTCCTGATTAACGTCGTCGGCCACGCTCGGCACATCATAGTCATAGCAGATCAACGCAAAGGATTTGGTGCCGGCCGGCGCCCCGCTCCACGCCAGCTGGGGATTGCGGTTTTTCGACATCGTGATGTGCGTTTTGGCGTCAATTACGCAGAACGCGAATTCGCCCGGCAGCGCGCCGTTGTTCTGGAAACTGGAACTGGTGAGTTTCATCGCGTCCTCCGCTGGCATTGATTACCGGCGATTATATCAAGCGCCCCCTAAAGTCCAGACCATTGCCGGCCGTTATCAGTCAGGACAGGCGTGGCGAGTATGACCAGCGCCGTAAATAAACGGGAAGGAGTCATCATGAAATTTATTCACTGGTTTGTTGTATCGGTCATTGCGATGACCGCGTTGCCGGTGTTGGCCGAGGAAACCGCGCCGGGCGCCATTGTCGGCAAGGTCGAGAAATTTTACGTGCGCGAATCAAACAATTTCTATATCGAAAAAAGCCTTGTGCGCAAACCGCGCGACGCCGAAGAATGGACCGAAGTGCGTTTTGCAGCACCATTGGCCGATGGCCGGAGGTCGGAAATCGTGCGCCTGCCTGAATCCGCCAAAGTGGAGCGTGGCGATCTCGTCAGCACACAACTCGCTGACAAGCGCGATTTCGTGCGCGGGCTGATTCCCGACGTAAGCCGCGTGGTATCTCTGGTTGCCAAACACGACACGCTGGCCGCAATGATGTTCGATCTGCCGAAACCGGCACCGCTGGCAGTTATACCGTTCGTGCAGACCTTGCAATCAATGCGTTAAGGTTTCAGGGCATTGCAAGCGCGGCATCGCGCTCGTTTTTGGGCAGCGCCGCGAGTCGCCGCACCTCGGCAAAAAAGGCGGCGAAATCGTCGTTCTGCCGCGCCAGCAATCGTTGCATGGCCGGCAGCAGCGCGTGATAGAGCGAGAACGACGCCAGCTGGGCGTTATTGGCATGCTCGAAAAACGCGTCATAGCCTGAAAAACCGCCCCACTGCTGTTTGAGTTGCGCGTAATCGCGCTGCAATTCGGCGAACATTTCTGCTTTGCGCATGCGCATCTCCCCGGGCGCAATGCGCAGCCTGTAAAGCCCGGCCAGCCGTTCGCGCGCGCCAAGCACGAGCGCGGCAAACTGCACACGGCGCTCGCGTGTGCGCACAGCAGCGGCCTGCATTGCCGCGTCGCCGTGCTGCGTTATCCAGCGGTCGACACCGGCGTTTTCGACCGCGCTTGCAAACGACTCGTTGAATTCAGTATCACCTTTCACATAAATAACCTGGTGCGCGAGCTCGTGAAAAATCAAACGCGCCAGTTCGTATTCCGGGTATTGAATGAAGGTGTTGAGCAGCGGATCGTCGAACCAGCCGAGCGTCGAATACGCCGGCACACCGCCAACGCGTACATCCAGGCCTTCCGCCTGCAAGGAGGCGCCATAGGCTTCAGCCGCCTCCTGCGAGAAATAGCCGCGATAACCGACACAGCCGGCAAACGGAAAACACCATTGCCGCGCTTCAATGGAAAACTCAGTCGCCGCAAATACATTCCACACCACGAACGGCCGTTTGAGGTCGGCATAGCTGCGATAACTGCCGTTATCGGGCAGATGCAGTTCGCTGCTGGCGAATTGCCGGATGGCTGAAGCGCGTTCGAGTCTGCGCTTAAGCAGATCCGGTGCGGCCGGATCCGCAAGCACGCTCTCAACCGGCTGGCGCGCCGCATTCAACTGCAGTTGCCCGTTGATCGACTGCAGGTAATAACCGAGGTCGGCACAACCGGACAACAACAACAGCAGCATCGCCGCCGCGACCAGCGCGCGCGGCCGCTCAGGCCGCTGCAGTTGCATGATCGAAACTGCCGTTGTGCAGAAATGCGGCGGTTTGAACAGAGACATCGCTCGAGAACAGCATGCCCGAATGCGATACCGGCAACACAATACTGTCGCGCATTCCAGGCAATACTGTTTCCGCAACCGCGACAACCCCATCGTTCGGTTCGGGTAGTGTGGGAGCAACGAACATGCCGAGGCCGAATTGATGCGAGCCGGCAATCACGCCGATCTCGCGTCCGGGAAAACCTGCGGGCTTGTCGCGCGCGAACCATTCGGCGAGGCTGTGCCCCATCGCCATCGCGCCGAGATCATGGCTGCCCAGCGCGCGTGCGGCATAACTGCCCTGAAACGGCGTGCCCAGCAGCACAAGCCGACCCGGCGGCAGCGCCGGCGTCGATTCAAGCATATGCAGGATCACCAGCCCGCCCAGGCTATGACCAACCCAGTGAATTTGCGGCGCATTGAGAGCCAGCGCATAGTCCGCCAGCTGCTGCGCGTTTTCGGTGAGCGTCGGCGCCACCGACGAATACGAATAACAGCGCGCATCGAAACCGCTGCCGTCAAGATGATGGCGCAGCAACTCCATCACGATGCCGTGCATCCACACGCCGTGCACGAGGATGGTAACGGGCGGCGCGACGCTCACGTGGTGGTCCGCATTCCCTCTTCGAGATGGCTGCCGTCGCCCCATACCTCGATAAACCATGTTTTGCCGTCGTGGCGCAGATGATTGATGCCCGCATTGACCAGTTCATGTACGCGCGGCTCTTCGGGCGCTATGCCCATGGCGAGGCGATAAAACACATCGAGCACAAGGCCGTGGGTGACCACCACCAGCTGCTGTTGCGGATGGCGCGCGATGATGTCGTCCATGCAGGCGACCGTGCGTGCGCGGAATTCGGCGCCGCTCTCGCCGCGCGGCATGGCGACCTGCTGATCGCGGCTTTTGAAGCGCGCGTAATCGTCGGGGTAACGCGCAATCATTTCATCGCGTGTCAAACCTTCAAACACACCAAAGTTGCGTTCACGCAGGCGCGGCTCGACGACAATGCTGTGGCCAGTGGCCTCGGCGACGCAACGCGCGGTGTGGTAGGCGCGCCCGGAGTCGCTGCTGTAGAGCGCATCGAATTTCATCCTGGCGAGCCGCTGACCAAGCAGCTGCGCCTGCCGCAGTCCGGTCGCCGACAGCGGGCTGTCGGAATGGCCCTGCATGCGGCGCTGCTTGTTCCACTCGGTCTCGCCGTGGCGTATCAAAATCACCTGCGTCATGCTTTTACGCCTCACTCTTCACGCCTCTCAGCTCACGCATTATAGAGTATGGCGCTTCTGTATACTGCGCACAGCCCATGCCGTTCGAACCCGACACGCTGCTGATCATCACCGCGATTGCCTTCGTTGCCTATGTGCTGTTCGCGCTGTCGGGCTTCGGCTCAAATCTAATCACGACGCCGCTGCTCGGCCTGCTGTTTCCGCTTACCTATGTATTGCCGATGCTGGCGACGCTGGATTTCTGCGCCGCCATGCGCATCGGTTTTCAGTCGCGCGGGCACCTGCTGAAACGCGAACTGGTCTGGCTACTGCCCAGCCTCGGGATCGGCATCATCGCCGGCACCACCTTGCTGGTGAACCTGCCGCCAGCCATCACATTGGGCACGCTCGGCGCCGCCATAGCCGCTTACGGCGCTTACTCATATAAGGAGCGCACTGTCAGTTTTCGCCTGCCGCAATGGGCTGCCATCCCCTGCGGCATCGGCGGCGGCGTGTTGTCCGCGCTGTTCGGCACCGGCGGGCCGGTCTATGTGACTTATCTCGCCGCGCGCGGCCACGATCCACGCGAAGTGCGCTCGACCATTACCGCACTGCTGACCCTCACCGCATTCACGCGCATCGGGCTCTATCTGGTTTATGGCCTGTATGCGCAGGACAACGTGCTCTGGTACGCGCTGGCCGCCGCACCGGCGATGCTCGCCGGCATTTATCTCGGCCACCGTCTGCATCTCAGTCTGTCGAAGCGCCATCTGATGCAATGCATGGCGGTGCTGTTAATCGTCAGCGGAATATCACTGCTGCTGCGCGCCGCAACCGTTTAGCGCACCGCGCGGTCAACGCGAGCGCAAAAATTCCGCAATACGCCTCACACCTTCGGCCAGCACCGGCACCGCACTCGTATAGGCAAAACGCGCATGGCGTTCAGCGGCGTTGACGCCGAAATCCGCACCCGGTGTGATCGCCACACCGGCCGTTTCGAGCAGATCGCGCGCGAAGGCAAAACTATCGGTACACAACGCACCGCAATCGGCATAGATATAGAACGCCCCCTGTGGCACCACCGGCACGCGGAAACCGATGTCGTGCAATGCCGGCAGCAGAAAATCGCGGCGCGCCTTGAATTCGGTGCGCCGTGCTTCGAGTATCGCAATGGTCTCCGGCTCGAAGGCCGCCAGCGCGGCGTGCTGTGACGGCGTAGGTGCTGACAGATAAATATTCTGCGACAGCTTTTCGAATTCACGCACGTACGTCTCCGGCACCACCATCCAGCCGAGACGCCAGCCGGTCATGTTGAAATACTTGGAAAAACTGTTGATGACGAACAACTCATCGCTGAACTTCAGCGCGGTGGTGTATTCATCGCCGTAAACGAGGCCGTGATAAATCTCATCGACGATCAGCGCGCCGCCGCGCTCATGCGCGATCGCGGCGATTTTCTGCAGCGCCGCCTGTGGCATCAGCGTGCCGGTCGGGTTAGACGGCGACGCCACCATGACGGCGCGCGTGCCTTTATTCCAGCGCTGCGCAACCAGTTCCGGCGTCAACTGATAGCTGCTGTCGGCACCGACGGCGATTTCATCGGCCACCCCGCCCATCATGCGCACAAAATTGCGGTTGCAGGGATAACCTGGGTCGGCCATCAGAACTTCGTCGCCGGCATCGATCAACACTGCAATGGCCAGCAGCAACGCGCCGGACGCACCCGATGTGATGATGATGCGCGAAGGCGATACCTCAACACCGTAACGCGTGCGGTAAAACCGTGAAATCGCCGCGCGCAGTTCCGGCAGCCCCAGGGCCGGCGTATAAAACAGTTTTCCGGTCTCAATCACACGCATCCCGGCATCGCATATCGGTTTTGCCGTCGGGAAATCGGGTTCACCGATTTCCATGTGCACTATGGAACGCCCCGCCGCCTCAAGTTCACGCGCGCGCGCCAGCAGCTCCATCACATGAAACGGCGCAATGCCGGCAAGGCGCGACGCAATGCGTGCCGGTTGCAGCAGGGATTTCGAAACAGAAGTCATGGCGCCATTATGCGGCAATTGCCGCGACGCCAGAATCACCGCTGAGGGTTGATAGCAACGGCCTAGGCGCGCCTGAAATCGCCGCGCACGACATCGCCTTTTGCATCGCCGGGTTCGGCGGTGCCGGCCGCAGCCGTTTTCGCCGCCAGCCAGCGTTCGAACGCAGACGCCTGCATCGGTTCGGCGAAGTAGAAACCCTGAAACTCGTCGCAACCCTCCTCGTGCAGGATCTGCGCTTCCTGCTGCGTCTCGACGCCCTCGGCGACAACGCGCAGGCCCAGCGTATGGCCGAGCCCGATGATGGCGCGGCTGATCCGGAATGGTGCGCGCGCTTCAGATTTCGACGCGCGTGCCGAGCTCGACGACCTGATTGGTCGGGATGTTGAAAAAATCGGTCACGCTGCCGGCGTTGCGCGCCATCGCCGAGAACACACGGTCGCGCCAGCGCATCAGCCAACCCTTGGCTGCAGCGGACGGCACGATTTTTTCGCGCGACATGAAGTATGAGATTTCCAGCGACTCGATCTGCAAGCCATGTGGTCCACATAACTCAAGCGCGACGCCGACATCGGGCCTATCCATGAATCCGTAGCGCACGCTGACGCGCCAGCATTGCCGGCCGAGATCTTCACAGCTCACGCGCTGCTCAACCGGCACCCAGGGCACATCGCGGAATTCGACCGTGAGAAAAATATTTCTTTCGTGCAAAACCTTGTAGTGCTTGAGACTGTGCAGCAGGGCGTGCGGTGTCGAGTCGGGCGTCGACGTCAAAAACACCGCCGTGCCCGATACACGCTGCGGCGGCGTCTCGAACAATGAATCAAGAAACGGCGCCAGTGGAATCGACGACGCCTGCAGCGTCGCCAACATACGTGTGCGGCCGCGCCGCCACGTCACCATCACGCTGAATATGATGGCGCCCAGCAGCAGCGGAAACCAACCGCCTTCGAATACCTTGTGCATGGCGGCTGCGAAAAACGTGACGTCGACAAACATGAAAAAACCGGTCGCTGCGAGACAAAACCACAGCGGATACCCCCAGCGATGGCGGATCACGAAAAAAGTCAGAAAGGTCGTCACCAGCATGGTGCCCATCACTGCAACGCCATAAGCCGAAGCGAGCCGCGTCGAAGAACCGAAACCGATTACCGCAATCACCACCGCGACCAGCAATATGCTGTTCACCGCCGGCACGTAAATCTGGCCGATGGTTTGCGATGACGTGTGCAATACCGGCATGCGCGGCAGATAACCGAGCTGTATCGCCTGCTGCGTCATCGAATAAGCGCCCGAGATCGTCGCCTGCGACGCGATAACGGTTGCAGCTGTCGCCAGTGCCACCATCGGATACAAAGCCCATTGCGGAAAGGCGAGATAGAACGGATTTTCCAGCGCCTGCGGGTTGGCGATCAGTAGCGCGCCCTGGCCGAAATAATTCAACACCAGTGCGGGTGCGACCAGACCGAACCAGGCAATACGGATCGCGCGCGCACCGAAGTGCCCCATATCCGCATACAGCGCTTCCGCACCGGTGATCGCGAGCAGTACGGAACCCAGCACGACAAATGAAGCCGCGCCGTGCGCAGTGGCAAAGTTGATTGCATGCAGCGGATTCAACGCGGCGAGAATTTCCGGCTGCATGGCGATGTTCCAGATGCCGCAGGCACCGATGGCGGCAAACCACAACACACAGACCGGCCCGAACAACATGCCGACAATACCGGTGCCGTGTTTTTGAATCAGGAACAACGCAATCAGGATGCCGGTCGAAATCGGCACCACATAAGGTTTGAACGCGGCGGTGCCGACTTCCAGCCCCTCCACCGCCGACAATACCGAGATCGCCGGCGTCAGCACCGCATCGCCGTAAAACAGCGCCGCGCCGAACACGCCGATGCCCATCAGCGCCGCCCCCAGCCGCGGGCGGTTGCCGATCGAGGCTGCAGCGAGCGCCAGCAGCGCCATGATGCCGCCCTCGCCGCGATTGTTCGCGCGCAGCACCAGCGTCACGTATTTGAGTGTGACGACGATCATCAGCGCCCAGAAAATCGCCGACACGCCACCGAGTATGTTGGCGGCAGTCAAGGCAATGCCGTGTTCCGGGTTGAAGGTTTCTTTTACCGCGTAGAGCGGGCTGGTGCCAATATCGCCATAGACCACGCCGAGCGCCAGCAGCGCCAGGCCGGCGGTGGCCGGTGCTGCCTGCTGTGCGGTGTGGCCATGCGACAAATCGTGCGGAATTGCAGTGGTGGTATTCATAGGGAACGCAGCCTATGCCTCCGCGATCCGTCTGGCCAGACCCCGCGGCGAATCTTTACGGTATTTTTACGCCCGCATTGCGCTAGAGTAGCGGCATGAACACACGCACCTGGACCGGTTACGCCTGCGCCATCGCGGCGACGCTTTTATGCACGCTGCTGGGCAGCGCCATGCAAGCGCGTTTCGATCTCGTCAACATCGCCATGGTGTATTTGCTTGCCGTAGTAGTGATTGCGCTGCTCTTCAGCCGCGGCGCCGCCATCGCCAGCTCAGTGCTGTGCGTCGCCGCCTTCGATTTCGTCTTCGTGCCGCCGCGCGGCGCCTTCACGGTGGACGACGTGCAGTATCTGCTGACCTTCGCCATCATGCTGTCGGTGGCACTGGTGATTTCCGGCCTGATGGACAGCCGGCGCCGGCATGCCGAAGCGCAGGCAGCGCTGGCGATCGAGGCCGAGACCGAGCGCATCCGCAGCACCCTGCTCGCTTCGATTTCGCACGATTTGCGCACACCGCTTGCCGTGATGACCGGCGCTTCATCCAGCCTCGCCGAAGGCGGCGAGCGACTGTCAACGGCGGAACGCACGGCGCTCGCGCAAAGCATCTACGGCCAGGCGCGCGACATGTCTGAACAGGTGGCGAAAGTGTTGCAGATGACGCGGCTTGAAACCGGCGCAATCAAACTCGAACGCGACTGGGTCGCGATTGCCGAAATCGCCGGCCCGGTGCTCGCGCGCCTCGCCGAGCGCCTTGCCGGACACCGCCTCGTCGTCGATCTGCCGGACGATCTGCCGCTGTTGCGCGCCGACGCCACGCTGCTCGATCAGGCGCTCGCCAATCTGATTGAGAACGCGGCGCGTCACACGCCGGCCGGCACCGTGGTGCAGGTGCGCGCGCGGCAACGCGGCAGCGAACTCATCGTCTCGGTCGAGGATTTCGGCGCCGGCATCGATGACGGGGAACTGGAACGCGTGTTCGAAAAATTTCAGCGCGGCGCCGGTGAAGGAGCCGGCGGTGGTGTCGGCCTCGGGCTCGCCATCTGCCGTTCGATCGTGCGTTTGCACGGCGGCCGGGTGTGGGCGGAAAAAGTGCCCGGCGGCGGTTCGGCATTCCGCTTCGTGCTGCCGCTTGAAGCACCGCCGGCGCCGCCGGCCGAACCGGCAACGGCATGAGCATATCGCTCGCCACCATATTGATCGTCGAAGACGAACCGGAGATCCGGCGCTTTCTGCGCTCGTCGCTGACTGCCGCAGATTACAAGGTCGTCGAGTCCGCCAGCGGCCGGCGCGGCGCGATCGACGCGACCACGCACAAACCGGATCTCGCCATCGTCGACCTCGGCCTACCCGATATCGACGGCATCGAAGTCATCCGCCGGATTCGCAGCTGGTCGTCCATGCCTGTTGTCGTGTTATCGGCGCGTGTACAGGAAAGCGCCAAGATAGCGGCACTCGACGCCGGCGCCGATGATTACGTCACCAAACCATTCGGTGTCGGTGAACTGCTCGCGCGCGTGCGCGTCGCCCTGCGCCATCGCGCACGTGCCGCTTCCGGTGAAAAATCCATCAAACTCGGCGATGCGGTGATCGACCTTGCCGCGCGCAAGGCAACGCGCGCCGGTAATGAAATCCACCTGACACCGATAGAATTCCGCCTGATCACCTGCCTTGCTGCGCACCTCGGCATGGTCGTCACGCAACGCCAGTTGCTGTGCGAGGTGTGGGGGCCGACGCACGCCGCCGACACGCATTACCTGCGCATTTACATGAAACAGCTGCGCGACAAACTCGAGTGCGATCCGGTGCAACCGCGCCACTTCATCACCGAAACAGGCGTCGGCTACCGGCTGGTCGCCGACGACTGACGCGCGCTTCAGCGCGCCGGCGGCGGGTTCATCACCGCCGACAGCCTGCGTATCATGCCATCGCCCTTGCTCATCAGATAGAGTTCACCGTCACCGTCGACGGCAAGACGCACGTCGGCACGGCCACCGCCCCACGGCACTCCGCCGGGGTCTTTGCCCTGACCGCGACCGCCGCAGGTGATCACGCCCTTATCGTTGCTCGAACCGTCGGGCAGCACGCAATTGCCGCTGCGCACGCCGCCCTTGCGCAGATAGGCATCGGCGACGATGTCGAACATGCGGCGATTGACCGCGCCATTCGCCGCATCGCCGGGACTTTGGTAGACGAGCTGGATTTCATTGATCTTCGCAATTTTCGCCGGCGTGGTGGCGCGCGCCGCCAGCATTTCGGCAAGGTCGGCGTAAAACACGCGGCCGCTGGCAATATCGGTGAATACGTATTTGCCCGCCATCTGCGGCATCAGCTTGCCGCGATAGACATAACCGCTGCCGATCGCAATGCCGTCGCGATGGCTGAACGTCGCCACCGGATAGAGCGGCGTGACCGGTTTGTCGAGACCATCGACGTTGAGCGTATCGGGCGCGGGAAATGCCGGCGGCGGATCGATCTGGCTCGCCGTGCGTCCGCCGTTGGGGCCGCCGGTAAAACGCAGCTCCTGTCCTTCGCGCTCGCCCCAGCCGTAGTTGCCGCCTTTGACGATGACGTTGACCTCTTCCCACGAGTGATCGCCGATGTCGGCGGCGATGAGCGTGTTGGTCGGCGCATCCCAGCTGATGCGGTGCGGATTGCGCAGGCCGTAAGCGTAGATTTCGCCGTGCGCGATCGCAACGTTGACAAACGGATTGGCGTTCGTACCTGCGGATGGAATCCGGTACTGGCCGTTGGCCGACAGCTTGTCCTGCGGCCGCAAAGTGATATCGGGCGTAATGCGCAGAATTTTCCCGGGCAGCGCATCAAGCCGCTGCGGCACCGGATGCGTCGGCCCGGCGCGCTCGCCGGCTTCGCCGTCGCCGGTGCTGATGTAGAGATTGCCGTAATCATCGTCGCCGCGTTTCGCCAGCGGATTGAACAGCAGGTCGCCGACCGGATGGCGCGCGTAGTTGGTGCCGATGCGCATCAATTCTCGGGCCGTGCCTTCGAACGTCGCGTTGCCGGTGTTGGTGTCGCGCCATTCAGTGACGATCGATTCATACAGCGTCACGCCGGCCGGCACCGTGAATTGCGGCGTCACCTTGTGCATGGAAAGATCGAGCGACGGCATGGCGCTGTTTTCGGGTGCGATAGCCGCGCTGCGGCGCGGATTCTCGGTGTGCACGGTGTAGAACCTGCCGTTCTTCGCGTAATCCGGATCGAAGACCATCGACACCACGCCCATGCCGAGATTCGGATCGGTGTTGAAACGCGCATAAATTTTGCCGAAGTCGATATACGACGTGAAAGCGCGCGTTTTTTTATCCAGCAGATACAGAATGCCGTTCTGCTCGACCACAAACAGCCGCGCCGCCGCCTGCGGCGCTCCGGCCGGTTCCGAAATCAGCATGTTCGATTTGCCGAGCTGACCGCGCATGTCCACGGGCGCCGGATACTGGCCCTCGAGCCGCAGGCTGGACAGCGGCAGGCTGGCGTAATCTTCGATGCGCAGCGCGGTGCCGTCTTTTTGTATTTGCGGTGCGGCCGGAAACTGCGCCCGCGCCGGAAAGCCGGCCAGACACAACAGAATGGATGCAACAAAAAATCGCAATACGCGCAGCATGCCGAACCTCCCCCTGGAATTTACGAGCGGGCGACTGTATCGCGCAGTGGCGCAACCGATCGCTTGTTTTAACCGAGGCTAAGCCAATCGGACGGTGATTTCAAGTGACGGCAAAGCCGATTTCTCCACACGCCACAGCACCGAAATTTTTTATTGCGCGATGCTAGAATCCGCGTTTCAGATATCCCGGTTCCAACCATGAGCGACCTGAAACTAGCCCGCACCCGTCCGCTGTCGGCGCTGATCTTCGCCAGCCGCTGGCTGCAGCTACCCCTCTACCTCGGCCTGATCGTTGCGCAGTGCGTCTACGTCTACCAGTTCTGGACCGAGCTTGTGCATCTGGTCAATCTGACCACGCACCGCAACATCAGCGAAACCGAAATCATGCTGATCGTACTGGGCCTGATCGACGTGGTAATGATCGCCAACCTGCTGATCATGGTGATCGTCGGCGGTTACGAAACCTTTGTCTCGCGCCTGCAGCTCGAAAACCACCCCGACCAGCCCGAATGGCTGTCGCACGTCAATGCTTCGGTTCTGAAGGTCAAGCTGGCGACCGCCATCATCGGCATCTCGTCGATCCATCTGCTGAAGACCTTCATCAATGCCGATCAGTTGAGCGACAAGGTGATCATGTGGCAGGTCATCATCCACATCACCTTTCTGCTCTCGGCAGTGGCGATTGCGGCCACCGACCGCCTGCTGGTGCCGGCGGCGCCGAAGCAGCCGCACTAGAGCGCCCGCTCAATCCGCGTAAGGCTTGCCCCAGCCACCGGCGAAAAAACATTCGCCGAGCGGTTTGCGTTTACGCGGCGTCAATTCCTTTGCCTTCACATCATCGGGCAGCACCGACGGTTCGGCCTGATAGCCGACGGCTATCATCGCCATCGGCGTGTACTCGGCCGGAATCGCAAATGCCGCGCGGATTTTTTCGCTGTCGAAGCCACCCATCTGGTGCGCGATCAAACCCAGCGCCACCGCCTGTAGCGAAAGATTCAGGCTTGCCATGCCGGTGTCGTGCTGACCATGGCGGTTCGGTTTGCCGCTGTGGCCGAACGCGCTGCCGGCGCAGGACAGCATCAGCACCGGCACGTTAATACACCACTTCCTGTTGTTTTCAGAGAGCGTGTCAAAAACTTTCTGCCAGCCCGCCTCATCCTCGGCGCGGTTCCAGACCAGATAGCGCCACGGTTCGTCGCCGTTGCACGACGGCGCCCAGCGTGCCGCCTCGAGCAGCGCGAGTATCTGCGCGCGGCTGACCGGTTTTGCCTTGTCGTAGGCGCGCGGGCTCCAGCGGCGTTCGAGCAGTTCGTGGATGGGCGTTGCGGTGACGGCTTTCTTCTCAAGCATGTTTTCTCCGGTTCAAACGAAGCGCGTTGCTAGCGCTTCTTTTTGTTCTCGCCGCTGTCCGCGGCCCAGTTGTCTTTGCCGAGGCTCAACGGCCCCGGCCCGTGTATCGCCACATAAAGCATACCGCCCATGATGGCGAGGTTCTTCATGAAGTTATTGAGCTGACCGCCCATGCTGGCCGGCTCGACCGCCCAGAACGGATGCACGATCACCGCTGTCATGAACGTGAAGCCGAAAAACGCCAGCGCCAGCCAGCGCGCCTGCCAGCCGAGTATCAGCGCCACGCCGCCGCCGAGTTCGAGCGCAATCGTCAACACCAGCATCAGTTGCGGCGCCGGTATGCCGAGGTTGCCCATCAACGCCGCGGTTGCGGTAAAAGCCTTGATCTTGCCGATGCCGGAAACGATGAATACCTGGGCCAGCAGCACGCGCGCGACGACCGGCCCGTAGTGTTCGAGTAATTGGCGAAATTTCTGCATGGTTTCTCCCCCGTTATTTATTCGCGTTCAAATTCGTAGCCCGCATCAACCCAGGCGTCTAGCCCGCCTGCCAGCGGCCGTACCCGCATATAACCCCTGTCCATCAGCATGCGGGCGACACGCGCCGCGCTGGCTTCGTTTGGTCAGGCACAATAAAGAATGATATCGCGGTCCGGCGGCAAACCGGACAAATGTTCATCGATCTTTTCGATATCCACCGCCAGCGCCCCCGGAATGCGGCGCGGATCAAGTGAACGCGCCCCCGCCGAGCGCACATCAACCACCAGCGGATCGCGGCCCTCGTCCATCATTGAACGCAGTTCCGGCACCGGCAGACGCGCCATGCGCAAAGCCTTGAAAAACCGTTTGCGATCCCACCACTTGAAGGCAATAAACGCGGCCAGCGCCAGCGCCAGCAACACCAGCGCGTAGATGCCCATCGCTTCAAGCTGTCCGATCAGCCAATCGATTTCGCGATAGAAAAACATGCCCGCAGCAGCGGCAATCAGCGAATACAGTGCGGCGCCCAGTGTGCTGTAAGCGAGGAAGGAACCGATCGGCAGTTGCAGTGCCCCCGCCACCGGCGGCGCCACGGTGGCGAAACCCGGGATGAATTTGGCGAGCACCAGCGACGGCGCGCCCCAGCGCGTGAATCGCGTTTCAGTCTGGCGCACGCAGGAATCCGGCGAAATCGAAATGCGGCACAACAACTGCAGCACGCGGAAACCGTAAATGCGCCCGGCCGCGTACCAGATCAGATCGCCGAGCAGGGAGCCGATGGCCGCCACGGCGACGATTGCCGAAAGCGCGGGCCCGCCGCCCACCGACAAAGCGCCGGCCACCATCAGCGTCGGCACCGCCGGCACCGGTGCGCCGGCCTGCTCGAGAAACATGTTGAAGAATACGAACGCGAGGCCGTATTGCGCGAGCAGCGCGGTGATTTCCTGCATCATGACGCACTATCCCCCTGAAAATGAATCGCGCCACCCGCAGTGGCGCGCCTCGCCGCAACAAACGTTGCGCCTAGAATACCGCGCAACCGCAACCGCTGAACGTATTGCTTGAACCGAACGGATCGTGGCACAGCGGCGCACAGGCTGCAGCAACCACCGATGCCCCGCTAGCGGATTTGCGCAGCGGCGCGCCCCAGCCGCCGTACGCGGCAACCGGCGACCACTCCGGGCTCACCGGCAACGCCGGCGGCGCCATATTTGAATATTCCGCCGCGCCGTGCACGATATTACCGCCCACCACGGTCAACACCGATTGCAGCGCCTTGATTTGCTCATCGGGTACCGAGAAATAATCCGCCGACAACACTGCGAGATCGGCAAGTTGTCCCGGCACCAGTGCGCCCTTCTTGCCATCGTCGCTGGAAAACCAGCTTGAACCCACCGTCCACAACCGCAGCGCTTCCATGCGGTCGAAGCGGTTGGCATCCGAGTACATTTGCATGCCGCCCACGGTCTTGCCGGAAGTCAGCCAGTAGAGCGAGACGAAGGGGTTGTAACTGGCAACGCGCGTCGCATCGGTGCCGGCGCCGACCGGCACACCGGCCGCCAGCATGCGCTTGATCGGCGGTGTTGCATCCGCATTGCCGTAGCGGTTTTTGAAATATTCGCCCTGATAGGCCATGCGATGCTGCACGGCAATGCCGCCGCCCATCGCGCGGATACGGTCAATATTGCGCGGCGAAATCGTTTCCGCATGGTCGATGAACCAGTGCAGCCCGTTGAACGGCACTTCGCGGTTGACCTGTTCGTACACGTTGAGCGCGCGCTCGATGGTTTCGTTGTAGGTCGCGTGCAATCGGAACGGCCAGCGGTTCTGCGCCAGCAATTTAACCACCGCGGTCAGGTCCGCTTCCATGCTGCCCGGCATATCGGGACGTGGCTCGAGAAAATCCTCGAAGTCGGCCGCCGTATACACCAGCATTTCACCGGCGCCGTTGATGCGGTACATGTCGTCGCCCTGACCGACCTTCACCGTCTTCGTCCAGTTCGAGAAATCGTCGAGCTCCTGCTTCGCGCGCTGTGTGAACAGGTTGGCGGCAATACGCACCGTCATCTGTTTGTCTTTATGCAGCGAGGTGACGACTTCGTAATCCTGCGGATAGTTCTGGAAACCGCCGCCGGCATCAATCACGCTGGTGACGCCCAGCCGATTCAGTTCGCGCATGAACTGGCGCGACGAATTGACCTGCTGCTCGAACGGCAGCTTGGGCCCTTTGGCCAGTGTCGAATACAGGATAAACGCGTTGGGTTTCGCAATCAGCAAACCGGTTGGATTGCCGGCCTTGTCGCGCTGGATTTCACCACCCGGCGGATTCGGCGTGTCTTTGGTGTAGCCGGAGGCACGCAACGCTGCCTTGTTGAGCAGCGCAGTGGCGTAAAGATTCAGCACGAACACCGGCGTATCCGGCGCTGCGGCATTCAATTCATCGAGCGTTGGCATGCGCTTTTCGGCGAACTGGAATTCATTCCAGCCACCAACCACACGCACCCAGTGATTCGGCGGCGTGCGCTGTGCCTGCTCGCGCAGCATGCGCAACGCATCGGCGAGAGACGGCACGCCGTCCCATCTGAGTTCAAGGTTGTAATAAAGCCCGCCGCGGATCGGATGCGCATGTGAATCGATCAACCCCGGTATCACCGTGCGGCCGTTCAACTGGATCACGCGCGTTGCGGCGTTGCGATAGGCCATGACTTCCATGTCGTCGCCGGTCGCCAGCACGCGACCATCCCTGACCGCGAGTGCCGAAACGATAGAGCGGCGTTCGTTTTGCGTGGCGATTTTGCCGCTGAGAAATATCGTATCCGCAGAACCCGCGGACGGCGGCGGATTGCCGCCGGCGCCGGCGCAGCCGCCGACCAGCCCCGAAATACCGGCTGCCGCACCTGCCTTGATGAAATCACGCCGCGTGAAATTCCGATCATGCATAGTCATGATAAACCTCCGTCAAAGCAGGATTGCGGGTGGGGAATCTCAGTCTTTCCACGCCTCTACCTGTATGCGCAGCGTCACCTCGTCGCCGACCGCCGGAAGATAGGTTTTCATGCCGAAATCCGAACGCTTGAGCGTACTGGTAACTTCGGCGCCGCAGTCTTCTTTTTTGGTCATCGGATGCGGGCCGCATTTGACCTGGGTAATTGTCAGCGTCAGCGGTTTCGTCACACCGAGCAGAGTGAGCTCACCCTCGGCGCTTGACGGCACATCGCCATTGAATTTGAGCGTCTTCGACTTGAACGTCATCACCGGAAATTTTTCGACATTGAAAAAATCCGGCGAACGCAGATGTTCTTCGAGCTTGGCGTCACCGGTGCCGATCGACGCGGTCTGCACCGTAATCTCGATGCTGCCGGTTTTGGCTGCGCGGTCGAGCACCAGCTTGCCGGCCGTCTTGTTGAATTGGCCGCGGTGCGTCGAGAAACCGAAGTGGTTGATCTCGAAACGCGGAAAGGTATGCGAGGGGTCGAAGGTGTAATGGTCGGCGGCAAATACGCTGCCGGCAAGTGAAATTGCAGCACCGAGAAAAACCAGACCGGCGTGCTTGCAAAATGATTTCATGCGTGGACTCCTGATTGATTAAACAAGCGGACTAAACCAGATCGAACAAAAGAATTTCCGCGTCACTGCCTTTTTCCAGCGTGACCAGCGACTCGCCGCTGAATTTCAATGCGTCACCGGCTGCCAGCGCCCGGCCGTTGACAGTGAGCGTGCCGCGCGCGACATGCAAATACGCCAAGCGCCCTGCGGCAAGGCTGTGACTCAATTTCTCGTCGCCGCTGAGCAGCGCCGCATATACCGCCGCATCCTGGTGTATCAGCACCGAACCGTCGCGCCCGTCGCTTGAAGCGATCAGGCGCAGACGCCCGCGCCGTGCTGCGACGTCGAAATGTTTTTCTTCGTAACCCGGCGCAATGCCGCCGGCTGCCGGCAGTATCCATATCTGCAACAGGTGCACGGGTTCGGTCTTCGAATGATTGAATTCGCTGTGCTGCACGCCGGTGCCGGCGCTCATGCGCTGCACGTCGCCGGGCCGGATCACCGAGCCGTTGCCCATGCTGTCTTTGTGCTCGAGCGCGCCGGCGAGTATGTAGGTGATGATCTCCATATCGCGGTGGCCGTGAGTGCCGAAGCCCTGCCCCGGCTGCACCACGTCTTCGTTGATCACGCGCAGACTGGCGTAACCCATATGCCGCGGGTCGTGATAATCAGCGAAGGAAAAGCTGTGGTAACTGTCGAGCCAGCCGTGATTGGCATGGCCGCGTTCGCCTGCCTTGCGCAAAACGATCATCGTGCGCTCCGGATTGAAGGTTCAAACAAATGAATTCACCTGCGCCTTCTACCGCACTTGCGAAATCAGCCTCTGCCGGTTTAAGGCTTGTCTCCGGGTTTCGCCGCTGCAGGCTCGGCTACTGCCGTCTGCCAGCCACCACCCAGCGCCTTGTAGAGCTGCACCAGAGATATCATCGTATTGCGCAACACCTGGACGCGCGCCAGTTCGGCGACAAAGAGCGCGCTGTCGGCGTCGATCACTTCAAAGTAGGACGAGTAACCAACGGCGTAGCGTTTCATCACCTGCTCGCGTGCCGCGCGCAGCGCCGCTACCTGCTGGTTTTGCGCGCGCAGCGCCTCGCTGTAGCCGGCGCGTGCCGCCAGTGCGTCGCCGACTTCGCGGAAGGCCTGCACTACCGTCTGCTGGTAGGTGAGTATCGCCTGTTGCTCGCGTGCGGTGTAAATCTGCACCGTGTATTTGTTACGGTTGACGTCAATGATCGGCTGCAGCAAGGCAAGGCCGAACGACCAGGTTTGCGCCGGCCCCGAAAACAGGTTGCCGAACGCCGCGCTCTGCGAGCCCAGGCTGCCGGTCAGCGAAATAGTCGGGAACAGCGATGCCTTGACCGCTTTCAGGCGCGCGTTGGCGCCGATCAGCGTGCTCTCAGCCTGACGCAAATCCGGTCGCCGCTCGAGCAACGCCGACGGCACACCGACCGGAACTTCCGGCGGCACCGGCATATTCGCATCGGTCTCACCGGCGGGCGGGCGCACGATCGGTCCGGGATTGGCGCCGGTTAGTATCTGCAACAGATTTTCCGTCTGCGCGACCTGCGCCTTTAAATCCGGAATCACTGCGCGCGCGGTCGCCGCACTGGCGTCGGCGCGATTGACATCGAGCTCCGACACCACGCCGCGGTCGTACTGCGCGCGCGTGAGTTTGAGAAAATCCTCGCGCGTGGCAAGCGTGCGCTGCGCAACCGACAGCTGCAGATCGAGCGCGCGCAACGTAAAATAGGCTGCAGCCACATTGGAGATGACAGTCATGCGCGTGGTATCGCGCGCAAATTCGGACGCCAGAAAATCGGCGCGTGCCGCCGCGGTCAGGCTCGCTACGCGCCGCCACAAGTCGATTTCGTACGAGATGTCGACTTCGGCGGTCAAGGTGGTGCGCACCGGCGCCGCACTTGACGGCAGGGGCGTCGGCCCGACTGTCGAAATGCGCGAGCGTGTTGCGCCGCCGCCTGCCGAAACCTGCGGAATCGAACCGAAGCCGGCGATACCGGCGCTGGCGCGGAACTCCTCGACGCGCGCGAGCGCGATGCGCACGTCGTAATTGTTGGTGAGTGCGGCGCGCAGCAGTTTGTCGAGCGCCGGATCCTGATAAATTTCCCACCACGCCATTTCAGCCAGCGGTTTGCCGGCAAGCGCGGGCGCGCCGCGGAAAGCCTCCGGCGCCTGCACTGGCGGACGCTGGTAGTTGGTGCCCATGGCGCAGGCGCCGAGCAGCGTTGCCGCCGTCAGTGAAATCAGAGTACGCATCTTTTTCGGCTGGTTCGTTTTCATGCTAACCCTGCAACTCGTCATCGCGGAACGGCCGGCGGCGCTCGCTGATGCGCTGAATAACGACGTAAAAAACCGGAATCACAAAAATACCGATCATGGTCGCCGCCAGCATGCCGAACACCACGGTGGTGCCGAGCGATTGACGCGCGCCCGCGCCGGCGCCGGTGGCGATCGCCAGCGGCAGTGTGCCGAGGATGAAGGCAAACGAGGTCATCAAAATCGGCCGCAGGCGCAGTTGCGCGCCGCCCAACGCAGACTTGACGATCGATTCGCCGCGGTCGCGCGCAAGTTTGGCGAACTCGACGATCAAAATCGCATTCTTCGCCGCCAGCCCGATCAGCATGATGAGGCCGATCTGCGCATATACGTTATTAGCCATTTCGCGCATAGCGAGCCCCGAGAACGCGCCGAGCACGCCGAACGGAATCACCAGCAGAATCGCCACCGGCATTGCCCACGACTCATACAAGGCAGCGAGCACCAGAAATACGAACAACAGCGACAGCGCAAAGATATAGCCGGTCTGTCCGCCGGTTTTCTTTTCCTGATAAACCGCACCGGTCCACTCGTAGCCGTAACCGGCCGGCAGCGCTTTGGCAAGATCTTCCATCGCCTGCGCCGCCTGCCCCGAGCTGTAACCGGGTGCCGCCGCGCCATTGATACTCGCCGCGCGGTAAATGTTGTAACGCTGATAGTACTCGGGGCCGTTGATTGATTTCGGCTTTACCAGCGCAGACAGCGGCACCATGGTACCGGTCGCATTGCGCACGTAGAAGCGCTTGACGTCGTCGGGATAGGCGCGCGCCGAACCCTCGGCCTGCGCCTGCACCCGGAAAGTGCGGCCGTACAGGTTGAAGTCGTTGACATAGTAGCCGCCGAGGAAGGTCTGCAATGTAAAGAACACATCCGACAGCGCCACACCGTAGGTCTTGATCTTGTCGCGATCGACCTCGTATTCAATCTGCGGGATGCGGTCATCGAAACCGGCAAAGATGAAACCGAGTTCCGGACGTTTGCGCGCCTCGCCGATGAAATTCTGCAACACGCTTGAAAACTGTTTTGCATCGCCGCCGGCGCGGTCCTGCAGGATGAATTCGAAGCCGCCGGCGGTGCCGAGGCCGCGGATCGGCGGCGGATTGAAGATCAGCACGTTGGCGTCCTTGATCGCGCCGTTGGCGGCGCCCATCAACTGGCGCAGGATCGCCGGCGCCGATTCGCGCGATCCGCGGGCATGCCAAGGATCGAGGCGGATGAAGGCCGTCGCATTATACGAAGTGGTCAGGCCGGTCAGCAGGTTGAAGCCGGATAGCGAGGCGACGCCGGAGACGCCCTTGATGCCCAGCGCGATCTTGGTGAACTGATCGACCGCTGCGTTGGTGCGCTCCAGCGAGGCCGCAAGCGGCAGTTGCACCACCGCAAACATATAGCCCTGGTCTTCATCCGGCACCAGCGCAGTCGGCCGCGTTTTAAGCAGGCCGTAGATCGCCACCAGCAGCACCGCGAAAGTCAGCGCAACCAGCACCGCGCGTTTGATCAGCACTGCCGTCGAAGCAACATAACCTCTGGTAAATGCGCCAAACGCGCGGTTGAACCAGTCGAAGAAGCGTCCTGTCACGCCGCTCGGCCGGCCATGTTTGGCCGGACGCAGCAGCAGCGCGCACAAGGCCGGCGCCAGCGTCAACGCGGCGACCGCCGACAGAATCACCGACGTCGCCAGTGTCAGTGCAAATTGTTTGTAGAGCTCGCCGGTCAGGCCGCCGAGAAAAGCCACCGGAATAAACACTGCCGACAACACCAGCGCAATCGCCACCACCGGGCCGCCGACGTCCGCCAGTGCGGCCTTGGTCGCCTCTTTCGGCGAAAGATTTTCGGTATCGAGTTTGTGCTGCACCGCTTCGACAACGACGATTGCATCGTCAACCACGATACCGATCGCCAGCACCAGCCCGAACAGGGTCAGCGTGTTGATGGTGAAACCGAGTGCAGTAAAAACCGCAAACGTGCCAACCAGCGCCACCGGCACCACCAGCATCGGGATCAGGGTCGCGCGCCACGATTGCAAAAACACGAAGACCACCAGCAGCACCAGAAACACCGCAACAAACAACGTGATGATCACTTCCTTCATCGACTCGGTGACGAACGGCGTGGTGCTGTACGGCACCGAATAGACCATGCCGGGCGGGAAGCGCTCCGCCTGCGCTTTCATCGTCGCTGCAACGTCCCGCGCGGTATCCAATGCGTTCGCATCGGGTTGCAGGAAAATGCCGATGAACACTCCGGGCACGCCGTTTTCCTGCACGTTGATGGTGTAATCAGCGCCGCCGAGTTCAATGCGCGAAATATCCTTCAGGCGCACGATCTGGCCGTTAGGCGCGGCGCTAATGACGATGTTTTCGTATTGGGTGGCGTCGGTCAGGCGTCCCTGCACCGTTACCGAATATTGCATCGGCACGCCGCTCGGTATCGGCGGCACGCCGATGCGGCCTGCCGGCGCCACCACGTTCTGCTCCTGCACCACGCGCTGCACGTCGCCGGCGGTCACACCGAGGCGCGCCATCTTGTCGGGGTCGAGCCAGATGCGCATGCTGTAGTCGCGCGCGCCGAACAGGCGCACGAAGCCGACGCCCTTCACGCGCGCCAGCGCATCCTGGATATTGAGCAGCGCGTAGTTGCTCAAAAAGGTCGTGTCGTAGCGGCGGTCGGGCGCGGTCAGCGCAATGACCTGCAGAAAATCGTTTGACTGCTTGCGAATCGTAATACCGTTGCGGATCACGTCCGGCGGCAACTGGCTTTGCGCGATGGCGACGCGGTTCTGCACGTCGACCGCGCCGAGATCCTGGCTGCTGCCGACATCGAAAGTAATGGTTAGCGAATAAGTGCCGTCGTTGGCACTCTTCGAATCCATATAGATCATGTTCTTCGCGCCGTTCACCTGCTGCTCAATCGGCGCCGCAATCGCCTGCGTGACGACACTGGCGTTGGCGCCGGGCAGCGCGGTCGTCACCTGCACCTGCGGCGGCACGATCTGCGGATACTGCGTAATCGGCAGGTCGAACGCGGCAACCGCGCCGGCCAGCGTAATGATCAGCGAGATGACCGATGAAAAAATCGGCCGGTCGATAAAGAAATTGAACATGGCGGCTACTTGCCTGCCGCTTTTGCAGGCTCAGCGTCTGCCTTACCGGCGGCTTTGGCGGGCCGGGCCTCTGCCTTGACTGCTGCCGGTGCGGATTCGGTTTTGGGCGCGTCGCCTTTGGAATCTTTTTTGGCGGCGTCACCTTTGGCCAGCGGCGCGCCGACTGATGCCGCATCGACAACCGTCGGCTTCACCGGCGCGCCGGGGCGCGCCTTGCCGGTGCCTTCGACGATCACCATTTCGCCGGCGCTGAGACCGCTTTCAACAATCCAGTCGTTTCCGCTGCGCGAACTCGCGGTGATCTCGCGATACTGCGCCTTGTTTTCGCCATCGACTACCAGCACCGAACGCTTGCCCTGCATTTCCTGCACCGCCTGCTGCGGAATGCGAAAGGCTTCTTTTTGCGTCAGCGACGGCATGATCACGCGCACCAGTTGCCCGGCGCGCAACAGGCTTTCCGGATTCGGCACCTGCAAACGTACTTGCAAAGTACCGCTCTTTGCATCAACGGCAGTATCGACAAAATTGATTTTTCCCGGGAGTTTGTATTCACTGCCGTCGGCAAGATGCAGTTTGAACGGCGGCAGCTTGCCTTTGTTGTCGTTCGGATTGCGGTTCAACTCGCGCTGCAATTCAAGCAGCTTCAGTTCGCTGACATTGAAATTTACGTTGATCGGATTAACCGAATACAGCGTCGTCAACAACGTGGTCGACGCGTTGACAAGACCGCCGGCCTTGATCAAAGCTTTGCTGATCACGCCGTCGCGCGGCGCGCGTATGGTGGTGTATTCAAGATTGAGTTCGGCGCTGCGCACCTGTGCGCGCGCCGCACCTTCGGTTGCCGCATCAATCGCTTCTTTGGCGATTGCGGTATCCAGGTCCTGCTGGCTGATAGCGCGGTCCTTGAGCAGCGGACGCACGCGTTCGAGCTGCTGCTTCGAATTCAGGTGTTGCGCCTGCGCCAGTGCAAGCGCGGCTTTCATCTGCTCGAGTGCCGCTATGTACGGCTGCTGATCGATGACGAACAGCACCGACCCGGCGGCGACGCGCCCGCCGTCTTCAAACGACTGTTTTTCCAGCAGCCCCGAAACGCGGGCGCGCACTTCCACCGTATCCACCGCTTCGGTCTGGCCGACATATTCTTCAAATATCGTCACCGGCTCGGTCGCCGCCTTGATCACGTTTACATCGGGCGGTGGAAATGCGGGCGGCCCGCCTTTGCCATTGCAACCGGCAAGCACGATCAATGCGGCGAGCGGCAAAATTGCAATGACGCTTCGATAAACGGCTTTGTGCGGATTTTCATTCACGGTAGATCTCCAGAACCTTCGGCGCCCGCTATGAGCGCGCGGAAGAGGTGATGCAAAAAAGGCATTATTTTACAGTGTCGCGCGACATCGGGTTGCATGCCCTTCGCACACCGCAACCAGATTAGACCGGGCGCAGATGACAAAGCCGTTACCGCACTGCAGCAATTGTGCATGGTAGTGGCGATTGTGTATAGTAGTTACAAAATAGTAACCATGAAGCCAGTATGGAGGAATGATGACGGTCGAACAATTGATCTGCCCTGCGGAACTAACCCTGCGGGTCATCGGCGGAAAATGGAAACCGGTGATTTTGTGGCATCTTAGCGGCGGCACCAAACGCTTCAGCGAACTCAAACGGGCAATGCCCGGCGTGACACAACGCATGTTGAGCCAGCAATTGCGCGAACTCGAAAGCGACGGCGTAGTATTGCGCAAGGTCTATGCACAGGTGCCGCCGAAGACCGAATATTCGTTGACCGAATTCGGCCGCACGCTCGGCCCGATCCTGCGCCTGATGTGCAAATGGGGCACCGAACACGCGCGGCGCCTGCGCAACCGGGAGCGCAGCACCGCCATTGCCGCCTGACGGCGCGCAGCAGCAATCATGTTATCGTTCTGTTTCGTGCCATCCGGGGGGAGCCGAAATGAAACGACTGACAGCCTGTTTTCAGGGCATCGCATTGGCAGCCATTTGCACGTTCGCAACCGCGCAACCTAATTTCGATGCGGTAACGATCAAGACCCACAAGGTCGCCGAAAATATCTACGCCCTCGAAGGCGAAGGCGGCAACATCGGCGTGTCGGTCGGTGAAGACGGCATATTTCTCATCGACGACCAATACGCGCCGCTGACGCCGAAAATTCTGGCCGCTATCAAGGCGATTTCCGACAAACCGATCCGCTTCCTGCTCAACACCCACTGGCACGCCGACCACACCGGCGGCAATGAAAACTTCGGCAAGGCCGGCACCCTCATCATCGCGCACGACAACGCGCGCAAACGCCTCACCACCCAGCAGTTCGCCGCCCTGCTCGGCAATCGCACATTCCCCGTCAATCCGAAAGCCGCACTGCCGGTCATCACCTTCAACGATTCGGTGACCTTTCACATCAACGGAGACGAACTCTATGCCTGGCACGTGCCGCCGGCGCATACCGACGGCGACGCTTTCGTGCGCTTCCGCAAGGCGAATGTCGTGCACACCGGCGACGTCTTTGCCTCCGGGCGTTATCCGTTCATCGACGTCGAAAACGGCGGTTCGGTGCCCGGCATCGTCGCCGTCATGGACAAATTCATCCCGACCATCGACGACAACACGCGCGTGATCCCCGGCCATGGCCCGGTGTCGGGCAAAAAAGAAGTGATCGCCTATCGCAACATGATTGCGACCGTCGGCAAACGCGTCGAAGACATGGTGAAGGCCGGCAAGACTTTGCAGGAAGTGGTCGCCGCGCAACCCACGCGCGAGTTCGACGCCGAGTGGGGCAAATTCCGCAAACCCGACGGCTTCGCAGAGATCGTTTATTACAGTTACGTACCATACAAAAAATGAACCCCTCCATGCGTCTGCTCACCCTCGCCATCCTCACCCTGCTTGGTCTGCCGGCCGGCGCGCAGCAACAAAACTTCGATGCAGTCAAGATTGAAACCACCAAAGTCGCCGACGGCGTATATATGCTGACCGGCTCCGGTGGCAACATCGGCGTGTCGGTCGGCGAGGACGGCGTGATCATCATCGACGACCAGTTCGCGCCGCTGACGCCGAAAATCACCGCGGCAATCCGCGCGCTGTCGGACAAACCGCTGCGCTTCGTGCTGAACACGCACTGGCACTTCGACCATACCGGCGGCAACGAGAACCTCGGCAATGCGGGTGTAGTGATCGTGGCGCAGGAAAATGTCTACAAGCGCATGTCGACCGAGCAGTTCATCGAATTCTTCAAGATGAAACTGCCGCCGAGCCCGAAGGCGGCGCTGCCGGTGATCACCTTTACCGACTCGGTCACTTTTCGTCTCAATGGCGACGAACTGACTGGCTACCACGTGCGGCGCGCCCACACCGACGGCGACATGATCGTGCGGTTGCGCAAAGCCAACGTCGTGCACATGGGCGACACTTACTTTTCGTTCATGTACCCGTTCATCGATCAGGGCAGCGGCGGCTCGGTCAAAGGCATGCTGGCAGCGGCCGACGGCGTGCTCGGCACCATCGATGAAAGCACGAAGATCATTCCGGGCCACGGCCCGCTGTCGAGCAAAAGCGACCTGCGCGCTTATCGCGATATGTTATCGAAAGTTTCAACCAGCATCGGCCGTCTGATCAAGGCGAAGAAAACCCTCGAACAGGTGGTGGCGGCCAAACCGACGCGAGAGTTCGACGCGGTGTGGGGCAACGGTTTTCTCAAACCCGATCAATTTGTCGAGCTTGTTTACAAGAGCATGAGCCCGGAGAAGCCGGGAGCGAAAGTGCGTTAGGCGCCAGTTCACAATGTCAAAACGCAAGCCCTTCCCCAAAGATTCGGTGTGTAAACCTTGCTGGGAGTTGAAATACTGTCCCTACGGTCCGCTAGTTGAATACTTTCCAGACCCCGGTAGCAGCATGACTGCTGAGGATGTCCAAAAACGCTATGAAGAAACCCTTAGTTCTTTGGCCGCCGGAAAAAGTCCAAGACTGAAAGGACATTTGGGATGATGTCGACGCACTTCTTTACATGCGTCCGGGCGTCTGGGAACAGCTCAACGAATATGAGCCGGAAGACGTTGGTTGCAAAATTTTCGGGCACACCTGCCCTGTTTTTTTCTCACAAAGCGGTGCGACGGAAACGACTGTCGGACGGCCCGAAGGTCGATACGTTCCTCGCCAAGTAATGCTTAAGGTGGTTCGCCAAGATAATCATGTTTGCCAGGCGTGTCACACGTACGTTCCAGATGATCAAGTCGAGTTCGATCACATAATTCCTTTTTCCAAAGCCATGTAGGGTGGGCAACTTTGTTGCCCACCCTACGGGGTCCGCGACATGCTTTCTAATTCGCCAATCCAGAACGGAAACAAAATTCTCGCTGCTGAACTCCGCCATCAAGCGCCCCTACTCCGGCTTCACCCCTACCTCGCGTATCAACTTCGCCCACTTCGCCGTTTCCGTCTTGATGTAAGCAGCGAACTGCTCGGGCGTACTGGTGACAATCTCGGCGCCCAGATCGGCGATTTTCGTGCGCGTCTCCGGCAGTGCGAGCACGCGGTTGATGTCCGCGTGCAGACGCATGACGACTTCGCGCGGCGTCGCTGCCGGCGCCACCACACCCCACCACGACGAGACGTCGAAATCGGGATAACCGGATTCCGCCACCGTCGGCAGATCCGGCAGCAGTGCGGAGCGCTTGAGGCTCGCCACCGCCACCATACGCAGACGGCCCGAGGGCATGAAGGGCATCGCCGACGCCGGCGAGGTGAAATACAGATGCGCGTTGCCGGCGATGACATCGGCGAGCGCAGGTGACGCGCCCTTGTACGGGATGTGAATCATCTTGATGCCGGCGGATTTGTTCAGCAGTTCGGCGGCGAGATGGCCGGGACTGCCGATGCCGGAGGTCGCATAGTTAATCATGCCGGGCTTGGCTTTTGCCAGTGCGACGAGGTCCTTGACGCTCTTCACCGGCAGCGAGGGATGCACGACCAGCACGTTGGGGGTGGCCGCCACCAGCGTGATCGGCGCGAAATCGCGCACCGGATCGAAGGGCATTTTCGCCATCAGGCTGACGTTGATGGAAAGATTGCCGGCCTGCCCCATCAGCAGCGT
>JANXSE010000182.1 GCA_025356695.1 Betaproteobacteria bacterium
GGCAGCGCCTTGGCCCAGCCGTTCCCGTCGAAACCGATCCGTTTTCTGGTCGGCGCGTCTCCCGGCGGCGGCGCCGATTTTGTTGCGCGCGGACTGGCGGCAAAGCTGACCGAAAGCCTCGGCCAGTCGGTGGTGGTGGAAAACCGCGCCGGCGCCAACGGCGTGGTCGCCTCCGAACTGCTGGCGCGCGCCGCGCCCGACGGTTATACGATCAAGGTCAACACCACCGGCGACACCATCAATCCTTCGCTGATGAAACTGAATTTCGATTTTCTGAAGGATTTCGCCTTCGTCTCGCTGGTTGCCGAATCACAGAACCTGCTGGTCGCGCATCCGTCCTTCCCGGCCACCAGCATCACTGCGCTGATCGCGCTGTCGAAAGCGAAACCCGGCGCCATCGTCTACGGCTCGCAGGGCATCGGCTCGTCGGGACATCTGTCGGGCGAGCTGTTTCAACTGATGGCGCGCGTGAAATGGGTGCACGTGCCGTACAAGGGCGGCGCGCCGGCGCTGATCGATCTCGTCGGCGGACAGATCTCGATCAGCTTCGGCAATATTCCGACCGTGATCGAACAGGTGCGCGGCAAAAAACTGCGCGCGATTGCCGTCACCGGCGCCAAACGCACCTCCGCTGCGCCCGACATTCCGACCGTCGCCGAGAGCGGCCTGCCCGGCTATGAAGTCAGCAACTGGTTCGGCGTGTCGGCGCGCGCCGGCACCCCGCCCGAAGTGGTCGCCCGCCTGCACAACGACATTGCGCGCGCGCTGAAGGCGCCCGATCTGCGCGCCGGCTTGATCAGCGGCGGCGCCGATCCCTCCGACATCAGCAGCGAACAGTTCGCCGCCTTCGCCCGCAGCGAACACGACAAGTGGTCCAAAGTCGTCAAGGCCGCGGGGATCAAGGGCGAGTAGTTACTGCAGCGCCATCGCTGCTGCGAGAAAATAAACTGCGGCAGCTAGCCGCCAATGTGCATCTGCCCGATCACGGCGCCAACATCGCTGCAATCGTCGATGCCGCGCAGCTGTTGCAACAATGCGGCACGGCGCTGCGGCGGCAGCAACTGCTCCGTCAGCCGGTTGAACTTGAGATCGATCTCGGCATCACTCATCGGATTTTTTGCGTGGCCTTTCGCGTATGAAGCCAGAGCACTGAAGCGCCGACCGTCGCGCGCAACGATCTCGATCTGCGTCATCAGCTTGTGTGGATACTCGCGCGTATAAGCGGCGTTCTCGCTGATGCGGATGCGCCGCATCAACTGCCGCAGCGCAGGGTCGCGGATTCTTTCTGCGCTGAAGCTGCCCGCGTCGATCGTTCCGTCGCTCAATGCCAGCGCCAGCAGATAAGGCAGGCTGTGGTCAGCGGTTTCGCGCGTCTGCGGCTGCCATTTCTCCGGTTCGCTGCCGATTTCACTGTAGCAGGTGTGATAGGTTTCGACGTCGATGGACTCGATGTCGTCGAGACCGATTTTGGCGCGCAACTCGAGCGCCAGCGCCAGCGGCGCCTGCGAGTGAAATTCCGACGGAAAAAATTTCAGGCTGGTGCGCTCGATGCCGAAGCCGTTGCCGGTGTCACCGAGCACCGCGAGTTCGAACGGACCTGCAATCTGGTCGCGGATGCCGTGTTTGCCGTCGAAAGCCGCGGTGGGGCCGGTCATGCCTGCCGCCGCCAGTGTTGCCGCAAAAACGCCGGCGCGCGCCGCCGCCGCAGTAGCGCAGCCTTTCCACATCGACAACTCGCCGCTGCGTGTCTGCCGCGAAGCGATGTTGGCGCTGACGGCGATGGCGAGCGCATCGCCCGTTCTTGTCGCGTCGAGGCCGAGCAGTTTCGCCGCGCCCGCTGCAACGCCGGCCACCACGAACAGGCCCTGGTCCCAACCGCGGTCGCGCAGGTTGATCGCGTCGGCCAGCGCAGTGAACACTTCGTAAGCCGCAACGATCGCCACCAGCAGTTCGCGGCCGCCGCAGCGATGTGCTTCAGCGACAGCGAGCAGCGCCGGAATCATGTCGCTCGGATGCCCGGAACCAGTTGAGATATAGGTGTCGTTGTAATCGAGATAACGCACCATCACCGCATTGGCGAAGGCGGCCATTTCGACCGAGGTCGCCGCGCCGCTCGTCCAGATGCGCGCCGGCGGCTGGCCGCCTGCAGCAGCAGCGAGCCGGCAGGCGATCTGCGCCGGTTGGCTGTCGTGACCGCCGTAGGCGCAGCCGACGGCATCGATCAGCCGCCGCCGCGCCTGCGAGAGCGCGCCCGCTGACAACTGCGCGTATTCGAGCGTGGCGACGAATGCGGCAATGCCGCCGGTGGTTTTATCCATGGCAACCGCTGCACGTTACCAAAAGAACAACAGCATGGCGTCACGCCACAACGGCTGCAGATGATACTTGCACATCAAAACTCTCCCATGGTGCCCGCTGCGCTTGGCTGGCGATCTCCGGAGCCGGCGACCGCGGAAGAGTTTACTCCTGCCGGCAGTGACGCTGGCAGAGGCGGTATTGACGCACCAAGCTGGCAAAACCGGAAGAAGCTGCAGGCGCGGCGCGATCAATCGACTTTCGCGCCGGTATCCTTGATCACTTTCGAATAGCGCGCGATATCCTGCACGATGAATCTGGCGAACTGCTCGGGCGTGGAGCCGAATTTGACCGGTTCCCAGCCGGTTTCGGTGATTTTCTGCAACACGCCCGGCTCCTTCATGATCGTCGTGACCTCGGCACTCAGCTTGGCAATCAGCGCCTTCGGCGTGCCGGCCGGCGCAACGAGGCCGTTCCAGCCGTTGGCTTCGAAACCCGGCATGCCCGATTCGATCATGGTCGGCAGTTCCGGCAATTGCGGCGATCGCGCAGCACCAGTGACCGCCAGCGCGCGGATCTTGCCCGACTTGATTTGCGCCAGCGAACCGGGCCCGGTCTGGAAAAACATCTGCACCTGCCCGCCCATCAGATCGATCATCGCCGGCGCCGCCCCCTTGTAGACGATATGCACAATGTCGATTTTCGCCATGTTCTTCAGCATTTCACCGGCGAGATGCGGGCCGGTGCCGTTGCCCGCTGATGCATAGTTAAGTTGTCCTGGCTTTGCTTTAGCCAGCGCGATCAGCTCATGAATATTGCGCGCCGGCACCGCCTGATTCACTGAAAGAATGTACGGCGACATTACGCACAACGCGATTGGTGAAAAATCCTTGACGATGTCGTACGAGGTTTTCTGCAACACCGCATTGATGGTGTACGACGAAGTGATCATCAAAAGCGTATAGCCGTCGGCCGGCGCCTTCGCCGCCAGTTCCGCGGAAATCACGCCCCCGCCGCCGGGCCGCTGATCGACCACGGTCTGTTGCCCCCACGATTCGGTGAACTTCTGGCCGATGATGCGCGACAGCACATCGGGGCCGGGGCCGACGATGATGCGGATCGGTTTGTTCGGATAGTTCTGCGTCTGGGATTGCGCCTGCACCGGCACGGCGAGAAGGACCGCCAGCGCCAGCCAGACCGCGCGGCGTGATTGCATCGCTTGCATTCTTTCGTTCCGGAAATTTTTCACCGGGCGATTTTACGTCGAACCGCCGCTCAAGCGAATCGCTGCAGCATCTCCAACGCGACCCGCGCAATGCCGCTGACCAGTAGCGCCACGCCGACCGATAGCACCACCGAATACAGCGCGTCACGCCGGCCGAGGGTTTTCACCATGACGGCGAACGTGGAAATGCACGGCACGTAAAACGTCATGAAAAGGAGAAAGGTCATGATCTGAATTGAGTTCATGAACTGGTTGACCTCGAAACTGCCGAGCGCCTGATAGATCATCACCAGCGAGAGTTCCTTGCGCAGCACGCCGAACAACAACGGCACGCCGAGCACCATCGGCAATCCCAGCCACCAGGTCGTCACCGGCATCAACACCGTATTGATCGTCTGATCGGCACCGATATGCGTCAACAATGCGAGCACCACGCTGCCGCCGACCAGCAGCGGCGTGACGATGGTCAAAATGTCGCTGGTGCGCGCCCAGGTCTCGCGCATCATCGGCTTCAGACGCGGCAGTGAATACGGCGGAATCTCCTGCACCTGCCCGGGCCCGCCGCGCGGCAGGCGCCGCCGCATGATCTGGCCGAGCAAGGCAATGACGACGAGTGTCAACAGAAAAATCGCACACACGCCCAGCGCGCCGAGATATTTGCCGGCCAGCGCAAGGATGATCGCCGAGCGCGCCGAACACGGCACAAAGGTCACCAGCATCGACGCCGTCACGCGCTCAGTGCCGCTGGAGGTGCTGCCAATCGCCGAAATCGCCGGCACATTGCAACCCAGGCCGAGCAGGAACGGAACCGCAACACCACCGTGCAAGCCAATGCGGTGAAACATGCGGTCTACGGCAAATGCGATGCGCGCCATGACGCCCGCTTCTTCCAGCGCCACCAGCAGCAGCACGAGTGGAATCATGTAAGGCACAACGATGCCAACGAGCCCGATCAGGCCATCGACCACTGCATGCCCGACAACGCCAGCCGTTGAGTCCGGCACCCATTCGCCCGCCCATTCCGCCAGCCGCGCCGAAGTGTGGCTGTCAATCCAGCCGCTGACGTAAAACACCATGAACAAAACCAATGCGAACACCGCTACGCTGCCGACGAAACCGAACTGCGGATTGAGAAACAGCGCGTCGAGCCAGCCGCGCCAGCCGCGGTGCGAACGCTTCGAGCCGAGCAGCGTCACCATCTCGAACAATGACACTGCGCGGTAATGGCGGTCCGCGTGCAGTTCTTCGTCGAGCGGCCGCGGCAACGCGGCGTTTGCTGCAGCGAGAATTTTCTCCAGCTCAGGCACGCGATCGGCAAAATGCTGTTTAAGTTCGTCGCGGAACCACGCATCGCCGGCTGCCATCTCGCCCACCAAGAGCGGTGCCGGCACGCGGAAGGCCTGCGCGATTTCCGGCGTGGCGAGCAGCGATTCGAGCGGTTTCAAGGCCCGCGCAATGTGTTCGCTCGGCGGCTGCGCGTGCGGGATTTTCTTTTCGCGTACCGCAGCAACCGCAGCGCGAAACAGTTCGGCGATACCCTGCCCCATAGTGGCCACGGTGCGCACCACCGTCACGCCGAGTTCGGCACCGAGCACCACGCTGTTGATGTAGAGACCGCGGTCCTGCGCCTCATCGATCTTGTTCAATGCAATGATCAGCGGACGGCCGAACTGCGCGAGCTCCAGCGTCAACTCAAGATGGCGCTCAAGCGTGGTTGCGTCGATGACCTGAATGATGACGTCGGGCAGTGCAAACGGCACCGGCGGTCCGTCAGGCTCGTGGCCCGACACCGGCGGACGGTCGTCGCCCCACAGCAGATATTTGAAGGCCGCGCGGTCGTCTTCGCCGCTATGGCGCAACGAATGGACGCTGGGCAATGAAATGACACGCGCCTCATCGAAACCGATTTGCACCGCGCACTCATCATAAGTGCGTTGCGTGCCGGCGAGCGTGCCGCGCTGCACGGACGTGCTCGACACCGCGTCGAACAACGTGCGCTTGCCGCTGTTGGGCAAGCCGACCAGCGCGATGCGCAAGCGGCGTTCACCGCGAAATAACGGGTGATGCAGCGCGACGGTGGCAGTTTGTGAGTGGGATTGGCTCATGGCGGTCAATGTTTTGACGCGCCAGTGTACTGCACCTGCGACTACAGAGAAACCGATCGATGCAAATCCGCCCGCCGCGCTCGCCGGAACGCGACGGCCAACCGGACAAACCGCCTAGCCCGCTCAGTGCGGGTGCATGATGCCTTCGGTCGGCAGCGCAGGCTTGAAGTCGTGATGACAGGCCTGACAGGCATCGACCAGCCGGCCGTTGGCCTTGACGAGATCGTCGAAATTTTTGGTGTGCACTGCGGCCAACGCAGCGAGCGCTGCATCGGTCAGCTCCTGCGCGCGTTTGGTCCAGGTCGGATTGGCCGCCCATTCCGCATCGAGCTTGCCGGTGCCGCCGAGCGCGATGACCGTGCCCGACGACGCCAGCTGGATTGCGTGATGTTCGACCTCGCGCCAATCGGCATCGTTTTTCGGCGCCTTGCCTTGTTGTTCGACATTCCACAAGACGTGCGCGGAATGATCAATCTGCGCCACCATCAATGCGTTGATGCTGATGGCGGGCGCTACCGGCGGGCCCTTTGCCTTGGGCGCTTCAGCAGGGTTATTGCAGGCTGCGATTAACAGTGCTGCGCTGCAGGCTGCGGCGATGGACAAGCCTTTGCTGCCATTCATACGCGTCTTCATTGTGTGCCCCCCTTGAAAAAGGTTCATGCAGCATGAGTCATGTCGCAGGCTCTCCGAATTGCCGCCCGCTCCCGACCGGGAGCCAGATACACAGCACGGTTGCCCGTCTCATCGGTTTTATGACGCAAGAATGGACGCAATCCGTCGCGCATTTCTTGCGGCAGATCAAACTGCCGGAGGATTTCGGGCGCGCCGGCCGCGCCCTTACATGCCGATCGGGCCTTTCACCGTGCCGCGGCCATCCTTCGGCGGAAAACCCGGCCCGCGCAACTGTTCAAGCGTCATTGCGTTGACGCGGTCGATGATGGCGGCAAACGCGCGTACCGAACGCTGCATGCCTTCGGCCGGCACCATTTCCGGCGTATCGAGCGTGGTGTGATAGACAACATGGTTGATGATGTGAAACGACGGCGCGTAGTTGCCGTTCTTTGGTGTATCTTCGACGCCGTAGACCGAAACGCCGAACTCACGCAGTTGATTGAAAACCATGCGCTCGAATTCGATGCTGCCCAGCGCGTTCCAGCGCACCGCGGAGAGCGCATTGGTCGCCGTGAGGTCCGAGTTGTACATGTAGAGCAGCGTTTCCGACGGGTGCTCCATGGTCAGCTTCAATGCGACCCTTTTCCAGTCGTAGGTCTCATCGATGCCGCCTTTCATGCGGTGCGCGACCTCGCCGTGATGATGGTCGGGAAACATCAGGAAAGTCAGCGTGCGCGGGCGCTTTTCCTTCGGCAGTGCCGCGTAGTGGCGCGCCAGTTCAAGCGCCGCCGCCATGCCCGAATTGTTGTCGGTGGCACCCTGAAAATAATTGTCGGTATGGATCTGCAGATTGATCTCTTCCTCCGACAGTCCCGGCAAAGTTGCGATCGTGTACTCAACCGGAATATTGGTCAGCGACGGAATGTTCAGATTCAGTGTGACGGTGATCGTCTCGCCTTTGCCAAGCCGGTCGCGCAGGGCGAAGCCTTCGTCCTGGCTGACGGTGATGTGCGGGATTTTGGTCAGCGCGTCTTCGGGCTGGAACATGCCGTTGCCCGGCACTGCGATGACGTTGATCACCATCGCCGCCCCCAGACGCTGCGCGCGCGAGTTGGCGTTGAAAAGCCCCGAACGATCGGAGGCCGAATGACTGCGCCCGCCCGGCACGAAGGTACTGTAGATGACGACGGCCTTGCCTTTGACCTCGCGGCCGATGAAATCGGCTTCGGCGCCGGTGCCCAGCCAGACGGCCTCTACAGCCAGACCCTGTGCTGGCGTGCCGGGCGTGCCCGAAATCGGAAACGCCGTCAGCAGATCGATTTTTGCGCCCGCCGACGAGGTGTAACCCGCGCTCCAGCTTTCCGGCCGCCAGTCTTTCGGCAATGTATACGGGAAACGCTTGATGGTCATGCCGAGTCGCTCAAACTCGTCCGTCATGTATTTCACACCTTCGCGATCGGCCACGGTGCCGGGAAAACGTCCCCACATCTGTTTGTTCACGGTGTCGCGGTGTTTCAATGAAATTTTCGAGAGCGCAATAACGTCCTTCTTCATGCGCGCGCCGTCGATGTCCCTGTAGGCCTCCTGCCCGGACTTCAAAGCGAACACCGGATAGTCTTCATCCCTGAAAAGTTGCGAAGCGTGATCGCGCGGCAGGCCGATACCGTAGGTCTTTTCTACCTTGGGGCCGAGGTCCATCTGCGCGAGCGCCGGTGCACCGCCAGACAGGACTGCGGTAAATGCGAATACGCATGCCAGGCGCAAAGACAGAAAACGCTGCTTCATGAAACACTCCTCCCGATTAGACCGATTGAAGATTGATGCCAGGCCGCGGCTTTGCGCCATTGTTCCGGGCAATCCATTAAATTTTATTAGTCTGGTTCGTCGCACCCGCAAAAGCGGACGCGCGGAATTTCGCGGCGGGTTTGAATCGATAAAACATGGCTGCCTGCACGCGTGGACATGACACATCCAGCAGGCAATGTAGCGCCGCTCCCGTAGCCGGTCAAACCGGCGGGAATACGTCAGACGTCAGGCCGCCTGCTCAGCGAAATACTTTCGCACCCTGGCGAGAACCTGCCGGTCTGTCATCTTGTCGACCGTCTCGACGCTGATAACGCGGATACCACACCTGCTTTTAGCGATGCGTTTCTTCAATTCGCCCTTGGCCTCGCCCGGCCCGAAGATCAGCACGCCGCCCGCACCCTGTATGCAGGCAACCGCAGCATCGTAATAAATATTCAACTGTCCGCGCAAACGCCGTTCCTGGCGGTCGTCCGCCGGCACCAGCTGCGCTTCGTAGCGCCCACGCGAGCGAGCGCCGCTCAAGCGCACCGGCTGCTTGTTGATGTTCGACACGATGGCTTTGACTTCATCGCCTTTGTCCGTCGCCATAACGATCACGGCCTTTTTGTGATCGATCCACAGGCCTGCCAGCTTTTTCATGATTGCCGCCTTTCACTGCACCAAGGGAAATTGCACGCATTCATGCTGTGCCTAACCGCGCCCTCCAGGTTTGATTTGCCGCAATGATGGGCAGCACAGGCGGGCCGCCCGGCGCGAAAACCAAGCGGCGATCGTGCGTTTGCTCCCGGGCGGACAACGGAATGCAGGCGGCAATTATTATGGTTGCCATCCAAACGCGAACGGCCTATTCTTAATCTGCATCAAAAATAATTGCAACCCTTAAAACGCCTAACAGATCAGCACAGCGCCCTGTGCGTATCGGATTCAGGCTCCCTTCAGGCAACCGCAATGGGGGAAGCGCAATGCGTGTTCAATATTCCCGAACCAATGCTTCCATGCCGGCCCGCGAAATCTGCGCCGGCTGTGGCATCGTGACCTGGCTGCTGCCCGCCGGCCTCAATGCCGACGATCTGGCGCACGTCGAGAGCCTCTGCGAACACCGGCGCGTGATCCGGCGCGATCATTACCTCGTCCATGCCGGTGAGCCGCTGACCTCGCTGTATTTCGTCAACAGCGGGTCGATGAAATCCTGCCTGCCCGATGCCGACGGCCGCACACAAGTGATCGGCTTTGCGCTGTCCGGAGAAATCCTCGGCATGGGGGCAATCGACACCGGCACTCATCCGGGCCACGTGATCGCGCTCGAAGACTCCAGTTGCTGCGGCATCCGTTACGCCGACCTCATGCGGCTGGGCCAAAGCATGCAGTCGTTGCAGCACCACCTGCATCAGGTGATGAGCCAAAAAATCACGCGCAACCACGAACTGATGCTGATGCTCGGCAGCATGCGCGCCGAAGAACGCCTGGTCAGTTTTCTGCTCGATCTTTCGCAACGCCATGCCGCGCGCGGCTATTCCGCCTCGCAATTCCGATTGAGCATGGCGCGGCGGGACATCGGCAGTTATCTCGGGCTGAAACTGGAGACCGTCAGCCGTCTTCTGGCGCACCTCAAGGACGAACAGATACTGGCCGTCAGCGGCCGCGATATCACCATCAAGAACACCGACGGCCTGCGGCAGATCGGCGAAGGCAGCCCGCATTTTGCGCGCTTGCTCGCGCACTCCGGCGCCAAAGCAAGCGGCAAGTAGCAGCCCTTTCGCCCCGCTGCTCCAGCCTTTGCGCGGGCTGGCCAGGCGCCACAATCTGCGCACCGCTTGGCCCCTGCGGCCCGCCCCCACAAATTACCCGGGAACCCATCATGTCGATCAACAATGTTGCATCCGTCGGTGCCACCAGCACACCGGCCGTTCAAGCAGGCCACCCGCATTCGGGCAACAAAATCGGCCAGGATTTCAATGCGCTCGCGCAATCGCTCAACGCCAGCAGCGACGCCTCCGGCGTCAAGAACGCCTTCGCCAAACTGCTGCAGGATCTGTTGAGCCAGACCGACGGCACGCCGGCGAAAGTGCATCACCGCCATCACCATCACGCCGGCGCCGATCAGACCGCAGCCGCGGGCGGCGCCAATGCCATCGCAAACACCATTTCCGCACCTGCAGCGGCGACACAATCCATCCACGTCACCGCCTGACCGGCAGCACGGGCGGCATTCGAATGTTCAGTTGGCGCGAATGCCAGCGTCGCGCACCAGGTTGCCCCACTTCACCGTTTCTGTTTTCACGTAGGCGGTGAATTCATCCGGCGGCATACCGACCGGATCGAGCCCCATCGCCAGCAGACGCTCGCGCGTCTCGGCCTGCGCGACCGCTTTGGCGATCTCGCCGTAGAGCTTGTTGACGATTTCCTTCGGCGTCGCCACCGGCGCGAACAGCGCATACCACTGATCGACCGCAAAACCCGGCACACCGGCTTCGGCCACGGTCACCAGTTGCGGCACCGACGGCGAGCGCTTCGCACTCGATACCGCCAGCGCGCGCAGGCGGCCGGCGCGCACGTGCGGCATGGTCGAAATCGCGCTCGCTGAAGTGACGGAAACGCGCCCAGCCACCAGATCGAGAATGCTCGGCGCAGTTCCTTTATACGGCACGTGCACAAGTTGCAGACCGGCCAGCCGGTTGAGCAGTTCCATTGCCAGATGCTGGCCGCTGCCGCTGCCCGAAGATGAAAACAGGATCTCGTTGGGGTGCGCCCTAGTAAACACGATGAGGTCTTTGACGCTCTTCACCGGCAGCGAAGGATGCACCGCCAGCACGCTGGGCGACTGCACGAACAGCGAAATCGCCGCGAAGTCCCGGATCGTGTCGTAGTTCAGTTTGTAGAGCGCCGGCGTGATGGCGTGGCTCATCGATTGCATCAGCAGGGTGTAACCGTCAGGCGCGGCACGCGCGACCTGCTCGGTGGCGATGGTGCCGCCGGCGCCGGCGCGGTTCTCCGCCACCACCTGCTGCCCCCAGGCCTCGGTGAATTTCTGTCCGAGCAGGCGTCCCGAGGTATCGACACCGCCGCCGGCTGCCAGTGCGATGATGAGGCGGATCGGCCTCGCCGGATAACCCGCGGCGTCCTGTGCCAGACAAATACCTGCCGCCGCGAACATCAGCATGACTGCAACACATCGTCCCGCGATCGAGTTCATGTCTGTACCTCCTCGCCATGGCGCAAGTGCAGAATACTGCAAGAACAGGCCAGGGTCAGTACGTGAGATTCCGCCATCCGCGCGCCGGCAATCTCAGCACCGTGAATTTTCTTGACCGCCACCGGCAACTCAATTATGGTGGCGGCCTGTGGGTTCGCACTCAGTCACGCGACCCAGCCGGGTAGTAGGCGGCCACCCGGTACTCAAGGACGATACTGTTCCAAGCGCTGTTCCATTCCCCGCAACGGGATAGGAGCGCTCATGGAAAACAGAAATAGTCCCACCCTTTTTGCAATCACTCCAAACGTTTCGCGACCGTGCATGCGCTGCAGTCGGCGCATTCTTGCGGCATTTCTGTGGCTCGCCGCGGCCGGCGCAGCATTCAGCGGCAGTGCCGCGGTAACAGAAACCGACCGTACTGAGCGCGCACGTTATGGCGAACTGCTCGACCTGCACGCGCGCAGCGGGCAACCGGCGCTACGCGTCATGGCCGATACTACCCGCCACCGGCTCTGGGTGCTCGGCCCTCAGGATGTTTTCGTCTACGACACCGAAGCGAAGCAGACGCTCAAACGGATTGCCCTGCCCGTCTGGTCGGTCGCCGGCATCGCATGCCCGCCCGCCATGGCATTGAATGCAGCGGGCGCTGCAATCGTCGCCAGCAACGCGGAACCGCGCCTGTGGAAAATCGACGCTGACAATTTCGGCATCCGCGAACATGCGATCCGCCTGCTGGGAAAAGAACTGTGGGACACCGGATTCAGTGCGATCACGTTTACCGCGGACGGAACACTGTTCGCACTGTCCAGTTTTGCCGGATCGCTGTGGCGCATCGATATCGCCCAATCAAGCGCCGGTGAAATCAAACTGTCGGAGCGCGTCCTCAACGCCTGTGCACTGCACGCGCCGCCGCGCGCCGCCGATCGCCCGCCATCGCAGGGCGTGACACTCTGCGCCGACACCGGCAAAGGTACGCGACGCATCGACGTCTCAGGCGAGTTCAGCCGCGCGCACGTTGCGCAGGCGCAATGCAATGAGCGGTAGCGCCGGGCGGGCCGCGCACAGCAATGCCCGCGTCCGGACTACTTGCGGTCGATCTGGATATTTTCTTTGCTGCCGCTGTTGGCGACCGAGATCATGATGCCCAGGCCGAGCAGGATCGCAACGCCGATCAGGCTCCACGTTGCGCCGATGTTTTCCAGAATGCCCAGTTTCCAGAGCGCGGCCAGCACCCCGCCCACCAGAATGACAAAACCAGCCAGATACATGCCTGCCCATTTCATGACCTACCCTCCAGAATTGCACAGGATAGACAGCGCTGCGGGCGCCGTCTGTGTGCTGACGCACCGAGGCAGGTATGTACGCCATCGCACGGAACGGCCCGCAGCCAACACCTAGTATTTGCGCGAGACGGTCCGGCGGTCACCGCGTGCCGGATGTGTACTTTCGTTGCCAACCACTCAGGGGTATTCACATGAAGCCTGCAGGAATATTGACAATTTTTGCGGCGCTGATGCTTGCAGTCGGCAACGTTTCGGCGGTTCCGCCCGGCAAGACACTGGCATTTCCCGGCCCCGCCGGCAATGTCAGCTTCGACGGCAAGGTGCATGCCGACAAAGGCCTGAAATGTGCAGATTGCCACTCCGCACCCAAGCTGTTCGAAATGAAAAAGGGCGGCGACAAGCTGACCATGGCCGCGATGAACGAAGGCAAGTTCTGCGGCTCCTGTCATGACGGCAAAAAAGCATTCAGCGTCAAGGCGGCGGACGATTGCGCAAAATGCCACAAGAAACCGGCCGGCGAAAAACCCGTCGCATCAACCGCCAAAGGCGAGTCCACCGGCGAGTACGTGGACGACAGCGTCATCACCAGCAAAGTGAAGGCCGCGGTGTTCGCCGAGGCCACCCTCAAGTCGGCCGAAATCAACGTCGAAACCTACAAAGGTATCGTGCAGTTGACCGGTTTCGTCCGCTCACGCGCCGATATCAACAAGGCCGTCGAAGTCGCCAGGGGCGTCAAAGGCGTGACCTCGGTGAAGAACGACATGATCGTCAAGGGTCAGCAGTAAAGACCTTACCCACCGGTTTTCGTCACTCCCGCGAAAACGGGAGCCCGATCGCAACACGTTAACCACGGCATACCCGCTTTCGCCGGTATGCCGTTTCCAATGCAGCCTAGCGCGGCCGCCCGCCGAAACGGTAAACCGTCTTCGGCTTAGCGGCTGTCGCCGGTGCACCGTGACCGTGATTGCCGCTCTTCGCGGCGGCCGGTGCCGCATGATGCGTGGCAGCCGGCTTGGCGTGATGACTGTTCGCGGCGGCTTGCTGCGGTCGGCCGTGTTGCGGCTTCGCCGCAGCCTCGTTCGGATGGCGCGGACGTGCCGGTGCAGCAGCCGATGCACCGCGATGCTGGCCCTGCCCTTGTTGTTTTTGTCCCTGTCGCTGCTTCTGGCCTTGCGCATGCCCGCCACCGCCGGCATTGCCGCGGCCCGGCGCACTGCGTTGCTGGCCCTGCCCGCCGCCGCGCGGCTGGTTGCGTTGTTGTCCGCGGCCCTGCCCTTGGCCCTGGCCCTGTCGCTGCCCGCGTCCCTGGCGCTGCAGAATCGGTTCGGCTTTCGCATTCAGATCGGGCTCGAAACCGGCGATGACTTCCTGCGGAATATCGCGTTTGATCAAACGCTCGATGTCGCGCAGAAACACGTGCTCATCGACGCACACCAGCGAGGTCGCCTCACCGGTGGCGCCGGCGCGGCCGGTGCGGCCGATGCGGTGCACGTAATCTTCGGGCACGTTCGGCAGTTCGTAATTCACCACGTGCGGTAACTGGTCGATATCGATACCGCGCGCGGCGATGTCGGTGGCACACAACACCTGCAGTTCACCCGTCTTGAACTCGGCCAGCGCGCGCGTGCGCGCGCCCTGACTTTTGTTACCGTGGATGGCCAGCGCGGTGATGCCTTCCTTGTTGAGCTGTTCGGACAACCGGTCGGCGCCGTGTTTGGTGCGTGTGAAGACCAGCACCTGGTGCCAGTTATTGGTCTTGATCAGGTGCGCCAGCAACTGGCGCTTGCGGTCGCGATCGACCGGATGCACCTTCTGGCTGATGATTTCCACCGTTGAATTGCGGCGCGCCACTTCAATCATCGCCGGCGCGTTGAGCAGGCCGTCGGCCAGCGCTTTGATCTCGGCGGAGAAGGTCGCCGAAAACAGCAGATTCTGCCGGTGCTTGGGCAGGAAGGCGAGGATGCGCTTGATGTCACGGATGAAGCCCATGTCGAGCATGCGGTCGGCTTCGTCGAGTACCAGTATTTCGATATGCGAGAGATCGACCGCGCGCTGCTGCTGCAGATCGAGCAGACGGCCCGGCGTGGCGACCAGGATATCGACGCCGCGTTTGAGTTTGATCATCTGCGGATTGATGCCGACGCCGCCGAACACCACGGTGGACGACTGCTTCGAATACTTACCGTAGATGCGCACACTTTCTTCGATCTGCGCGGCAAGCTCGCGCGTCGGCGCCAGGATCAGCACGCGCACCGGTTTGCGTCCGCTCGGCGTTTTATTTACCGGCCGCGTGGTCAGCAACTGCAGGATCGGCAGCACGAAGCCGGCGGTCTTGCCGGTGCCGGTCTGCGCGCCGGCCAGCAGATCACCACCGTTCAATACGGCGGGAATCGCCTGCGTCTGGATCGGGGTGGGAGTGGTGTAACCGTGTTCGGCAACAGCGCGCACGAGGTCCGCGGACAGGCCGAGATTTGCAAATGACATGTGGATTTCCAAAAAAGCGACGGCCTGTCACCATTTTTGAGGCGCCAGTCACAGGCCAAAATATAAGAGAGCGTCGGGATCGACGGCGACGGGGGGACTGGTCAACGGGGTCGCGTGGGGCGGAGTATACCAGCGTCAGCCCGAAATGCACCCGAAAAGCCGATGGAGTGGCCGGGACGAAAACAATTTTTTCATTCGCCGATGTATTGGTCGACCTGCTTCGTCTTGATCCAGCGGATGATCGCATTGACCACCACTTCCTCGCGGCCCTGATGCGAATGCAGATGGCCGCCGCCGCAGGGGTCGCCCTCGGGAATGCCGCCGCGCACTGTGACCAGATTATCTTTCGAGTAGCCACTGACGTAGTTGTATGGCGTACCTCGACAGGCATCATGCTCGTTGTGCACGTTCAACATCGGCGCGCCCGCCGATTTGGCGGGAAACTCGCGCGGCAGTTCGCCCTCCAGGGCATACATTTGCGGCGCGAAGGAATTGACCGCAGACGAATGAATGCTGCCGGCGATTTCATCCTTGCCGAGATTGATCGCCAGCCAGCGCGAACTGATGGTGCCGAGACTGTGCCCCATGATGTAAAAGTCCGTCAGGCCGTGCTGCGCCTTGAGCCGCGCCATGAGGCGGCGCACATCATCGGCATGTTGCTGCGAGCCACGGTAATCGCCAAGGCATTTGGTCGCGGGCGGCCGCGGACTGTCACCCAGTTGATCCGTCGGACAATCGACCTGCACAAGGGCAATCCCCGCCTGCATGAGTTGCGCCTCGCCCTTGCCAAGCCAGCCAAGGTTGCGTTGTTTGTCGCGCAAAGACTTGAGCAGCATATAACCGGGGTTGCCCCTGAAATACAGCAATGCAGTTGCGGTCGGCGCGGCGGGCATCGTCAGAATCGCCCGCTGCAGCACAGGCACGTTACCGCCACCATCGCTCATCGTGCGGCCGGTATCAACCTCGATCAGGGTTTCCGTTTGCGCGCGAGCGGAAAAGCCGGCCAGCAGGAGCGAAAGCAATAACACCATGCGCATTATTTTGCGGCCTCAAAGAAACGTTTTCAGGAGCCGCATCACCATGGCACCGATGCCCGGCGTTAATCGAACTGCAGTTTCGCGTCAGTGGCGATTTTGCGCAGTTTCGCGGTTTCAGTCCGGATCAGGGGCGCCAGCACGTCGGGGCTGCCGCCCATCGGCACGATGCCCATCTCGGCGAGCTGGCTTTTGAATTTTTCATCGGCGAGCGCGCTGTTGACCGCCGCGTTGAGTTTCATCTGCATGTCAGCAGGCAGGCCCGACGGCGCAAACACGGCGAGCCAGTACGTCAGGTCGTAGCCGGTCACGCCCGCTTCACCGAGCGTGGGCGTGTCGGGGAAACGCGGATCGCGCTGCGCGCTGGTGGTGCCGAGAAAACGCACCTTGCCGGCGTCGATAAACGGTTTTGCCGCACCGTCAAACGTAATCTGGCAGGCACCCGCGATCACATCCTGCAGTGCAGGCGCTGAACCCTTGTAAGGCACATGCACGAGATTGATACCGGCG
>JANXSE010000088.1 GCA_025356695.1 Betaproteobacteria bacterium
GGGCCACGTCGGCATGGAACTCTTCAAGCTGATGACCAACACGCAGATCGTGCACATTCCGTATAAAGGCGGCGCCGCAGGTATCACTGCCACGATCTCGGGCGAAGTGCAGTTGATGATGGAAAGCCTGAATTCGATCACACCCAACGCCAAAGCCGGCCGCGTGCGCGCGCTCGGCGTCACCGGTTCGAAACGCGCTGCCGTGCTGCCGGAGGTGCCGACTATCGCCGAAGCCGGCGTGCCGGGTTATGAAGCGATCACCTGGAACGGTTTCGTCGCGCCGGCCGGCATGCCGCGCGCGATGATCGTGCGCCTGAATACCGAGATCAACCGCGCGCTCGCCGAGCCGGGCCTGCAGCAAAAGCTCGCCGCCATCGGTGCCGAACCTGCCGGCGGCACGCCGGAGGAATTCGCCAAATTCATCCGCAGCGAATATGCGAAGTGGGGTGACGTCGTGCGGCGCTCCGGCGCGAAGATGGATTGAAGTGATCGGGATCGACAGGAACTCAAGATGAAAATAAAACGAATCATGTCCGAAGTGAAACTGGTGATCGCCGACGTCGAGGTCGAACTCAACGGTACCATGCGCAGCAGTCCGACGCTGTGTGTGGTGATTGCGAATGCCGATGGCAAGGCCGACACTGTGGTGCCGCTTAACACGCCCGACGGCCGGCCGATCTTCATGAAGATGGAAAACGCGATCAAATAAATCCGCTCCGCAGAATGCCCGGCGACGACCGGCTCAGGACGGCACAATCAGGGGAGATGGCAATGAAAGGCGTGACATGCATTGCGCTGATGCTGGTGGCAATCGCACCGGCGCAGGCGCAGGACTATCCGAACAAACCGATCCGCTACATCGTGCCTTTCGGCGCCGGCGGGCCCACCGATACGCAGGCGCGCTGGGTGGCGCAGAAATTGAATGCGGCCTTCGGTCAGACGGTGATCGTCGACAACCGTCCGGCGGCCGGCGGTGTGCCGGGCACCGCGGCGGTGGCGAAGGCCGCGCCCGACGGTTACACGCTGCTTGCCGGCAATCCGGGTCCGCTGACGGTGGCGCCGGCGATTTCGCTCAACGTGCCCTACGATACGCTGCGCGATTTCACGCCCGTGACGCTGGTGGCGAAAAGCCCCAGCGTGCTGATCGTGCATCCGGCGCTGCCGGCGAAAAACGTCAAAGAATTTGTCGCGCTCGCCAGGTCGCGTCCGGGCAAGCTCAATTACGGCACGCCGGGTGTGGGTACGGTCGGGCATTTGTCCACCGAGGCCTTTGCGCATCTCGTCGGCATCAACGTCGTGCACGTGCCTTATAAAGGCGGTGTGAGCCAGTACACGATCGAGCTGATTTCCGGTTACATCGATTTCGCTTCGCTGCAGCTCTTCAACGTCGCGCCGCTGGTGAGGCAGGGCAAGCTGCGCGCACTTGGCATCACTTCGCGCGAGCGCTCGCTGGCGATGCCCGAACTCGCCACCTTCAATGAGCAGGGCGTGAAGTTCGAGAACTACAACTGGAATGGTCTCTTGCTGCCGGCGAAAACGCCTGTGGCGATAGTCTCGCGCATCCACAGTGTGTTGGCCGCGGCTATCCGCGAAAACCGCGACATGTTCACCGGCCAGGGCCAGGAGCCCGGCGGCGAGAACAGCGAGCAGTTCGGCGAATTTCTGCGCGCCGAAATCGAGCGCTACGAAAAAGTCGCGCGCGCGACCAATATTCCAAAACAATAAACGTTAAAAAACGATCAGCGCATCGCGTTATGATGCGCAAAACAACACGAATGAGGAGAACACCATGGCATCCCAAGACGAAATCATCGCCCGCCGCCGACAGCTTTTGAAATGGATGTCGGCGAGCCCGCTGCTCGCGGTGCCCGGCGTCAGCAGCCTCGCCGCGGACAATCCGGTGTTCGCACCCAACCGCCTGCCCGACCCCGTCATGTGGGCACCGCGCACCTTCGACAAGCTCATTTCGAATCCGAAAGAAGCGATCAACGTGTTCGACTTCGAAGCGGTGGCGCGTTCGCGCGTGCCGCCGGCGCACTTCGGTTACATGGCTGCCGGCATCGACGACGATGCCACGCTGCGCGCCAACCGCGAGGCCTTCCTAAAATATTATTTGCGCCCGCGCCGCATGGTCGATGTGTCGAAAGTCGACATGAGCGTCGAGATCTTCGGCATCAAATACGACAATCCGATTTTCATTTCGCCCACCGGCGGCAACAAGGCCTATCACGCCGACGGTGAGATGGCCGTCTCGCGCGCAGCGAAGGCCGGCAACCATCTGCAGATGTTGTCCACGGCCGCCACCCTGTCGATCAACGATGCGGTCGCCACGCGCGGCGCACCGGTGTGGTTCCAACTCTATGCCACGTCCGACCGCGACATCGCCTACGCGCTGGTCAAACGCGCCGAGAACGCCGGCTCGCAGGCAGTGGTGGTCACCGTCGATCGCGTCGGCGGGCGCAATCAGGAGGCGCTATTCCGTCTGCGCCGCGGCGATTACCGCGAATGCCGCGTCTGTCACGATTCGGCGGAAGGCGGCGGTGGTGGCGGCAACCGTGATCGCCGTCCAAATTACGACGGCATCGATCTGTCGAAGGCACGCAGCATGCAGTCCGACAATCTGACCTGGGATTTCATCCGCCAGTTGCGCGACAAAACCAAAATGAAAATCGTGCTGAAGGGCATCCTTGTCGCCGAAGACGCCAAGCTCGCCGTCGAACACGGCGCCGACGGGATACTGGTGTCGAACCACGGCGGCCGCGGTGAAGACAACGGCCGCGGTGCCATCGACTCGCTGCCGGAAGTGATCGAAGCGGTGAACGGTCGCATGCCGGTAATCGTCGACAGCGGCTTCCGCCGCGGCACCGACGTCGTCAAGGCGCTGGCGATGGGCGCCACCGCCGCCGGCATCGGCCGCCCGTACCTGTGGGGCCTCGGCGCCTTCGGCCAGCCCGGTGTCGAACGCGTGCTGGAGTTAATGCGAATTGAAACGCGTGCAGCAATGATGCAGTGTGGTGTGCGGTCGGTGAAGGAATTGACGAAGGCGTTTGTCGGCAGGGTTTAGGCCGGTTCTAATCTTCGCGGATACCTGCGTCGCGGATGACTTTCCCCATCCGCGCCATTTCCGCCTTCATCGCCGCGGTGAACTGTTCTGGCGTGCTGCCGACGGTTTCGACGCCGACGGCGAGGAATTTTTCTTTCGCATCGGCGGTGTGCAGGTAACGCACGATTTCCTGATTGAGCCTTTGCAGAATTGGTGCGGGCACGCCGGCCGGCGCGAACACGCCCTGCAGCGAAACCGATTCATAGCCGGGCACGCCGGCAGCGGCAATCGTCGTGAGGCCGGGCAGCAGCACCGACGGGCGCGCGCTGGAAACGCCGAGAGCGCGCAGGCGGCCGGACTTCAGATGCGGCATCACTGAGCTGGCGGTGGCGAAGGTCATTTGTACCTGGCCGCCGATCAGATCGGTCAGCGCGGCGCCGGCGCCCTTGTAACTGATGCGCACGAATTGCACACCGGCCAGCGCTTGGAACAGTTCCGCCGCGAGGTGCGGTGACGAGCCGATGCCGGTGGTGGCGTAATTGAGCGCGCCGGGTTTCGCTTTGGCGAGCGCGATGAACTCCTTCACGTTCTTTACCGGCAGCGACGGATGCACGACCAGAATGTTGGGCGCAGTGGCGACCAGCGAAATGGCGGCGAACTCGCGCAGCGGGTCGGGCGCGTTGGCGCGCAGATCGGGCCCCAGCCACACGGTGCTGCCATAGAGCATCAGCGTGTATCCGTCGGCCGGTGATTTGAGCGTGACTTCCACCGGGATCGGGCCGCTGGCGCGGTTATCGACGATGACCTGCTGGCCGAGTGCCGGTGCGATGCCCTGCGCGATGAGGCGCGAGGCGACGTCACCGGCGCCGCCGACACCCGAGGTGATGATGCGGATCGGTTTTGCCGGATAGGTTTGCGCTGGCACAGCGGTGATAGTGCATGCCGTGATCACAAAAACGAGAACGCCTGCAGGAAGCACTTCCAAGAATTTCATGTGCATGTTCAGTTCATACCGGACGCATGATAACGCCGCGATTGAAACACGCAGGCGCGCCGCGTGCAATGCACGTTGAGTAAAGCGCGATGCTACACTGCCGCGAACACAATTCTGGAGCGATTGCATGAAACCGCGAGTATGGGGCAACGAACCGACACCGGATACGCCGGCCACGCGCGCTTATCCGGCTGATGTGAACCGCGACTCGTCGTCGCGCCTGCCGCCGGTCAGGCGCGAAGATCTCGATGAGGCCGGCCAGCGTGCCTATGACGCCATGACCAAAGAGGGCAGCAAGCTGCGCGCCAGCTTGCGCGGCCCGACCGGTTTCTGGTTGCATCTGCCGGAAGTGATCGAGCACGTGCGCGAACTCAACTGGGGCCTGCGCAATCGCGAATTCGGCCTCGCGCGTCCGCTGCGCGAACTGACCATCCTCGTCACCGCGCGCGGCAACGACTGCCAGAAGGAATGGACGGCGCATGAAATGCATGCGCTCGACGCTGGCGTCGATCCCGCGATTATCGACGTCATCAAGCAGCGCAAGCCGCTGGACGGCGTGGCGGAAACCGAAGCGGCGATCATTGCCTTCGGTCGCGAACTGTTCCGTGACAAGAAGGTGAGTGCGGCGACTTATGCGCACACCTTGAAGGTGCTGGGCCAGCGCCGGCTCGTGCATATGGTCGGCCTGATGTCGAATTACACGATGACATCGGTGATCTTCGCTGCTCTTGATCAACAGGTCGCGCCGGATCAGGTGCCGTTGTTGCCGTTGTCTTAGAAAAGAATTTTTGAGTTGATTATCGTTCGCGCCCCCATCCTATCCTTCCCCCGCCAACGCAGGGGAAGGGACCTGCTAAGCGGCGCGCCGGTATCGACTCCCTGCCTAGCGCACGCAGTGTGCGAGGGAGAGTTGGGGGGGGACTGAATTACCATTACCGACTGAAACAATTCAAATCACAATAATTCAATTTCGGGGGAGAACAAAAATGGACAAACTGATTTCACTGATCGCGCTGCTCGGCATCATCAATCTCGCCGGCTGCGCCGGCACGCCACCCGCGCCGGGCGCCATCGCACTGAAAGATCTCGCGCCCACCGGCACGCTGCGCGTCGCGGTGTTCACCGGCAACCCGGTGCTCGGCAGCAAGAACAACGGCGAACTCGCCGGCACCACGGTGGCGATGGGCCGCGCGCTGGCGCAGAGCGCCGGCGTGCCGGTGCAGTTGATCGAATACACGGCAGTGGCGAAACTCGTTGACGACGCCAAGGCCGGTGCATGGGACATCGCCGCGGTGGCCTTCGATCCGGGCCGCAAGAACGTACTCGAATTCGCGCCGCCGCATGTGGTGGTCGATCTGACTTATATGCTCGCACCGGGCACTGCTATCCAGAGCGCGGCGAATGTCGATGCGCCGGGCGTCAACGTGGCTGCGGCGCGTGGTGCGGCGACCACGCTCTATCTCGAACGCACGTTGAAACAGGCCAGGGTCATCACCGCCGAAAACGAACCGGCGGCCTTCGCATTGCTGAAAGAGGGCAAGGCACAGGCTTACGCGCAGAACCGCTACATGCTGCTCGGTCTTGCCGACGGCCTGCCCGGCGCGCGCGTCGCGCCTGATCGTTTTGCCGCGGCGGAGATGTGTCTCGTCCTGCCGAAAGGGCGGCTGGCGGCACTTGCGTACGTAAGTGCTTTCGTCGATTACGCGAAACAGGACGGCACCGTGCAGCGCGCGATCGACGGTGCCGGTCTGCGCGGCGTGACGGTGGCACCCGCGCAGCCTTGAGCGCGCGGCGCGCAGTTATAATGGCCACCTGTCGCCAAACGGAATCTGTGGAGAGCACGATGAAATCAGCATCGAAAAAAATAATTTGCATTTGCGGTATCGCCACTGCGGCTGCCATTACCGCAAGCACCACCGCAATTGCGCAGCCTTACCCCTCCAAATCGATCCGCATGATCTTTCCATTTCCGCCGGGCGGGCCGACTGACCTGCTGGGCCGCGCGATTGCGCAGAAAATGTCGGACCAGATGGGGCAGCAGGTGGTGGCCGACAACCGTCCGGGTGCGGGTGGCAATCTCGGTCTTGATCTCACCGCGAAGTCGCCGGCTGACGGCTACACCATCGTGCTGACCTCGCCGCTGATTGCGCTGGCGCCGCTGCTTTATTCGAAACTCAACTACGACCCGTTCAAGGACCTGCAGCCACTGTCGCTGGTGGCGACGATTCAGAACGTGCTGCTGGTGCACCCGAGTGTGCCGGCGAAAACGCTGAAAGAACTGATCCAGATCGCCAGCAAAAATCCGGGCAAGCTCTCCTATGGTTCGGGCGGTGTCGGCACCACCACGCACCTTGCACCGGAGCTGATGAAGAGCCTGACCAAGACCAACATCGTGCACGTGCCGTATAAAGGCTCGGGCCAGGCGCTGATCGGCTTGATGGGCGGCGATGTGGACGTGCTGATCATGGCGGTGCCGGCCTCAGCGCCGCAGGTGCAAAGCGGCAAGGTGCGCGCCCTCGCGGTGTTGTCGGACAAACGCGCGGTTGCGCTGCCGAATGTGCCGACCACTAAAGAGGCGGGCTTCGAGGGGCTCGAAGTGCCGATCTGGTACGGCATCCTCACCACCACCGGAACGTCGAAAGACATCGTCGCGCGTTTGCATACGGAACTTGTGAAGGCGCTGACTTCGACGGAATTGAAAGAACGCCTCACCGCGGCCGGCATCGAACCGATGAACAGCACGCCCGAACAATTCGCCGCGTTCATCCGCAGCGAGAACACGCGTTTTGCCAAAGTGATCAAGGACGCCGGCATCAAGCCGGAGTAAT
>JANXSE010000098.1 GCA_025356695.1 Betaproteobacteria bacterium
GTGCGCCGTGCTGATTTCTTGACCATCAAAAACTCCTTCTCGCCAGACCGCTTTCGGCCCAGCATTGTGCCCGGAGTTTCCACTTATAGCGCTGTTCAGATTTGCGGGACCACTTCTGGGGGAGGCAAAACAATAATGATAAGAGTTTGCTACGTAGATGAATCTGGCTGTACTGGAATGTTGCCTAGTGCAACTTCTCCAATCCAGCCGCTATTGGTAATAGCCGGCATCGTATTTCATCAAAACCACCTTACCAATCTAACCCAAGAATATTTGGCTTTAAAGCGAAAGTTTTTCCCTGCTTTAACACCTAATTCCGTTCCATTCTTGCAGCACGTTAAAGTCGAGATAAAAGGTTCAGATATAAGATCAACAATTCGCAATGGTAATCGCAATCAACGCAGGCATTCGTTTGGTTTTTTGGACGGATATTTAACTATTCTTGAGAGATACAACGCAAAAATATTTGGCAGAATTTGGGTTAAAGGAATAGCTCGCCCAATCAATGGATCGGCAATTTATACATCTTCGATCCAAGCTATATGCGGCGATTTCCAGAATTTACTGGAATTTGAGGATTTGAGCGGAATCATAATTGCTGACAGCAGAGATTATTTGCAAAATATCGATGTCTCATATTCGATATTTACGCAAAAATTTAAAGCTACTGGCGACGCATATGGTCGAATACTCGAAATGCCAACATTTGGGCATAGCCAAAACCATATCGGCATTCAGCTCTCGGATATACTTTGTTCGGCTTTACTCTTCCCGATCGCCAGCTTTACATACTGCACAGGGCATGTGAATAATGTTCATGTTAGCCCGCGGTATCAATTAATAAAAAATAGGTACGCACAAAGAATCAAAGCTCTTCGCCATAGATATTTAGATGGTGGTCGCTATCGCGGCGGAATAACCGTTAGTGATGATCACGAGCATCGGTCAGTCGCACCTTTATTTATAGTTTAATTGCGCCTCTTCTTAGCCTTATTTTTCGCCTTTTTCTTGGCGATCTTCGGCTGCGGCGGTGCGCTTAATATGCGCCGCAAAGCATCATCAAACGGTATCGTCTGTCTTGATGGTTTCTTTTGCTTCGATTTGCTTGGTGATGTTTTCATCTGCTGGCGGTGGCACCAATTTAAGTGGTTCCGGTGGAAGGGCTGAAAGCATATACGATACTACGCTGTTTACGCTTCCAAGCAATGCGATAGCCTGCTCGACCGTATCTAATGATTGCTCCGGATGCAATACAGGATTTCTATGAAGGTGAACTAAGGTCGAGAGCGCACCAAAAACTACCCTATCACCCACTTGGTAGCCTTTCATGGCATCAATGTATTTCGTGACAATTCGGCGCTCAGGGTGAGGCTTTCCACCAGTGACGTATTCATAGTAATGGCGCAAAACCACCTCGTTAAGCCTGTGCAGGTGAAATGCTGCTGCCGTTGGTAGTTCAAACGCAATGCAACGCGCCGCCTCTTTTGCATCTTTGATCGCTTCAGGAATCTTCGAGGCTAGAGAGCTTGGAAACAGAACAATTCCATTCTCAGTAAGCTGGTTCAGATCGTAGCCGCCCTTGGGCTGCACTAGATATAAATTTCCCCATTGGAGTTCGGCCGATAAATTGGCCTCAAATGTCTGAACCTGCGTTGTTAGGTAATGCTGGTCGATGAACTCAATATTTGAGTCTAAATCGACATCATCTTTACCGTAGTCATCATTTATGCGGGCCAGCGTTCCCAATAACTCATTGCCGCTAACGACGCATGTTCGCAGGGTATAAACGCTTTTTTGCAGCAATCCCTCAAGCCAATGGTGCGCTGTCCATAGCTTATATCTAGTTTCGCGCTTGGTGGTTTCGTGTGTTATTCCAGAAAGCGGGCGCAAAGCCGCCCCTATTTGGAAAAAATAGAAGGCATCTATCCTAATCATTGGATTTCCCCCCCAACAGTGGATGGGGGGGGATAATAAATCAACCGATTGGTTTGTCAACTACACTACTCCCCCTCAAGGGGGGAGGAAGCCTTCTAATTGCGCCAATACTGAATTTGTATGCTCGCCGAGCTGCGGCGCCATACCATTCAGTTCCAGTTGCATGTTCGAAAAACGCGCCGGAAACGCACGCACTTTGACAGTCGTGCCGCCCGTCGCCGCCACTTCACGCACCACGCCGAGCGCTTTCGTCTGCGCGTGATCGAGCGCATGATCGGCGCGCTGATAACTCGCCGCGTTGCCGGCGTGTTTACGGATCAGCGCGACGAGTTCCTCGGCGGAGTACCGCGCGAACTCGCGTTCGTATTCGGCGCGCAGTTCCTGCACCTGGATGCCATAGCCGGTGGAATCACGGCCGATCTTGTCGAAACGCGCGTCTTCGAGCAGCCGATTGAAGCCGGCCTCTTCGCAAAACTTCACCCAGCCCGGCCTTCCTTCGGCACCCACTGAACCGCCGAAGGCGAAGAAGATCGGCTCGTCTTTGGTTTTCCAGCCGCGTTCGGGCGGGTAGTTGGCACCGCCAACGCGCGGCCCCGCATACACGTCAGGATCCGACTGCGCGGCAAGATGGATGCTTTTCAGCGCCAGCAATGAATTGAGCAGCGACAGCGTGACGCGCTGGCCGACGCCGCTTTTCGCACGCGCGATCAGCGCGGCGAGTGTCGCCTGCACGGCAAAGATGCCAGTGCCGGCGCAGGCGACGTCGGCCCCCAGACGACAGGCCGGCGCATCGCGCGAACCGAGATAACGCGTGTAACCGGCCATCGCCTGCGCAGCCAGTTCCGAACCTTTGTTCAATCGCAACGGACCGCAGTCGCCCCAGAAGCTGATGCCTACGCGAACCAGCTTCGGGTTCGCCACATACGGTTCGGCGTCGATATTCGCCACACCGAGGGCCGAGAGTTCTTCCGGCGTGCGGTCAGTGATAAAGACGTCAGCGTTCTTCAACAAGGCTGACAGCGTGAGTTTGTCGTCCAGCACCACCGAACGCTTGCCGCGATTGAGTTCGAAGAAGGCCGCGCTCATTGTGCTGTTCGGCAACGCGGGTGCGGCATTGCGCAGCCAGTCACCCTCTCTGCTTTCGACCTTGATCGCGTCGGCGCCGAGGTCTGACAGGCGCAGCGCGGCCAGTGGACCCGGCACGCCCTCGGCAAATTCAACGACGCGGATTTTCTTCAGCACGCTCATGTGCCGGCCTTCGCCTTGCGTGCCGCGAGATCGGCCAGCACGGCAGCAGTATCTTCACCCGGCCGCGGTGGTTCACGCACGGCGCAGGGCGTCTGCGCGAAATGCCACGGCAGGCCAGCCACCGATACCGTGCCCCAGTCGCGTGTGGCGAGATTGGCGATCATGTCGTTCATCACGACCTGCTGGTGATGACGGAAGGTCTCGAAACTAAAGGCTTGCGTGCAGGCGACACCCTCACGCTGCATGACGCGTTGCCACCACAGGGCCGGACGCGCTTTGAACAGCGGCGCCACTTCTGCGGTCAACGCCGCGCGATGTTCTACGCGCAGGCGGTTTGTTTTGAAACGCGGATCGTCCGCCAGTTGCAGGCATTCGAGCGCACGGCAGAATCCGGCAAATTCGGTGTCGTTATGCGCGGTGACAAACACTTCACTATCAAGCGTGGCAAAAGCGCGGTCAGGAACGATGCCCGGCGATTCGCTGCCGCGCGGCTGCGGAATCAATCCGCCGCCCAGATATTCGGCAATGCGCGTGGTTTCGATTTCCATGGCCGCTTCCAGCATCGACACTTCGACCTTCTGCCCCTCGCCACCGAGCTCGCGTTCGAGCAGTGCCGCCAAAACGGCTTCGGTGGCGACACTGGCCGTGGTCAGATCAAGGAAGCCCGTGAAACGAAAAGCTTCCAGGGTTTCGCCAGGCGCGCCGTTCAGCCGCGCGAAGCCCGAGTAGGCCTGCATGATGTAGTCGGCACAGCCGGCTTTTGCCAGCGGGCCGGTTTCACCGAAGCCCGAGATTGCGCAGTAAATGATGTTCGGATTGACTTTGCGCAGCGATTCGTAATCGAGGCCGAGGCGCTCGATCACGCCGACGCGGAAATTTTGCACGAAGATATCGCAGGTTGCAGCAAGTTCCAGCGCGGTGGCGCGGTCTTCAGCTTTCTTGAAATCGAGAACGACGTCTTTCTTGTTGACGTTCATCGACATGAAATTGGTGCCCATGCCGCGTTGCGTCGGCGCCACCCAGCGCGTGCCATCACCAGCGGGCGGCTCGACCTTGATCACCTCGGCACCGAGCATGCCGAGCAGGGCCGCCGTCCACGGACCAGCCGCCATGATGCTGACATCCATCACGCGCATGCCGGCGAGCGGCCCTTGTACCGCGCCCGTTGCCGGAGATGTCGCGTTAATACTCACAGCGCATTCAGCGAATCGATGACCTTACAATCGTAAACCAGGCCTTCTTTACGGCGGCGTTCGCGTTCGCGATAGGCGCGTTCCGAAGGGATGCGGATTTCCTCGACGCCCGGACGTTTCGGCGTCGCTTTGACGAACTGCACCAACTCGGCAATCTGCGACTTGAATTCGCCGCCGGGCAGCATCAGTTGCGGATCCATTACCCAGAACAGGAAGCCATAGTCCGACACCTGGTTCTTCGCAAACGCCGCACCGGCCAGGAGGCCCAGCGACTGCACCGCCAGCGACAGCACATAGCCTTTGTGGCCACCAAAGGGCACGACACCGCCTTCCAGCACGGCCGTCGCATCAGTCGACGGATTGCCGTCCTTGTCGAAGCCGATACCCGCTGGCAGCGGCTCACCGAGATGCGCGTGCAGCATCACATCACCCCACATCAGCGCCGCAGTGCCCATATCGTAGACGACCGGGCCATTGTCCGACGGAAAACCGATGCAGATCGGATTGGTGCCCAGCGCCGGGCGTTTGCCGCCGATCGGCAGCACGCGCGGCTGCGCGCTGGCGATGTGAAAGGCAACGAGGCCCTGCTTGACGATCTGTTCGACAAAGTAAGCGTTGCGGCCCGAGTAATAGCTGTTATAGACACCGACCGAAGCAAAGCCGGTTTTCTTCGCCTTCTCCGCAGCCAGCATGGCGGCGCGGTAACAAGTGACGTAACCGATGTTGTTAGCGCCGTCCATCAGCGCCGACAGCGGCGTTTCGTGGACGATCTTGATCGGCTGGCGGCCTTTCAGGTGTTTCGGGTCGGTGGCAATCGCAAGGATGCGCGGCAGCGAGGCAAAGCGGTACCCGCACAGTGCATTGTCGATCAACTGGTCGACGACGATCTTGGCGTCTTCCTCGTTATAACCCAGCGCCTTCAGCGCGCGCATGCCGACGGCGGTGGCCTCGGCTTCGCTCAGGCGCACCGAGTCCGGACGGTCTTCGTCCAGTGTTATTCCGGCGTTTGCAGTGGTTTGAGACATATCCGTTCCTGTTGTTGATGCTGATCGACAATCACTTTTCTCCTTCCCCCCTTGTGGGGGAAGGCAGGGATCGGGGGCTTACGGCGCATGGACCATTAGCGCTTCACCGGCCTGAACTGCAGCAGCGTAATCTCCGGCGAGATATCTTCGTAACAGGCTTCGACCGGCATGCCGATTTTGATGTCTTTCAGATCGCAGTCGAGCAGATTGGTGGTCAGGCGCGCGCCCTCTTCGAGCTCGACCTGCACCACCGCATACGGCACGCGCGACTCGAACCACTTGGTCCACGCCTTGTGCATGACGACGTAGTTGTGCAACACACCGCGGCCGCTCATCAACGCCCATTCCCATTTCATCGAGAAGCAGTGCGGGCAATTCGAGCCGATCGGGTACCAGACTTTGTGGCAATCGCTGCAGCGCTGCAGCTTCAACTGGCGCTGTTGGGTAGCCTCCCAAAAGGGAATTTCTTCGGGATAAACGAACGGCAGGTAACGACCGTGTTCGTCAATCATTTTTGACTGTGGTTGCAGGCTCATTTCTTATCTCCCACTATCGAACAAGAGGGGCTACGCCCCCTTGTATATCCCCCGATTTCAGAGGAAGCACTGGTATGCAAATATTCATAGATGCGCTTCCTATCGACGGAATATCACGGATTCACCGAGGAAGCTGCCGAACTGGATGATCTCGGCATCCTTGATCTGGCGCTCGCCGCATTCGTGACGCAGCTGGCGCGCCACTTCGACAAACAGGTTCCAGCCGATCATGTGGCCTTCGGACAACAAACCACCCGAGGTATTGATCGGCAGCTCGCCACCGAGTTCGATGCGCCCGTTCTTGACGAACTCGCGCGCCTCGCCCGGCCCGCAGAAACCGAAACGCTCCAGGCCGAACAGCACCAGCGGTGAAAACGCGTCGTAGGTGATCAGCGCGTCGACATCCTTGTGCGTGATACCGGCCATCTGGTAGGCGTAGAGGTCTTCCTTGGTCGGTTTGTATTTGTAGACTTCCTGCTGCGCCACGCCGAGGCCCGGCAAGGTCAGATTGTGGAACTGGCGCCCCGCGTGCACGCCCTGCATGCCTGAGATATAGACCGGCGGCTTCTTGCAGTCTTTGGCTCGCTCGGCCGAAGTGATGATAATGCAGGCACCGCCGTCGTTGTTCTGGCAGCAGTCGAAGAGACGCAGCGGCTCGATGATCCAGCGCGAATTCAGATAATCCTCGCGCGTCATCGGATCGCGCCGCATGGCGTGCGGATTCAAACGCGCGTGTTTGCGGAAGGCCATCGCAATGGGTGCGAGGTCTTCGTTGCTGCCGCCGTACATGTGAAAGTAACGCTGCGCCGCGATCGCCGCACCGAACACCGGCCCCATCGCGCCGTAGGCGGGACTTTCGCCGTGCGGGCCGAGGCCCTGGCGCCACATCTCGGTGTCAGCCGTCTGACCGTAGGACTTGCGGCGGCGCCCGTGCACGATGGCAACCGCTTTCGCCATGCCGGTGGCCACCGCCATCGCCGCGTGCTGCAACATCGGCGCAATGAAGCGGCCGTGGCTCCAGCCCTGATAGGCGTAACGCACATCGGTGCCGACGGCTTCGAGAAAGCGGTCGTAATCGTAACCGTAAGCGAGCTGGATGATGCCGTCGACGTCGCCGCGCTCGAGACCGGCGTCATTGAGCGCTTCCTGATAACACTGCACGGCCAGCTCAAGCGCGGTGTTCTCCGGATACGCGCCCATTTTCAGGCCGACGCCGACAATAGCGGTTTTATCGCGCAGTGCCTGCGCAGTTTCTGTCATCGAATGTTCCCCTTTGCAGATGCGGCGCACGCACGGCGCCGGAAAATTTTTGCGACTATTCCTTCGGCAGCTTCGCCGCCTCGGCGATGGTGGCGTAACGCGCCATCTCGCTCTTCAGCAACGCGCCCAGTTGCTCCGGCGAGCCGGGCCACGGGTCGATGCCGGCGGCGGCCATTTTCTCGCGCGCCTCGCGGCCCTCCATGCCTTTGATCACTTCGCGATTGAGCTTCATGATGATCTCGCGCGGCGTGCCGACGGGTGCAAACATGCCATACCAGATCGACATCTGAAATTTCGGAAAGCCCGCCTCTTTCGAGGTCGGCACGTTGGGCAGCGTCGCCACGCGATTTTCCGACAGCACCGCCAGCGGCCGCACCTTGCCGGCATTGATCAGCGGCAGCACCGAGGCCACCGAAACGATCACCTCGTCGACTTCGCCGCCAATCAGCGCGACGGTGGCCACCGTCGCCCCCTTGTACGGCACATGCACCATATCGATCTTCTCAAGGTGCTTGAGCAGCTCGTTGGCCAGATGGTTGGTGGTGCCGGGGCCGCCCGAACCGAAATTGAGCTTGCCCGGTTTCGCACGCGCCAGTGCAATAAATTCCTTCAGCGTCTTCGTCGGCACCGACGGATGCACCAGCATCACGTTTTCGATCGTTGCCAGCCGCGCCACCGGCGCAAAATCCTTGAGCGGATCGTATTGCAGTGATTTATACAGCGAGGGACTAAGCGCCAGCACCGGCGACGTCACCGTCAGCGTATAGCCATCAGCCGGCGCTTTCGCCAGCTGGGTCATCGCCACGTTGCCGCCGGCGCCGGGCCGGTTGTCGGGGATCACGTTCTCGCCGAGTTGTTCGCCGAGTTTCTGCGCAACCACGCGGCCGACCATGTCGCTCGGCGCACCGGGCGGGAACGGCAGGATCATGCGGATCGGTTTCGACGGATAGTTTTGCGCAAGCGCAGCGCCGCAAAAAAATACAAGGCTCAACGGCGCAATAAGAACGGCGCAGTGCAGACGACTGAAATTCATATGGGTTCCCGCGAAATCCAGCGCCATCGTGCGCCGCCAGACCGCATGTTCGACTTATTGGAGGC
>JANXSE010000101.1 GCA_025356695.1 Betaproteobacteria bacterium
CCGGTGCCGGTGGCGTTCTACTCGTTCGGCGGCTGGCGTAATTCGCTGTTCGGCGACCAGCATGTGCATGGCATGGAGGGTGTGCGTTTCTACACCCGCGCCAAAGTCATCAGCACGCGCTGGCCGGATGCAAATGCGGTACCGCAGGGCTTTAATATGCCGACTTTGGGCTAGTAATCAGGATTCAGGATTGAGTAAAAGCAAACCTTCGCGATGGCGCACTCAATCTCCGATCCTCGATCCTCGATCCTGAATCGCATCCGCGCTGCGCAGGGCCGGCGCGGTGCGGTGTCAGCGCAGGAAGTTGCCGCGGTAGATACGCATCTCGCCGCGCATCCGCCGGGGCCCCGGCCTTTTTCCGCATGGAATCCGCTCGAACGCCTGCGTGATCGCGCGCAATCGTTGTCGACGTCGCTTGACCGCGTCGAACGCATCGACGAGGTGCCGCAGGCGGTGGCGCGTTATCTCAAGGAAAACAAACTGCCGCTCAGTGCGGTGTGCTGGCCGGAACTGTTCGAACTGGAATGGCGGGCCGCCGGCATTGCGGTCGAGTCACGCACCGCCTGCGGCGATGATCTGGTTGGCATCACTGCGGCGTTCTGCGTGGTGGCCGAAACCGGCACTTTGATGGTGTTGTCGGGTGAGCGTTCGCCGGGCGGCACCAGTCTCCTGCCGGAAACGCATATCGCCGTGGTGCCTGAATCGAGAATTGTCCGTGGCATGGAAGACGCCTGGGCCTTGCTGCGCGCCGAACGCGGTGCCACTGCGATGCCGCGCGCAGTGAATTTTATTTCAGGGCCGTCGCGCACGGCGGATATCGAGCAGACACTGGTGCTGGGCGCACATGGTCCGTACCGCGTGCATATTATATTGACCGCGCAATGAGCATCGCCGGCATCCCGCTGGAATTTCTGCTGTTTGCCGCGACGCTGGCGGGCGTGGCAATTTTTCATCACCATACCTTGCGCGTTGCATTGACGGGGCTGGCGGTGCTGCTCGTCTTCAAGTTGCTGGTCGTCGGTTTTCGCCATGGCAGCGGCTTCGACGGTTTCGTTGCCCACATGCAGCACGAGTGGGTGATACTCACCAATCTGTTCATGCTGCTGGTCGGATTTTCATTGTTATCGCGGCATTTCGAGGAAAGCCATGTGCCGCTGGTGCTGCCGCGTTTTCTGCCCGACGACTGGAAGGGCGGTTTTGTCCTGCTGGTGATGATCTTTGTGTTGTCGAGTTTTCTCGACAATATTGCAGCGGCGATCATCGGTGGCACCATTGCGGCATCGGTGTTCAAACACAAGGTACACATCGGTTATCTGGCGGCGATCGTTGCCGCCTCCAACGCCGGCGGCTCGGGCAGCGTGGTCGGCGACACGACAACGACGATGATGTGGATCGACGGCGTTGACCCGGTCGACGTATTGCATGCCTATGTCGCTGCCGGCGTGGCGCTGGTGATCTTCGGCATTCCGGCGTCGCTGCAGCAACACCGCTATTCGCCAATCATGAAAGACCCGCCGCGCGGCGTGCATGTCGATGCGGTGCGCCTGGGTATCGTCGCCTTCATTCTCTTGAGCGCGATCGCCGCTAATATTGCGATCAACGTTTTTTATACCGATCTGGCCGACCGTTTTCCCTTCATCGGCGCCGCCGTGTGGGCGGCGATAATGCTTGCCGCATTGCTGCGCCAGCCGGATTGGCGGGTGGTGCCCGAATCGATCAAGGGCAGTATTTTTTTGCTTTCGCTGGTGCTCTGCGCATCGCTGATGCCAGTCGAGCAACTGCCGGTGGCATCCTGGTCGACTGCGTTCGCTCTCGGCTTTGTTTCGGCAGTGTTCGACAATATCCCGCTGACGGCGTTGGCGCTGAAACAGGGCGGTTACGACTGGGGCGTACTCGCTTACGCGGTCGGCTTCGGCGGTTCGATGATCTGGTTTGGTTCCTCGGCCGGCGTTGCGCTGTCGAACATCTATCCGGAAGCGAAATCGGTCGGTTTGTGGATACGGCATGGCTGGCCGGTGGCGCTTGCATATGTCATCGGTTTTGCCGTACTAATGGCCACTCTGGGCTGGGCGCCGCATGCGCCGCACAAGCGCAGCGGCGATACGGCGCCGGTGACGGCACCTGCATCCTGAGCGTGGGCGGGCGCAGCATAGCCTCCACCGGCTTGATTTCGCGTAGGGCGGGGTATAGCATTGGCCGCCTTGGATTTATATAAGAAAAATGCGCGGCCAAAGTCGCGCAATCTGCAGCTTAGCTGTTTCACTACACTTGGAGGTCAACATGGTAAGCAAGGAACAGAAAAACAAACCGCAGGCCAAACCTGCCGCTTCACGCCGCAAGTTTTTGACTGGCGCCGCTGCTGCAACGACCGGTGCGGCAATTGCCGGCTTCCCGATGATTTCCGTTGCGCAGTCCCCGATCTCCATGCGCTGGCAATCGACATGGCCGACAAAAGATATTTTCCACGAATACGCGCTCGACTACGCGAAGAAGGTCAACGACATGTCGGGCGGCCGCCTCAAGATCGACGTGCTGCCCGCCGGCGCAGTGGTCAAGGCCTTCGATCTGATCGACGCAGTGTCCAAGGGCACGCTCGACGGCGGCCACGGCGTGCTCGCTTACTGGTACGGCAAGAATTCCGCGATGGCGATCTGGGGTTCGGGCCCGGCCTTCGGCATGGACGCCAACATGGTGCTGGCATGGCACTATTACGGCGGCGGCAAAGCACTGCTTGAAGAAATCTACAGGAACCTCAATCTCGACGTGGTTTCCTTTCCCTATGGTCCGATGCCGACGCAGCCGCTGGGCTGGTTCAAGAAACCGGTCACGAAGAAGGAAGATTTCAAGGGACTGAAATACCGCACAGTGGGCTTGTCGATCGACATCTTCACCGGCTTGGGTGCTGCAGTGAACGCGTTGCCCGGCGCCGAAATCGTGCCGGCGATGGATCGTGGCCTGCTCGACGCCGCCGAATTCAACAACGCAAGTTCCGATCGTGCGCTCGGTTTCGCCGATGTGTCCAAGGTCTGCATGCTGCAAAGCTGGCACCAGTCGGGCGAGCAGTTCGAGATCCTGTGGAACAAGAAAAAATACGACTCGCTCAGCCCCGATCTCAAGGCGATACTCGGTTACGCAGTGGAAGCGGCGTCTGCCGACATGTCATGGAAGGCGATCGACCGCTATTCGAACGACTACATAGAATTGCAGGCGAAGGACAAGGTCAAATTCTACAAGACGCCGGATTCGCTGCTGGCGGATCAGCTCAAGTCGTGGGATGCGATCGTCGAGAAAAAATCGGCCGAGAACCCGATGTTTGCAAAAGTGATCGCGTCGCAGCGTGCGTTCGCCGAGCGCGCAACGAAATGGCAGAACGATACCAATATCGACTTCAAGGTTGCGTCGAAGCGTTACTTTTCGAAGAAAGCGTAACGCGTTTGCCATACCAGACGCCACCCTGCAGCCCTATGCTGCAGGGTGGTTTTTTTTAGCCTCTGTCCGGTTTGCCGGCGCGGCTGCAGCGGGAGATTGAGTGCGGGTTCAACGATTCTTGTTCTGGGTGGACAGCGTCAGCACATGGTGCGGTAAAGCATTTGCCTGGCTGATTGTGGTGCTCATGCTGGTCGTTTGCGCGGAAGTGATCAAGCGCTACTTCCTGAACGATCCGTCGGCGTGGTTTTTCGATATAACAGCGATGATGTACGGCGCCACCTTCATGATGTGCGGCGCTTATACGCTGGCGCAGGATGGGCATGTGCGCGGCGATTTTCTCTACGGCTCGATGAAACCGCGCACGCAGGCGAGTCTCGATCTGGCGCTTTATATATTGTTCTTTTTGCCCGGTATTGCCGCGCTTTGTTATGCCGGCTGGGATTTCGCCACGACGTCTTGGGCGATACGCGAGCATTCCAGTGTGACCGCCGATGGTCCGCCGCTCTACCATTTTAAAACGTTCATTCCCATTGCCGGTGCGCTGGTGATGTTGCAGGGCATTGCCGAAATAGTTCGCTGCGTGGTTTGCCTCAAAACCGGCGCCTGGCCGGAACGCCTGAAGGACGCGGAGGAGATAGATGTGATCGAGCAGCAACTCGCGAAGAGCACACTGGTCGATGACGAATCGCGCAAACGCGCGATCAGTCAGGCGCATGCGATCGACGAGGCTGCGCACCAGCGCGGTCTTGGCGAGCGGGCACCGGAAGAGATCGGCCGCCATCCACCGGGAGAGAGCAAATGAGCGATCCCGCACTCGGCCTCCTGATGCTCAGCCTGATCGTGGTCGTGATCATGCTGGGTTTCCCCACCGCGTTTACGCTGATGGGGCTGGGCATGTTCTTCGGCTTTATCGCTTTTCACGACCCGGCGAAAGCGTTTCTCGATAACCGCGTTTTCGACCTGATGGTCGAACGTACTTACGGCGCAATGACCAATGACACGCTGTTGTCGATTCCGCTGTTCGTGCTGATGGGGTATGTCATGGAGCGCGGCGCCCTGGTCGACAAGATGTTCTACAGCATCCAGCTGGCATTCCGCCGCCTGCCGGCCTCGCTTGCGGTGGCGACGCTGATTGTCTGCACGTTCTGGGGCATTGCCAGCGGTCTGGTCGGTGCAGTGGTGGTGCTGATGGGCGTGATCGCGCTTAATCCCATGCTGAAGGCCGGTTACGACGTGCGGCTTGCTTCGGGGGTCATCACTGCCGGCGGCACTCTGGGTATTTTGATTCCTCCCTCGGTGATGATCATCGTTTACGCGGCGGTTGCCGGCCAGTCGGTGGTCAAGCTCTATGCGTCGGCGATGTTTCCGGGATTTTTTCTGTCTTTCCTGTATCTCGTCTACATCATAGGCTGGGCGCTGATCAATCCGAAGATCGCGCCGAAGTTGCCTGAGAGCGAAAACCAGGTGCCGATCCCGGCGTGGGTGCCGCAGATACAGCAGGCTTATTCGCGCAATATGCTGTTGTCGCTGCTTGCTGCGCTGGTAAAACCCGGCCGCGCTTTGCAATTGGATAATGAGGGTGTGCGTTTCAGCTATGTGACGATCCTGCGCAATCTGCTGGCCGCACTTTTTCCGTTGCTGCTGGCGATCGTCACCTGCTGGGGCATCTGGTGGTACGTGGTCATCCATCAGCAAGCTGACGCACAGCCGGTGAGGCCGGCGATCAGCGCTTTGCAGAAGCAGGCTGAACCGGCCGCATCTCCGGTCAGCGAGCCGCAGGCGAAAGATGAAACGCCGCAGGAACTCGGCGCCAATGCCAGCGTCGAGACCGATACGGCATCCAAGGAACCGGAAGGTCTGCAGGAAATGGGCACGCCTGAACTGTCGGAGGGCAACGCGGCGCCCGCGGCCAGCGGTCCGCCGCCGGAGTTCTATACCTACTTCTGGTTATGCGTGGGGCTATCCGCGTTGCTGCTGCTTTATTACTACTGGAATCTGCGCGCCGAGCAATTCCAGATACTCAAGCTGCTGGTCGAATCGGTGATGCCGCTCGGCATATTGACCATAGTCGTGCTGGCGGTGATTCTGTTCGGCATCACCACGGCCACTGAATCGGCCGGCATTGGCGCCGCGGGTGCCTTCCTGCTTGCGATACAGGCGCGAACGCTGGATTGGGAACGCGTCAAGCAGTCGGTGTTTCTGACGGCGAAGACAACTGCCATGGTGTGCTGGCTGTTTGTCGGCTCCGCGCTGTTTTCCGCGGTGTTTGCGATCCTCGGCGGACAGCAGCTCGTCGAGCATTGGGTGCTGTCGCTGAACATGACGCCGGTGCAGTTCATGATTCTGTCGCAGGCGATCATTTTTGTTCTCGGCTGGCCGCTGGAGTGGACCGAGATCATTGTCATTTTTGTGCCGATCTTTCTGCCGCTGTTGCCGCACTTCGGCATCGATCCCATTCTGTGGGGCACGCTGGTCTTCGTCAATTTGCAGGCGGCCTTCCTGTCGCCGCCGGTCGCGATGTCGGCGTTTTATCTGAAAGGCGTGGCGCCGTCACACGTCACGCTCAACCAGATCTTCGCCGGCATGATGCCCTATATGCTGATCGTGATTCTGTGCATGGTGATCATGTACATCTGGCCAGGCATGACGTTGTGGCTGCCGAATTATTTGTACGGGGGCGGTTGAGGTTCGCCGTTTTCCGGGGCAAGGCAGGGTGCATGGGGCAGCCGCGCGCTGCTCCATTTTTTTGCAATAACGGGTTCCCCGGATTTGGCGGTCATGGCATCGGCGCATATTCACACGGATTTATCTGACGAACGCCGCCCGTCGGTGTGGCGCTGGAGCGCGTTTACACTCGGCTGCTGCGCGTTTTTCATTTCATTTTTTCATCGTGTCTGCACCGGTGCAATCGCCGGCGACCTGCAGCGCGAATTCGAAATCGGCGCGGCCGCACTCGGCACGCTCGGCGCGACTTATTTTTATATCTACGGCCTGACGCAGGTGCCGCTCGGCGTGATGATCGATACGATAGGGCCGCGCATCATATTGTCGGTCGGCATGACGGTCGCCGGCATCGGCTCGATTGCCTACGGTTTTTCAGGCAGTTTTGGCGCAGCGCTGGCAGCGCGCACCTTGATCGGCCTCGGCGTTTCCGGCGTATTCGTCTGCACGTTGAAGTTACACGCCAACTGGTTTTCCGAGCAGCGCTTCGCCACCGCGGTCGGTGTCTCGAACGTATCAGGCATATTGGGCGCCCTAGTGGCTACTGCACCGCTGGCCTGGCTGATTACGCAAATGCCGTGGCGGCATGTGTTCATTGTGGTCGGCGTGATTTCGCTGCTGTTGGCCGCGGCGATTGCGTTACTGGTGCGCGATGCCCCCGAATTGCAGGTCAAACGCGTGGCGGCCGGTGAGTGGCGCAGCGCATTAAAAGCCGTGGCGTGCAACCCGGCGACTTGGCCGCCGTTCTGGCTGACCTTCAGCATGTCCGGCGCGTTCATGACGCTGGTCAGTCTGTGGGCGGTGCCCTACCTCGTGCATAAACACGGTATGGCGCAAGTGGAAGCCGGCAGCTATTCTGCCATCATACTGCTCGCATTTGCGTGCTCGGTGCCGCTGGTGGGTTGGTGGTCGGATCGCGTACGCGCGCGGCGCCCGATCACACTGGCCTGCAGTATCGTGTTTTTCGCCAGCGGCGTGATCTGGCTGACCGCGCCGACCGGCGCGACCTTCTGGTTTGTCATGGCGGCGGTGCTGAGCGGACTGGCCGGCCCCGGTTTTACGCTTGCGTGGTCGGTAGCGAAGGAAGTAAACCCGCCGGAATGCGCCGGCATGGCAATTTCGATCGTCAACATCGGCGGCTTTGCCGCCTCGGGCATTCTGCAGCCGCTGGTCGGCTGGGTGGTTGATCATGGCGCCGGCATGGCGGAGGGCGGCAGCGGTGACGCCTATTGGCTCGGCATCGCCGTGATCGTCGGCTGGATGCTGATGGGTATAGTGGCGGCGACGCGCCTGGCCGAAACGCATTGCCGAAATGTCTGGACGCCGCGCGCCGCAACGTAAGGCTGCGCCGGTGCGCCATGCGATAATCCGCGGCGAATATACACGAACCAAATGAGAATTTGATATGGCCAAGCCCCGCATACTCGTAACGCGCGAAGTGTTCGATGAGACGATTGCTTTTCTCGGCAAGCATTGCGACGTTGATGCCAATCAGGCCGACGTGGCGTTGACGCCGGTGCAGATTGCGCAGCGTTTGAAAACTGCGCAGGCGCTGATGTGCTCGCTGACCGATCGTGTCGACGCGGAGCTGATCGCGTTATGCCCGGATCTGAAAGTGGTGGCCAATATCGCCGTCGGTTACAACAACATCGATGTCGCCGCTTGCACGGCGCGCGGCATCATGGTCACCAACACGCCCGGCGTGCTTGACGACAGTACCGCCGATCTGGCCTGGACGCTGATGCTGGCTACCGCGCGGCGCCTGACCGAAGTCGAATCGTATATTCGCAACGGCGAGTGGACCGGCTGGCGGCTCAAGCAGTGGCTGGGGGTGGACGTGCATCACGCCACGCTCGGCATTATCGGCATGGGCCGCATCGGCCAGGCGATCGCGAAGCGCGCTTCGGGCTTCGATATGCGCGTGATTTATCACAACCGCAAGCCGCTCGCCACCGACATCGAAAAACGTTTGAACGCACGCTACGCAACACAGGATGAATTGCTTGCAGAGGCGGATTTTGTCGTGCTGCAGATGCCGTACTCGAAAGAAACGCATCATATGATCGGCGCTAAAGAACTGGCGAAAATGAAGTCAACAGCGATCCTGATCAATTCAACACGCGGCGGCGTGGTCGATGACGCGGCTTTGATCGCCGCGTTGAAGGCGGGCACCATACGCGCTGCCGGCCTCGACGTGTTCGAAAACGAACCTAAGCTCAACCCGGCGTTTCTGGAATTGAAAAACGTCGTGCTGTCGCCGCATATCGGTAGTTCAACCGAAGCGACGCGCCGCGCGATGGCGATGACGGCGGCCGCCAATGCGGTAGCGGCGCTGACCGGCAAGACGCCGCCGAATTTACTCAATCCGGAAGTCCACGCCGGTCGATAGACGCGGCGCCGGCGCACGCGCTGTTGCTGCTATCCCATGCAATTATTCAACCTGATGATAGAGGTGATGCTGCCGCTGTCGCTGCTGGTCGGCGCCGGCGCGGTATGGCCGCGGCTGTTTCCGGACACCGACGCGGAGGCGATGCGCTCGCAGTTGAATCGTCTCGTGCTTTATCTGTTTTTTCCCTGCATCCTGTTTGCAGTCGGCGCCGGCACGCGAATCACCGCAGATCTCCTCGCGGTGCCGCTGCTGGTTGGTTTGGGCACGCTGGGATCGGGCGCCGTGCTCTATGTGCTTTTGTATATGTCGCCGCTGGGCCGCAATCTTGGCGATCCGACGCGTGCCGCCCTGATGATCGGCGGCATGTGGGGCAACACCTTCAATATCGGTGCGCCGGTGCTGATGTTTTTTTTCGGCCGCGATGCAGTGCGCTACTCAGTGTTCAACGACATGTTGATGACCATGCCGCTGGTATGGACGCTGGGCGTCTTGATCGCCACACGGCTTGGTTCGCACGGCAGTGCGGCATCCTATCCGTCGGTGTGGCGCGTGGTGTTTTCGATTCCGCTGCTGTGGGCTTTTGCGGCAGGCCTCGTACTGCAGTACACGGGCCTCGCTTATGCGCCGCTGGTGAATGCCGCGCATATGATCGGACAGGCGACGATTCCGCTGGTGCTGTTCGTGCTCGGCATGACCATACCGTGGCGCAATCTGACGCCGCGTCCGGAGATACTGGCGGTCGCCGGCGTCAAGCTGCTGTTCGCGCCGCTGCTGGTGGCGATTGCCGCGCGCTTTCTGTTCGCGCCGCTCGGTGAAGCGCATTTCGCTGCGTCTATCGAGGCGACCACGCCGGCGATGATGACGGTGTTGCTGCTGGCCGAACGCTTCCGGCTGGACAGCGCCGCGGCGGCGCTGCTGATCGGCTGGAGTACAATTCTGTTCTGGTTGACGTTGCCGTTGACGCTTGCGCTGGGCCTGATCCGCTGATTTCCCCGGTTCCGTTAGTCGCATTGCACCGGCCGTTGGTCGGATGCGCGTGCAGCAGCAGGGTGATCGCGCTTAAGATTTCACGCTTCTGGAGGTATGGCATGAGAAAACTCTGGCTGTTCGCGGCCTTTTTAGCGCTCACACCATTGGCTTACGGGCAGGCCGGCAAGCCCGCGCCGGCAACCGATTGGTATCGCGCCGGACACGTTACGCTGCGGCTTGCCGATGCCGCGCGCGATTTCAGCGCGGCCTGGCAATTCGATCGCGCCGACAATGGCGATAACCGCGTCATACGCGAAGAGCGGCGCGGCAGCGTCGCCGTCGACGGCACCGTCATGACGGTATGCGATGACCTGGCGTTACTGATGAAAGGTATTGCGCCGGAGCGAAACCACGAAATGCGTGAAATCAACGATCCGGTTTTGAATTTGCAAATGCTGTTGCGGCTGCTGGCGCGCGCCGTGCCCGAAGGGCCGCTCGCCTTCGGCAGCGACAAGCTGGTCGAAATCAATGAGCCGGCTGCGGTCATCAGGGTGCGCAAGGGGCTGGAGGCGCGGCGCGATTTTAATGCACCGTGGCGGGTAAGCGGGCGCATACAGCGCGACGGCAGCGGCGATATCGTTTTTGATCTTGTCTTTAATTACACCGGCAACGATGCGAAAGAGGCGCGCAGCGAACTGAAGCTGGCGGGCGCCTGGCGGCAACAAAGCCGCGTGCGCAGTTTTGAGGATGCAATGGAGATCGCCGACTGGCGGGTGTTCCGCATCGATCCGGTGCCGGTGACGACCGGCGGCAATACACAAGTCGAGTCAATGTCGACGACCAAACCGCTGCGTTACGCCACGCTCGGCCACCTGCGCCGTCATATCGAACGTTCGTGGAGCCCGAATCCGAAGGTGGCGCCCATCACGCAGTGCAAATCATGAGCGACAAACCGGCGCTGGGCTTTATCGGCATCGGCGCAATGGGCGAACCGATGGCGCTGAATCTGCTGAAGGCGGGTTATGCGCTGACGGTTTACGCGCGCCGCGCTGATGCTGCGGCGGCCTTATGCAAAGCCGGTGCGCGGCTGGCGGAAACGCCGGCGGCGGTTGCAAAAGCGAGCGACATTGTAATTACGATGGTAACCACGGCCGCCGATTGCGAAGAGGTCACGCTGGGCGCGCAGAGCATTATCGAGGGCGCCGCGCGCGGTTCGGCGGTGATTGATATGGCGACGATATCGCCGCTGGCGGCGCGCCGCATTGCCACAGTGCTGGCAGCGCGCGGCATTGAACACATGGACGCGCCGGTTTCCGGCGGACCGAGCGGTGCGCGCGATGCGACGCTGGCGATCATGGCGGGCGGCACACCGGAAATATTTTCGCGCGTCAAACCGCTGTTCGAGTGTTTGGGTAAGACGGTGTTGCACATGGGTGACCACGGCGCCGGGCAGGTCACCAAAGCCTGCAACCAGTTGTCGCTGACGGTGACGCTGCAGGGGGTGGCCGAAGCAATAAACCTCGCCGCGCATTGCGGTGTCGATCCGGTGAAGGTGCGCGAAGCGATGCTGGGCGGTCTTGCCGCCAGCCGCGTGCTTGAGTTGTTCGGCAAACGCATGGTCGAGCGCAATTTCGACAACGGCGTCGATGCGCGCTTCTATCACAAGGATCTCAATATCGTACTCAGCCTGGCGCACGAACTCGGACTGCCGTCGCCGGCAGCGGCAGTGACGTTGCAGCAGATCAACGCGCTGGTCGGCGGCGGCGGTGCGCGTTCGGATTTTTCACGCATGATCGAGGTGCTGGAGCACGCCGGCGCCGTCAAATAGCCGCTGTTACTTCCGGCAGTCACTGCGGTAGACTAGCTGCAAGCCGGCAGGGAATTCAACCCGACCGCGCAGCGGAGGAAAAAAATGAGTTTGACAGTTTATGAGGCGGCAACGCCGCGCCTGCATCGATCCGAACTCGCGGTGCCTGCATCCAATCCGAAAATGATCGAAAAGGCGAGCCATAGCGCCGCCGATATCATTTTTTTCGATATCGAAGATTCGGTGGCGCCCGACGACAAACCGCGCGCGCGCAAGAACATCATCGCCGCTTTGCATGATATCGACTGGGGTCAACGCGTTCTGAGCGTGCGCATCAACGGTCTCGATACCTGTTATACCTATCGCGACGTCGTCGACGTGGTAGAAGCCTGTCCGCGCCTCGATATGCTGTTTTTGCCCAAGGTCGGTGTCGCCGCCGATGTCTATGCGCTGGACGTGCTGGTGACGCAAATTGAAAATGCGCACGGACGCAGTAAACGCATCGGCTTTGAAGTCATGATCGAGACGGCGCTCGGCCTGTGCAATGTCGAGGCGATCGCGCAGTCGAGCAAACGCCTTGAGGCGATGTGTTTCGGCTCGGGTGATTTTGCCGCCTCAACCGGCGCGCGCACGACAACCATCGGCGGGCTCAATCCGGATTACGCGGTGTTGTCCGATGCCGACAAAGATGGCAAGCGCGCCTATTACCCGCTAGACCCCTGGCATGCCGCGCAGTCGCGCATCGTCACTGCGTGTCGCGCCTACGGCCTGCGCCCGCTCGATGGCCCGTACAGCGATTTCAAGGATCAGGACGGACTGCTGGCTTCGAGCCGTCGCTCGGCGGCGCTCGGTTTCGAAGGCCGCATGGTGATACACCCGGCGCAAATTGAACCGGTCAACAGCGTGTTCAGTCCGGCCGCCGATGAAGTCGCGCGGGCGCGGCGTATCGTCGAGGCGATGGCGCAGGCGGCGCGCGACGGGCGCGGTGCGGTGCAGTTGGACGGGCGCATGATAGACATCGCCAATATGCGCATGGCGCAGAGCATACTCGGCAAAGCCGGTGCCATTGCTGCAGCGGAACGCTGAGCGCAGGCCTGCCACCGCTTGCGATCCGATCGCGACATGACTCCCGGTTCTGCGCAATCGACCGGCGCTGGCGATGAACTTTCGCTGACAGCGATAGCGCAGGAGGCGCACTCCGCGGTTTTCGACGAGCGCGTGCGTCTGCTCTATCGCCTGTCGCGCCCCGGTTATCTCGGTACGCTGATCAACGCCTCAGTCATTGCGCTGGCGTTATGGTCGGTGGTTCCGCGTCTCGATTTGATGTTGTGGTTGATGCTGGTTATTGTGGTCACCGGCGGGCGCATTTTGTTATACCGGCGTTTTTTTGCGCAGCGGCCGCAGGCACGGGCGTCTGCGCTGTGGCGCTGGCGCTTTGTAGCCGGCGCAGCAAGCATGGGCTGCGCTTGGGGCTTGCTCGGTTCGGCGCTGCTGCCGCGCGGCGAGTTCCTGTATCAGGTGCTGTTGATGTTTGTCATTGGCGGCATGATCGCATCGTCTGTGATTGTGCTAACGCCGGTGCGGCTCGCTTTTTATAGTTTCGCGGTCGCCGCCCTGCTACCGCTGATTGTTACGACCTTCGCACAGGACGGCCAGATTTATCTCTATATCGGCCTGGTGCAACTGGTATTCGCCGGTGTGACTTTTGCGCTGGCGCCCATCATGCATAACAATCATATCAGCCTGCTGCAGGCACGCTACGAAAATCAGGCGCTGGTCGGCCGGTTGTCGGCGGCCAACAAGGCGTTAAGCGATCGTATCGAGGCGCAGCGTACGGTCGAGATGGAGTTGCAGCGTTCGTCGGCGCGGCTTGATGCGCTGGTTGATGCGTCCCCGCTGGCGATTATCGTGCAGGACGAGGCGGGCATAGTCAGTCGCTGGAACCGCGCTGCAGAGCGTATTTTCGGCTGGAGCGAGCGCGAGGTGATCGGCCGGCAGTCGCCATCCGTGCCGTCAGACAAACGCGATGAAAAAGTCCGCTTTCTTGATCGTATCCGCAGCGGTGAGGAGTTTCTCGATGTCGAAGCGCTGCGGCAGCGACGCGATGGAAAATTGATCGCAGTCAGCATTTCTGCTGCACCGCTGCGCAATGCGGACGGTGTGCCGGACGGCAGTGTGATGATACTTGCCGATGCCAGCGAGCGTAAACGCGCCGAGAAACTGCAGTTACTCGAGCACATGGTTACGCGCGTGTTATCCGAATCGCAAAGCGTCGATGAAGCGTTGCGCGAAGTGCTGCGCACATTTTGCGAAGTGGCGGACTGGGCCTACGGTGCGCGCTGGGTATTGAACGCGGCGGATCAGAAGCTCAATTGTGTCGAGACCTGGCATATCGATAATCCGGCGATTGCTGCTTTTGCGGAGACCAACCGCACCGTGCAACGCGATCACAAACCGCGCAAGGGCGGGCTGCTGCGCGTCGTATGGGCAAGCGGCGAACTGGTCTGGATGGAAGACGCGGGCGCCGATAAAGCGCTAAGCCGCGCCGCCGAGCTGGCAAAGTCCGGATTGCACGCAGCACTCGCGTTTCCGGTTTTGATTCTCGGCAAGTTTTACGGCGTGATTGAATTTTTTGCGACGGAGCCGCGCGCAAGAGACGAGTCATTGATCCGAATTGCGCGTTCGATCGGCAGCCAGATCGGCCAGTTCATTGCGCGCAAGGAGGCCGAGCAGAACCTGACGTTTTTTGCCAATCACGACACGCTGACGGGTTTGCCGAACCGCGCCATGTTCGGCCAGCGTCTGGCGCAGGCGCTGGCGCGCGCGCAACGCAATACGTGCATGATCGCCGTGCTGTTCATCGATCTCGACCGCTTCAAGGTAATCAACGACACACTGGGCCACGACGCCGGCGATCTGCTGTTGCGGCAGGCGGCCGGACGGCTGCGCAGCTGCCTGCGTGAGGGCGACACTATTGCACGCCAGGGCGGCGACGAATTTGTGGTGCTGGTCGAGGATATGGTCGATGCCGGGCAGGCGGTCGGCGTGGCGCAAAAAATTCTTGAGAACGTGGCGCAACCGTACGTTTTGTCGGGCCAGGAGTTTCATGTCACGGCAAGCGTCGGCGTCAGCGTTTATCCGGAAGACGCAGCGGACGTGCAGACGCTGCTGAAGAACGCCGACATTGCGATGTACCGTGCCAAGGACGCCGGCAAGAACAATTTTCAGTTTTATTCAGCGCAGGCCAACCGGCATTCGCTCGAACGTCTGGCGCTTGAAACGGATTTGCGGCGCGCGTTGGAGCGACAGGAACTGCACTTGCATTATCAGCCGAAGTTCAACACGCGCAGCGGCTGCATTACCGGCGTCGAAGCATTGATACGCTGGCAGCACCCGGTGCGCGGCGCAGTGGCGCCTTCGCAGCTGATTTCTCTGGCCGAAGAAACCGGGCTGATCATTGTGATCGGCGACTGGGTGATTCGCACCGCCTGCCGCGATATGCGGCAATGGGCGCTGGACGGGTTGCCGGTCGTGCCGGTTGCGGTAAATCTGTCGGCGCGCCAGTTCGGACGCGAGGGGCTGGTCGATTGGGTCGGCGAAGTTTTGCGCGAGTACGGTCTCGACGCGACGCAGCTTGAGCTGGAAATTACCGAAAGCGCAGTAATGGAAAATGCCGAGCAAGCTGCCGCAGTGCTTGATCGCCTGCACGGCATGGGCCTGCGCGTTGCGCTGGATGATTTCGGCACCGGCTATTCATCGCTGGGTTACCTCAAGCGTTTCCCGGTTGACTGCGTGAAGATCGATCGTTCGTTCATTGCGGATATTCCGCACGATCAGGACGATATCGCGATTACGCGTGCTGTCATCGCGATGGCGCACAGCCTGCAACTTAAAGTGGTCGCCGAAGGCGTGGAAACGGCCGAGCAGGTGCGCTTCCTGCAGGAGCACGCCTGCGACGAAATGCAGGGCTACCGGTTCGCCCGGCCCTGTGATGCGACGGCCATCGCGCGATTACTGACGGCGCCGCCGCACAAGATCATGTAGTCCGCAGCAGGCGGCCGGCGGCGCTGCCGTCACGCCGGATTTCAAGATGCCGTGTGTGGAATTGGCGCAGGCTGCTGCGGTGGCCGATGCTGATGATGGCTGTAGCGGGCAGACGCTCGCGCAACACGTCATAGAGAGCGCTTTCCGTTGCCTCATCCAGCGCAGAAGTTGCCTCATCCATGAATATCCAGTCGGGTTGCTGCAGCAGTGCGCGCGCGAAGGCGATGCGCTGTTGTTCGCCGCCGGAAAGTATTTGCGTCCAGTGCTGTGATTCGTCCAGCCGCGGTGCCAGCGCCGGCAGCCGGCAATCGGTCAGCGCGGCAAGCAATGCGGCATCGTTGAACGCATCGGGTGCTGACGGATAACACAGCTGTTCGCGCAGCGTGCCTATGGTGAGGTACGGTTTCTGCGGCAGAAACAATATACGGGCCTCTGCCGGATACGCGATTTCGCCGGCGCCGAAGGGCCAGATGCCGGCGAGCGCGCGAAACAGGGTGCTCTTGCCGCTGCCGGAGGCGCCGCTGACCAGCACGCGTTCTCCCGCATTGAGGGCGAAATCGGGATCTTCCAGTAGGCGTTGCCCCGTCGGCAGATCGATGCACAGACTGCGCGATGAATAACCGCTTTGCGCTGCTGTGCGAGCGCTTATGCCGTCACTCTGTGCGGCCGCTGTTTGTATGGCGGTGCGGAAAGTGGTCAGGCGATCGACGGTCGCTTTCCATGTTGCGATTTGCGCGTAGGCATCAATAAACCAGCTTAGCGAAGATTGCACCTTGCCGAAAGCAGTCGATGTTTGCATCAGGTCGCCAAGCTGTATCGCGCCGGAGAAAAAACGCGGCGCCGCGACGACAAAAGGAAATACCACTGCAGCCTGACCATAGCCTTGACGGAACCACATCAGCTTCTTGGTACGGTGCATGAGCTGCCACCAGTTGGCGGCAACTGCAGAGAAGCGCGAATTCAACTGGCGCATTTCGTCTGCTTCGCCGCGGTAGAGCGCGATGGCTTCGCCGTTTTCGCGGAAGCGCACCAGCGAGAAGCGAAAATCGGCTTCAGCCTTCTGTTTCTGAAAATTCAGCGTCACCAGCGGTTTGCCTATCCAGTGGGCAATCAGTGTGCCGGCGATCGAGTAAAGCAATGCGATCCACACCATATAGCCGGGAATTTCGACCGTGCGGCCGAACAATTCAACGCTCAGTGAGCCCGACAATGTCCACAGGATGGCGAGGAAGGATAAAAGCGTGATCACGGCCGACATCAGGCCGATCGACAGGGCGAGGGTTTTTTCGCAAAAATCCGCGAGGTCCTCGGCGATGCGCTGATCTGGATTGTCGGTGCCGCGATCGCTCAATTGCATGCGATAGTAAGCGCGCCGGCCGATCCATTCTTCGAGGTAATTCCGCGTTAGCCACTGGCGCCAGCGTATCTGCAGCATCTGATTGAGGTACAGCTCGTAGACGGCAATCGCGATAAAGGCCGCGGCAATCCAGCAGAACCGCATGAGTTCGGAAAAAAATGCAGTTTGATTGCTGTTTTGCAGCGTGTTGTAGAAATCGTTCTGCCAGTAGCTGAGCACGACTTCGAGATAGACCAGCCCCAGATTTAGCGCGATCACTGCGGCAAGTAATCCGCGCGCTGCCCATTTTTCGCTGGAAAACCAGTAGGGGCGTGTGAGAGACCACAAGTCGTTGAAAAAAGTATTGCGCAGCTTGAGCATGGAAAACTCCGGTCGGTGTGCGGTGTGACGCGTCATGCGCGTGAATATGCGCCGGCATGATAGCCCGATTACGGCGGCATTTGCGTGCCGGCGCGATTGGATTACACTGGATGAAAACTGGGTTGTCGGCGAGGTTCCAAAACACAACGGAGGAAGCCATGAAAACTGTCAAGCAGATGTTGCAGGGCAAGACATCCGGTGTATTTACCATCGATCCAGATGTGCCGGTGATCGATGCGCTTAGGCAAATGGCGGAGCGCGAGATCGGCGCCCTGCCGGTGGTGGCAGGCGGCAAGCTGGTGGGAATTCTGTCGGAGCGTGATTACGCGCGCAAAGTGATGCTGCAGGGAAAATCATCGCGCGACACGCCGGTACGCGACATCATGACCTCAAAAGTAGTTTGCGTCGGGCCGCAGCGCACCGTCGAAGAGTGCATGGCCTTGATGACCGACAAGCGCATACGCCATCTGCCGGTAATCGAGCACGGCGAATTGATCGGCCTCTTGTCGATCGGGGATCTGGTCAAAGAAGTGATTTCGGAGCAGCAAACGACGATCGCTCAGCTTGAGTCCTATATACACAGCTGACGCATCCAACAATTTCACATACGGAACGGAACGCAATATGCAATTCGGCGCCATTATCATCGGCGATGAAATCATGTCCGGCAAACGCCAGGACAAACACATGGCAACCGTCATTTCAACCCTGCGCGAGCGCGGTCTCGAACTGGCCTGGTGCCAGTATCTGGCCGACGAACCGCCATTGATTACAATTACGCTCAAACGCACTTTTGCCGGCGCGGATGTCGTCTTCAGTTTTGGCGGCATCGGCGCCACCCCCGATGACCACACGCGTCAATGTGCGGCGGACGCGGCGGGGGTAAAGCTGCAACTGCATGCGGATGCAGAAACCGAAATCCGCGCGCGTTTCGGCACCGAGATCACAGAGCAGCGTTTGCGCATGGGCGAGTTTCCCGAAGGCAGCCGCATCATCCCCAATCCGTTCAACCGCATTCCGGGTTTCAGTGTCGGTCATCATCATTTCCTGCCGGGCTTTCCGCAAATGGCCTGGCCGATGATGGCCTGGGTGCTCGACGATCAGTATCGCGATCAATTCGCCGCCGGCAGCGTCGGCGAGGATGCGATCATCGTGCGCGGCGCCGGTGAAAGCATGCTGATCGATTTGATGAACGACTGCCTTGCGCGCCACCCCGGACTGAAGGTATTCAGTCTGCCGCACATGGGCGATAACGACCGCTATGTCGAGCTCGGCGTGCGCGGCGATGCTGCGCGCATTGCCGTGGCGATGGCGGAAATCAAGTACGGTGTGACCGCGTTGGGTTTCCGCTGGGCGAAGACGGTCGAAGAGGGGCGTTAGAACCGCTTCTGCCGGGCGTAAAAAAACCGGCGCAAGGCCGGTTTTTTTTGCTGCTGCCGCCTGAAACTTTACGCAGCTTTCTTTTTGCCTGCGCTGATCGCTTGCGAGGTCGCCGCTTCGACGTTCGCATGCGTCAGATCGACAAACTGCTTGGCCGACTTCGACATGTTTTCGTACGTTGCGTTGATGCCCGAGATCGCCGATTTGAGCGCCGCAACTGCGACATCCGAACCCGCCGGCGCGGTCTTGACCATTTTGTCGAGCGTGGTCACGACCTGCTTGTTGTATTCCGAGACCTGTTCTTCAACCAGCTTGCTGAATTCCGCTTGCGTTGCCGTGGCGACGTCGTAGACGCTCTTGACGTAGCTGGCAGTTTTTTCCATGTTCGGCTGCATCAGCGAATTCTTCACCTGCGTAAATTCCTGCGGGTCTTTGATTTCAGAAAACGCTTTGGCTTGTTGCACGCCGTCGGCAAACGCGCCTTTGGCGGCTTTCAGCTGGACTTCGATCAAACGCTCGGCGCCTTCAAGGGCGATACCGGCAAAACGCACGGCCGCTTCGAGGCCGGCTTTGTTCAGTGCCATAAACTGCTCAGGGGTTTGATACATTGCAATCTCCTTTAAAAGTTATTGCAAAACAAATAATTAAGATACAGTAGGACTTCTGAATTCGATATAAATGTTGCGTTGCACAATTTGAATTATAGTGGCGCCAAAGACGAAGTCAAGACCTTAGGTAAAATAATTATTGCATTGCAGCAAAAAAGCCTCCAAAGCGTCATCTTTTGACTTGTGAGCGTCGGAAGAATAGGATAAAAGTGTTTCTCAATCAGTGATCTACGCGGCGCAGTAAGAACTGTCTCGCCAATCCGGATCGATTTCAATGGCTGAATCCGCAACCCTGCATTTCAACCCGCCGACGCTGCAGCGGGTGCGGGATGCCATGGGCGACCGCTGTCTGTTGGCAGGGGCGTGGAACCTGCGCTCGCTCGAACGCCGGCTCGCAGAATTTGAACGCGAGCTCGCGCGTGCAGCAGTTGATCCCGCCTGTGGCTGGGATCTGCGCGGTGTCGACGTGATCGATCATGCCGGGGCCATGCTGTTGTGGCGCGCCTGGGGACGCAAACGCGTCGCGCGGCTCGAGCTTAAGCCCGAGCAGGAACAGTTGTTCGAGCGCATGACGCCGGCGCCGCCGGCACTGCCGCCTGAACGCGGTTTCGATCCGTTTTTTGTCATCGTGTTTGTCGGGCGCAAGGTACTCAGCGTTTACGATCACCTCGCGCATATCCTGCTGGTACTCGGTCAATCGGTAATCGAGATGATCAGCCTTGCGCTGCATCCGCAGCGCATCCCGTGGCGCGAACTGTCGGCGAATGTCTATCGCACCGGTGCACAGGCGCTGGGTATTACCGCACTGGTTGGTTTTCTGATCGGCGTGGTGTTGAGTTATCTATCGTCGCAGCAGCTCAAGTTGTTCGGCGCCGATGCTTTTATCATCAATATTCTCGGTGTCAGCGTGGTGCGCGAGCTCGGCCCGGTGCTGGCGGCGATTCTGATCGCGGGGCGTTCCGGTTCGGCAATTACGGCGTCACTCGGCGTCATGCGCGTAACCCAGGAGCTCGACGCCATGGCGGTGATGGGGATTTCGCATTCGCTGCGCCTGATACTACCGAAGATGCTGGCGCTGGCGATTTCGATGCCGCTGGTAGTGTTGTGGACCGATGCGGTCGCCCTGCTCGGCGGCATGGTGGCAGCGCAGCAGGAACTCGGCATAGGCTATTACCACTTTCTGTCCAACCTGCCCGACGCCGTGCCGATTGCAAATTTGTGGCTGGGGCTCGGCAAGGGCGCGGTGTTCGGCGTGATGATTGCGCTGGTAGCCTGCCATTTCGGCCTGAGAATAGAGCCCAACACGGAAAGCCTCGGCATCGGCACCACCAATTCGGTGGTGACCTCGATTACCGTGGTGATACTGGTTGATGCGGTGTTCGCCATTTTGTTCAAGGACATCGGCATCTCATGACGCAGCAAAACATCATCGAGATCCGCGACTTGTGGACGCAGTTCGGCGAATTTGTCGTGCATCGCGGCATCGATCTGGATGTGCGTTACGGCGAGATACTGTCGCTGGTCGGTGGCTCTGGCAGCGGCAAGACCACCATGCTGCGCCAGATGCTCGGGCTGGAGCGACCGACGCGCGGCGAAGTGCGCGTATTCGGCACCTCGCTGCACGGCAGCGATGCGGCGGCGCTGCGGCGTTTGCGCAATCGCTGGGGTGTATTGTTTCAGGAAGGCGCACTGTTCAGCGCGCTCTCCGTTTACGACAATCTTGCGCTGCCGCTGCGCGAACTGCGCACGGTCAGCGAAGATATGATCCGTGACCTCGTCATGGTCAAGCTCGAAATGGTCGGCATTGAACCGCGCCATGCTGTGAAGATGCCATCGGATCTGTCGGGCGGCATGATCAAGCGGATTGCATTGGCGCGCGCGCTGGCGCTCGAACCGGAACTAATTTTTCTCGATGAACCGACCGCAGGGCTGGATCCGGACCGCAGCGAAAGTTTCGTCAAGCTGATTCAGGAGTTGCACCGCGAACTCAATCTGACCGTCGTCATGGTGACGCACGATCTCGATACGCTGGTGGCATTGTCCGACCGGGTTGCGGTATTGTGCGATCAGAAGGTGGAAATTATCGGTACGCTCGATGAAGTGGTTGCCAATACGCATCCGTTCATCTGTAATTTTTTCATGGGCGAACGCGGGCGGCGTGCGCTTGAGGCGGTGCATGCCGTCAAAGCAATTATGGCGATGACTTGAGCGGTTGACGGATAGACGAAGGGTAAGGGGACAGGGATATGGAAAACAGGGCGCATGCGCTGGCTGCCGGATTGTTTACGCTGCTGCTGGGGCTCGGCGCAATTGCCGTTGCGGCGTGGTTTGGCGGTGACACCGTGCAAATGACCAGCTATCTGATGGTCTCGAACCATCCGGTGTCGGGGCTCAATGTGCAGGCGCCGGTGCGTTTTCGCGGCGTCAACGTCGGCAAGGTCGTCAGCATCGGTTTTAATCCGCTTGAACCGCGTCAGATACAGGTTGAAATCGCGGTACGCAGCGACACGCCGTTGACGCAGGGCACGTTTGCGCAGCTCGGTTCGCAGGGGGTGACCGGTCTTTCCTACGTGATACTCGACGACAACGGCAAACTGCCGGGACCGCTGGTCGGTGAAGGCGGCAATCTCGCGCGCATCGACGTGCATCCGTCATTTGTAGACAGCCTGACCAATTCCGGACAGGAACTGGTGGAGAACCTGAGCGAAGTCGCCAAGCGGGTCAATACACTGCTGAGTGAAGAGAATCAGAAACATCTGGTCAGTGCGGTGCGCAACCTCGATAACATGTCCGCGCGCATCTCGTCGCTTGCCACGTCGCTGGAGCCGACGGTTCGCGCCCTGCCTGTACTGGCAGCCGACGCCGGCATTGCGCTCAAACGCGCGGATACTCTGATGGCGAATTTGAATCAGCGTGTCGAAGCGTTCGAGCGCGCGGCTAAAGGCGCCGAACGCCTCACCGACAGCGGCACGGCATTGAGCGACGCGGTGCTGACCGATACGCTGCCGCGCCTGAATCAGCTCGCCGACGAATTGCAGCGCACTGCGCGCGGCATCGAGCGTACACTGAACGATCTCAACGAACAACCGCACAGTCTCATATTCGGCCGCAATCCGCTGCCGGCAGGGCCCGGCGAACCCGGATTCGGCACAAGGGGAACAAAATGAAAATCGCGTTTTGGATTGTCGTCGGCGCGTTGCTGGCCGGTTGTTCGGCCGGGCCGACCACGCGCGATATACCCGCCGCCTTCGACTTCGGGCCGCAACGCGAAGACAGCGGCGCCGCTAAATCGATACGCGCCAGCGTGCTGCTGCAGGGGATTGCAGCGCCCGCATGGCTTGATACGCCGGCGGTGGTTTACCGGCTGGCCTATCAGGATGTGGCGCGTCAGCAGTCGTACGCAAACAGCCGCTGGGCGACGGCGCCGGCGGCATTGCTGACGCAACGGCTGCGCGGACGGCTCGCTGCAGTGAGCGAAGGCGGTGTAATTGCCGCCGCTGACGGCGCGCGCGCCGATTATGCATTGCGCGTGGAGCTCGAGGAATTCAGCCAGATATTCGATGCTGCCGATCGCAGTCGCGGTGTCGTGATGGCGCGTGCCAGTCTCGTCAATAGCGCAAAGCGCGTGATGATCGCGCAACGCAGTTTCACCTTCGAGCGCCCGGCCGCCAGCGCCGATGCTGAAGGCGGTGTCCGTGCGCTCGCGGCTGCAAGCAGCGAGCTGGTCGATGCGATCGTGGCGTGGACTGCGGCAGGCGTGGCACAGGAGCGCAAGTAGCGGCGCTCGTGGCGTTATTCAGTGGAGCCGGAAATGACGGAAACGCTTTTTACCAAAATCATCAACCGGCAGATTCCGGCTGATATTGTCTACGAAGACGAGCATTGCTTCGCGATCAAGGACATCAATCCGCAGGCGCCGGTGCACCTGCTGCTGATTCCGAAAAAACCGATTGATCGATTGTCCAATGCGCAGGCTGAAGATCAGGCATTGCTGGGTCATCTGATGCTGGCGGTCGGGAAAATCACGCGCGAGCTGAAAATCGAAAACGCTTTCCGGCTGGCCGTTAACAACGGCGCTGATGCCGGTCAATCCGTATTCCATCTGCATCTGCACATTCTGGCTGGGCGCGCGCTGAATTGGCCGCCGGGCTGACGCCGTCGCGCTGCAGGGGCGGCGCAGCGTAAAACGCCGTGCGCACAACGCGCACGGAAATTATTTCTTCTCTGTCTGGTTGCTGCGTGCTTCGTAGTCCACGACGTCTACGCTCTCGATAAATGCGTTCGGATAAACCATGCCCATGCTGAGTACGCAGACGATCATGCGGCCGATGCGCGGCAGCGGGTTGCTCTTGTGAGTGGTTTGCGCAGCGTCGAAATCTACTTTGTTGCTTTCAGCTTTGTCCATTGCATTCTCCTGACAGCGCCGCGCCGTTCGCCGCGCGGCAACGCGAGTGCGGAGTATGGGCTGGCCTGCTTACGCGAGACTTACGGGCGTTGCGGTCTTTTAATAGACGCGATTGAGCGGCGGCTGGCCATCGGCGATCACGCGTTTGACGTTGTCGCAGGCGGTCTGAAACAGAAAAGTCGAGGCCTGGCGCGTTACGCCGGCGATATGCGGCGTCAATAACAACCGGCCGGCCGCTTCCGCCGGCGCGTTCAACAAAGGGTTGTCCGCGGCCGGCGGCTCGGTAGAAAACACATCGACTGCCGCGGCGCCGAGTTTGCCGGCGGCGAGTTGCGCCACCAGTGCAGCCTCGTCCACCACGCCGCCACGCGAGGCATTCACCAGAATGGCATTTTGTTTCATCAGTGTGAGGCGTTTTGCATCGAGTAGATTCTGCGTCGCCGGCAGCAGCGGCACGTGCAGTGTTACGACGTCGCTGGTTTTCAGGAGTTCATCGAGCGTCAGCGATTTGGCGTCAATGGCATTGAGTGCGGCAATATCGCGCGGCGACGGATCAAAATAAACAATCGTTGCACCGTTGCGATGAAATGCCTGGGCTACTGCAGTGCCGACGATGCCGAGGCCGACGACGCCGACAGTAAGCCCCTGCAATCCAGCCAGATTGTCGGCCACCATGCGTGCGCGAAAGGCCGCGTAATTGCCGGCTTTGATTTCGCGGTCGCTCCAGGCGAAGCGGCGCGACAACGTTGCCGCAGTCGTCACTGCGTATTCGGACACTGCAGCATTGCTGCCGCCCGGCACGTTGGCGACGGCAACGCCGAGTTTTTTCAGCGCCGCCTGATCGAGGCGGTCAACGCCGGCGCCGGTGATCTGCACGAATTTTACGGTGCTGTTTTCAAATAGTGCTGCCGGCAGCTTGGGGCCAACCGCAGGAATCAGCAGTGCGCGCGCTTCCTGCATCAAGGCCGGCAGGTCAGCCGCATCCGGCGCGCGGTAGACAATTTTTACCTCGGAAGGCGGTGTGACGCCGGCGCGTGTGAAATCGACCTCGGGCCGCAGGCATATGACATCGTAGGGCATGGGAAAACCTTAAGGGTTATTTGCCGGCAACAACGTCTTGCGTGCGCCTGGCGATCTCGGCGACCGGGAAGAAGCACAACAACATCAGCGGTTCGTTGCTGGTATTGCGCGTGACGTGTTTTTCGCCCGGTGTCACCAGCAGGGTGTCGCCGGCCTTGACCGGATAGTTGCCGCTGTCGGCTTCCATGCAGCCTTCGCCCGACATGACGAAAATGCATTCCTCGAAGCCGTTGTGAAAATGCGGGCCGCGCAATACGTCGCCGGGTTTTTGCACCGGAATTTCGACGAGGCGCAGCGTCACTGCCTGCGAACCTTTTTCGCCGGAGACGATTTCGAGCGATTTGCGCCCGGCAAGTCCGAGTTGTTTGGCCTGCGCCTGTGTCAGGACCTGTGTCATCAGCCGGCCACTTTCAGATGTTTGATTTCGGCAGTGCCGCCCTGCGCCTCATCGAGCATCTGGAAAATGCCCGTCGCTTCCTTCGCGATGGCGTCGGCGATGTCGTTGAGCATTTTCTTTGCCTTGTCGACCGTCGCGTGTTCCGGCGCGCCATACCAGCCGGTGGCGCAGATGGTGCGGATGTCGGTCAGCACTGGCTGGTAGCTGTGCGTGCGGCGCAGCTTGTCCCATTTGCGTCCGCGCGAGTGATCGGACGAATAGTCGATGCGGTCGAGATGCACGAGGTCGGGACGGCAGGCCAGTACCGCCAGTGTCTCGATTTCACCGCCGTGGGTGAGGCCGCCGCAGTCGTGGCCGTAGAGTTCGGCCGCGACATAACAGGCCTGCACCGTCAGTACCGTCATGCCGTGTTCGCGGTGCAGTGCCTCGGCGGCGATTGCCAGCGACGGGATGTTGCCTTCGTGCCAGTTGATCAGCAGCAGGTACTTGGCGCCGTGTTTGGCGGTCGACACGCAGGTCTCGACGACCACGCGCTGATAGGTATCGGGCGTCAGCGTAATAGTGCCTTCGAACGGCATGTGCATCGGCGTCACGCCGAACGGCGTCGACGGCAGCAGCAGGCCGTCCATGCGCTCGGCCACCGCGTGACCGATGACCTGGCTAGAGTAGATGTCGGTGCCGGTCGGCAGGTGGGGACCGTGCTGCTCGACGCTGCCGCAGGGTAGGATCACCAGCGGATTTTTCTTCAGTTGTTGCGCGATCTCGGGCTGAGTGAGATCGATGAAATTGCGGGTCGGGAGCATGCAACCTCCGGTCAGATTTTTGCCTGGTGTTCGGCGATGATATCAGCGATCTTGACGGCCTGGCCGTTGCGTTCGAGCGAGCGCAGCGCGGCGTAGACGACTGCGAGCGCGACGTTGCCGTTGTCGGCCGACAGTTCGGCCGGTTTGCCGGAGGCGATGCTGTCGGCGAACATTTCGAGTTCGGCGCGGAACATGTCGCTCTTGGCGATCTTCAATTCCTCGCGTTTGGCGTAGCCGTCCTTGCCGCGCTGGATGTAGAGGATGGCCGATTCGTGAATCTTGTCCGGTGTGTCCCAAGTGCCGAAATCGATTTCGAAATGCATCAGGCCTTTTGAGCCGAACACGCGCACCGAATAAATGCCGGGCGAGGTCCAGCACGAACCGACGTAGGCGACCTTGCCGTCGGCGAATTTCAAGAGCGTCATCGACTGGTCGTCGACTTCGGCGCCGACCGGCGAGAGTTTCGACGACATGGCGCTGACTTCGGCGATTTCACCGCCGAGGTAGTGCACGACGTCGAACTGGTGGATCGCCAGTTGCGACAGCGGCCCGCCTGGCGCCTTGTCCTTGTACCAGCGCCACGTTTGCGGCGTCAGTTCGAGTGCGCGCTCGTTCGAGAAGTTGGCTTCGATAAACGCGACGCGGCCGAGCTCGCCGGCGTCGATGCGCTTCCTGATTTCGCGCAGGCCCGCCATCAAGCGCGCGCTATGGCCGACGGTGACCGACACGCCGTATTCTTTTTCCAGCGCGGCGATCCTGAGGCCGTTTTCGAGCGTGTTGGCGATCGGCTTCTCGGTGTAGATGTGTTTCTTCGCCTTCGCGACTTCGAGCGCGACCAGCAGGTGCTGCTCGTTGGGCACCGTCAGGATGCAGCCTTGGATGTTCGGATCGGCAAGCATCTCCTGCATGCTGGCGACGGCCGGTACGCCGAATTCCTTGCTGAACGCGTTGCGTTTTTCTTCGGAGCGGCTGAAGGCGGCGACGATATTGATTTTGTCGGACTGTTTGGCCGCGCGCGTCAGGACCTTGGCCCAGCGGCCGAGGCCGATGATGCCGACATTGACTGCTTTGCTGCTCATGCGAACTCCTCGGGAAACGTTTTTAGGTTGCAGCGGAAGGCTATTTCGTAATATCGTATTACGGTCATACAAATTGGTCAACGGAATAATCCAGAAATGGCCCTCACCCCGCTCGAAATACAGCGTTTTGCCGCGCCGCTGCGCCAGCAGGTGCTCGAACGCCTGCGCGCCGCCATCATCGGCGGCCAGCTGGCGCCGGGCCAGCGCCTGATCGAGCGCGAATTGACCGAAATGACCGGCGTCTCGCGCACCGTGGTGCGCGAGGTGTTGCGTCAGCTTGAATCCGAGGGCCTTGTCGCCATCATTCCGCACAAGGGGCCGGTGGTCCGTGAATTGTCGGCCGACGAGGCGCGCGATCTCTACACGATCCGTGGCGCGCTCGAAGGCATCGCGGCGCGGCTATTCGTCGAGCACGCAGGCACCGATCAATTGAAGAAGCTCGCGGCCGCGCTCGACGTCGTGGTCGAGGCTTACCGCGGCGGTGACGCCGAGCAGATTCTGACGACGAAGAACGCGTTTTACGCCGTGCTGTTCGACGGTGCGGCCAGCGAAGTGCTGTCCGGCATGCTGGCGACGCTGCACGCGCGCATCTGGCGCTGGCGCGCGTTGGGCCTCTCGCACCCGGCACGTTCGGCGCGCAGGCCGGAAGAAAGCATCAAGGGCCTGAAGGCGATCGTCGCCGCGATCAAACGGCGCGACGCGGTCGCGGCGGAACAACTGACGCGCGACGAGGCGGCGCATGCCGCGGCCGAAGTATTGCGATTGGTCGAGCAGCCGGCTAGCAAGGCCAAAGCGCGCGCCTGAACTGCGTCGCGCGGCTGCTGCGGTATGATCGTTCGCAGATGCCGATGCTATCGGCGCGACGGAGGAATGGAATATGGCGCGCATCAGTTACATCGATCCCGCAACGATAGTCGATCCGCAGGTGCGCGAGTGGCTGGCCGAAGCGGTTGCCGCCGGCCGGCCCGGCCCCGAGAATCAGGCGATCCGCGCGCACCAGCCCGACGTGATGCGCTCGTTCACGCTGACGCGAAAAATGCTGTTCGACGGCGACGCCGGCGTGCTCGAGCACGACTTGAAGGAACTCGCGCGCGCCTATATCGCGCACACCATCGAATGCGGTTACTGAAGCAATCAGGGCACTGCGCGGTCGGCGCAGGATGGCAACGACAGAATGACCGAGCTCATGAACTACGCGAAGTCGTCGCGCTTCACGCCGCGCGAAAAGCTCGCGCTGCGCTACGCCGACGCCATCATGTACGATCCGGCGCAGGCAGATGACGCATTGTGGGCTGAGCTGCAAGTGGAATTTTCCGAACCCGAACTGGTCGAACTCGGCTACTGGATCGGTTTTACCTTCGGCGGCCAGCGCTGGCTGAAGACTTTAAGCACTAAACAGGGCGAGTTTGCGGCGTCATTAAAAAAGAAAATGGTTTGAACTGATGCGCATTTTAATTTCGAGCATTGTCGTTGCGCTGCTGCTGGCCGGCTGCGCGTTTACGCAGCACGAATATCCCGAACTGGCGACGCCGCGCGCGGCGGCGATTGAGCCGCTGCGTGCGCTGCGGCCGCTGGTCGCGCTGGTGCTCGGCGCCGGCGGTTCGCGCGGCTTCGCGCATGTTGGCGTAATCAAGGCGCTGGAAGCGGCCGGTGTGCAGGCCGACATGGTTGTCGGCAGCAGTTCCGGCGCAGTGGTGGCCTCGCTTTACGCGGCAGGCATGGATGCAACGGCAATCGAACAGCTGGCGCTCAAAATCGAAGACAGTGATTTGATCGATCTCACGCTGTTCGGGCCGGGACGCGTGCGTGGCGAGGCGCTGCAGAATTACGTCAATAAGGTGCTCGATAACCGCTCAATCGAAGACATGCCGCACGCGTTTGCGGTGGTCGCTACCGGGCGCGTCGACAAACGCATGACAGTATTCAATCGCGGCAACACGGGTCTTGCGGTGCGCGCCTCGGCGAGTATTCCCGATGTGTTCTGGCCGGTGTTGATCGCCGGTGTCGAATATGTCGACGGCGGCTTGAGCAGCCGTGTGCCGGTAACAGTGGCGCGCCGCATGGGGGCGGATGTGGTGATCGCGGTCGATGTGTCGTGGCGCGGCAGCAACGAGGTCGATCAGGCCGATGTGCCGATCCGCCCGGAAACGCCGCGCACACGCTCACTCGATTTTTCCGCCAAGCTGGAAAGTATCGCGGCAGGCGAAGTTGCCGGTCGCGCCGCTGTGCCGATGATACGTGAGCGCATAGCTGCGGCAGAGCGTGCCCGCGCGAAACTTGCCGCGACACCGTAGGTCGGAAAAGCGCAGCGCCTTCCGACGAAGGTTGCGGCGGTAATCAACACATCATCCGCTCCGCAAAATCATTTCTTCGCCTGCCGGTCGCGGTATTCCCCGAGCGCCGTTTCAGTTGTCGCTCGCTTGTCGAGAAAATCCTGTCGGCTTTCCGGTGTTCCCGCATCGAGAAAATTCGCCAGCGCTGCAGTCATGTCGCGGCGCGCATGCGCGTAACGCAGCAGAATGTCATAGTCTTTGCGCAGCGGCGCCTTGGGATCGAGTTCGAGTGCAGCCAGCCGCGCGACCGCATCATTCCACGCCGGCAGCAGATTTTCGCGCAGATCCTTCAGCGCGCTTTTGTCTTCGAGTTTGCTGTCGCGCGCGCGTTTGACGATCTCGTCGAAGCTGGCGCTCAATTTGCGTTCGTCGGCGGCAAAGGCATCGATGGCTTTTTGCAGCGCGAGCGCCTGACTGTAGATGCGCGAGGTGTCCGGTGCGTAGAGCGCGGCGCCGGGCAGTGCAATGGCGGCGAGCAGCACGGCCAGCCCGATGCGTTTTGTCTGTCCGGCGGCCCGCGCGCCGGGTTCCAGCGGCCGCGCGACGATTAGGCCCATCACAAAGCCGGCGGCGAGACCGCCCAGGTGCGCGGCATTGTCGATGCCGGCGGCGGCGAAGCCGTAGAACAGCGAATAGGTGACGAAGATCGAGGTGCTGATGCGCAGGCGGTTCATCATCGACGGTGGAATCGAGCCGCGCTGACGTATCGTATAAGCAAGCAGCGCGCCGAACACGCCGAATATGGCGCCCGAGGCGCCGACGCTGACTGCTTCGTTGCGCCACAACATGCTGGCCAGACTGCCGCACACGCCGGCGAACAGATAGATGGCGACAAACCACGCGTTGCCGAACAGGCGTTCGGTCAAATGACCGCTGTCCCACAAGGCCCACATATTGAACAGCAGATGCAAAATGCCGGCGTGCAGGAAGGTGCAGGTGACGAGCCGCCACCATTCGCCGCCGCTGGTCAGCGGTCCGAAGTTGGCGCCGAACTTCAGATAATCATCTGGCCGGCCGCCGAGCACGGCGACACCCGCCGCCGCCATCGCGCCAAAGACAATGAGGTTGAGCGCAATCAGCGCCGGAGTGACGACGACGCGCGGTGTCGCTTCGCGCAACTGTTGCAGAAACGCGAGTTCGGTGTGGTGGTCCTGCGCGGCGTCGGTGCTCATGCCGGCATTATGCCTTGTTGATCCCACCCTGATTCGCTTGACGGCTGCACACGCGATTGCGGAATGCGTTCGCGCTGCCAGTGAGCGATTGCCCATTGCCAGAATGCAGGAACGGTGTCGAGCGCAGGCGGTTGTTGTCCGAGGAACCGCGCGGCCGCAAGCAGGGCCGGTAGCACATTCTGCGGGTCAACCGCTTGCGCGCGTGTTTGTTTGCTGAGTTTTTCTCCTGCGGCATTGACCGCCACCGGCACGTGCAGATAACGCGGTGTCGGCAGGCCGAGCAATTGCTGCAGATAAATCTGTCGCGGCGTGGAGTCGAGCAGATCGGCGCCGCGCACGATGTCAGTGATCCCTTGTTCGGCGTCGTCGATGACAACGGCGAGCTGGTAGGCATAAACATGGTCGGCGCGATAGAGCACGAAATCGCCGATTTGCGTTTCGAGATTCTGCGCGACCTGTCCCTGTGCTGCGTCCTCGAAAGCAATGGCGGCGCCGCGCGTGTCAAGCCGCCACGCCCGCGCTGCTTTACCGGAAATGCCGTTGCGGCAGGTGCCCGGATACACCGGGCCTTCAATGCCGCGCAGCGCCGAATCGGCGATTTCGCGCCGACTGCACGCGCAGGCGTAGGCATGATGGTGCTGACGCAGTTGATGGAGCGCGGCGTGATAGGCGTCGCTGCGCGCGCTCTGATAAACGATGTCACCGTCGTGTTGCATGCCGCAGGCGGCGAGTGCGTGAAGAATTTCTGCGGTCGCGCCGGCGACGGTGCGTGGCGTATCGACATCTTCGATACGCAGCAGCCATTCGCCGTTGTTGTGGCGGGCGTCAAGAAAACTAGCGACCGCGGCAACCAGCGAGCCGAAATGCAGCGGGCCGGTCGGTGAGGGCGCAAAGCGGCCACGATAAATTGCAGTCATATTTGTTAGTATAACGACCACGCGAAATCAGGATGGAGCAACAATGAAAGTCAAAGCGGCAGTTGCAATCAAAGCCGGTGCGCTGTTAAGCATCGAAACCGTCGATCTTGACGGCCCGCGCGCCGGCGAAGTGCTGGTCGAAATCAAGGCCACGGGTATTTGTCATACCGACGAGTTCACGCGTTCGGGGGCCGATCCCGAAGGCCTGTTTCCGGCGATCCTCGGTCATGAGGGCGCCGGCATCGTTGTCGATTGCGGGCCCGGCGTCAGCAGCCTGAAGAAGGGCGACCATGTCATTCCGCTCTACACGCCGGAATGCCGGCAGTGCGAATACTGCCTGTCGGGCAAAACCAATCTCTGTCAGGCCATCCGCACGACGCAGGGTCAGGGCGTGATGCCCGACGGTTTGAGCCGTTTTTCCATCGGCGGCGAGAAGATTTTTCATTACATGGGCACCTCGACCTTTGCCAATTACACGGTGGTGCCGGAAATCGCACTCGCCAAAATCCGCGAAGACGCGCCCTTCGACAAGGTTTGCTACATCGGCTGCGGTGTTACCACAGGCATCGGTGCGGTGATCAATACAGCGAAAGTCGAGCCGGGTGCGAACGTTGTCGTGTTCGGTCTCGGCGGCATCGGCCTCAATGTCATCCAGGGTGCGCGCATGGCCGGCGCCAATATGATTGTCGGCGTCGATCTCAATACATCGCGCAAACCGCTCGCCGAAAAATTCGGCATGACGCATTTCGTCAATCCGAAGGAGGCTGGCAACGATCTCGTCGCTTACCTGGTGAATTTGACCAAGGGTGGCGCCGACTACAGCTTCGAATGTATCGGCAACGTCGATGTGATGCGGCAGGCGCTCGAATGCTGCCACAAGGGCTGGGGTGTGTCGGTGATCATCGGCGTCGCCGGCGCCGGGCAGGAAATCAAAACGCGACCGTTTCAATTGGTGACCGGGCGCGTGTGGAAAGGCACCGCCTTCGGCGGCGCCAAAGGCCGCCGCGATGTGCCGAAAATCGTCGACTGGTATATGGACGGGAAAATCAATATCGACGATCTGATTACGCACAAGCTTGCGCTGGCCGATATCAACAAGGGTTTCGACCTGATGCACGCCGGCGAATCGATCCGCAGCGTGGTGGTGTTCTGACTAACGACGGCGGTGGCGCATCGCGCCGCCGTATTGCAAAATAAGAGGCTATGTCAGGCCTTCTGCGCACCGAACTGCCTTACCGCGAGAATAGCGCCGCGCTTTTTGAAGCGGTTGCCGATCTGCCCTGGGCGGTTTTTCTCGACAGCGGCAGCCATGATCTGACGCAATCGCGCTATGACATCATCGCCGCCGAGCCGTACGTCACGCTGGTCACGCGCGGCAATCTGACCGAAGTGCGCGGCGAAGACAGCGAACTGTCGCGCGAAGACCCCTTTGTTCTGCTGCGCCGCCATCTAGCCGTCGATGCCGCTGCGGGCTGCGAGCTGCCGTTTTGCGGCGGCGCGCTCGGTTACTTTTCCTACGATCTGGCGCGCCGCTTCGAGCAATGGCCGGTGCACGCGCGCAGCGAGGAAAAAATGCCCGAAATGGCGGTCGGCATCTACGACTGGGCGCTGGTGGTCGATCATCTCGAACGCAAGAGCTGGCTGGTCGGGCAGGGGCGCGATCCGGAAACCGATTGGAAATGGGATCGCCTCGTCGCGCAATTCAGTGCGCCGGCCGCCGAGCGCGCGCGCCAGCCGTTTCGCATCACCGGCACCTTGTCATCGAACCTGACGCGCGATGCCTACGCGCGGCGTTTTCGCCGCGTCATCGATTTCATCAACGCCGGTGATTGTTATCAGATTAATCTGGCGCAGCGTTTCTCCGCGCCGGCAACCGGTGACCCCTGGCTGGCCTATCAGGCGTTGCGCATCGTTAATGCGGCGCCGTATTCCGCTTATTTGCGCACGCCATCCGGAACGGTGATGTCGTCCTCGCCCGAACGCTTTTTGCGCGTGCGCGACGGCGCGGTCGAAACCAAACCGATCAAAGGCACGCGGCCGCGCGCCGGGCACCCGCGCCTCGACGCCGAGCGCGTCGCCGAATTGCAGGCTAGCAGCAAAGACCGCGCCGAGAACGTCATGATCGTCGATCTTCTGCGCAACGATCTGTCGAAGAATTGCGCGACCGGTTCGGTCAAGGTGCCGCGCCTGTTCGAAGTCGAGAGTTTCGCCACCGTGCACCATCTGGTCAGCACCGTGACCGGCAGGCTGCGCGCCGACCGCGATGCGCTCGATCTGCTGCGCGGTTGTTTTCCCGGCGGCTCGATCACCGGTGCGCCGAAGCACCGCGCCATGCAGATCATCGAAGAACTCGAGCCGCAGCGGCGCGGCGTCTATTGCGGTGCCATCGGCTACCTCGGCTGCGACGGCAACATGGATCTCAATATCGCCATCCGTACCATGGTCTATTCCGGCGGCAGCGTGCGCTTCTGGGCCGGCGGCGGCATTGTCGCCGACTCGCAGCTCGACGAGGAATACCAGGAAACCTTCGACAAGGCGGCGGCGCTGCTGAAGCTGTTGCAGCGGACGGCGGCGTCGCAGGCGGCGAGTTAGACTGTCAAATGCTTTTCGAAATTGAAAAAAATCGAATTGCCGATTTTTTTGCCGGTATTGAGCCGTGGAATAAGGCTTACAAACACGCGGGCTTGAGCTATTTTGCGTTTAAGCATGGCGACGAATTCGTGCTGGCACAGGCGCGATTGTTTTTGCGCTTTACGCCCCCCAATATTCCCGTAAGCCATTTTCAGTCTGCGACTGTACGAGTCGGGTATTACCGATTGGCGGAGCTTGGCCGAACGCCCCATGCAATTGTTGAGGAATTGCTGAGCGGAAAACTTTTAATGCCACATGGGGCATTGCGTTTCGAACCGGCAAACGGGAGTCAATATTCAGCAGGCTATACGCCTTTTAACTATCAAGGCCATCAAAGCGGAAGTCGGATAGCAATTCTTACTTTAACGGGAGCGCAATACGGGCACTTGGTTGATCAATGGCGCTTGGATTGGGAACTCAAGGCTGCACCTACGCCATATGATAATTTGAACGAATTATTCGTCGAGTACGGGTTGGGCGGATTTAGTCCAAGTACTCCGTCGAATATGGAACTCATTGCGTTGCCGGCGTGTGAGGTTGATGTTGGTGTCAAAATTTCGGGAACTACGGCATGTCCCGCTGTTCTGATGGCCGATCAACTAGACCCGAACAAATGTTCTCTGGGGTACCGTGTTTTCCAGCAAGGCAAGGTTGTTAAACGCGCCATTCTGAACGGTGGTGATATGCGCTGGGAGTCGCAGCAGGACATTCTGCGCGGCTCTGCGGATATTGAACTTCCCGCTGGTGCGGTATTGCAGTGCTTTGCGTCTTATGACGGGCAAACGCAGCACCAAGGCTGGATATCCGACCCTTCAACTGTTCAAAACCCGAATCGCGCGGTGTACGAAGCGTTTGACGGTCAGTTGACGATTCTGCGGGATTTTCTGGAAAACAGTCAGGGCAAGGGTCGCGATGCGCGCGATCTTGAGGCAGCTGTCGCCTGGCTGCTGTGGATGCTGGGTTTCGGTGCGGCACACCTTGGCAGTACCGCAAAAACGCAGGACGCGCCCGATCTGATTGCAACCACGCCCGACGGGAATTTCGTCGTGATCGAATGCACGACGGGGTTGCTCAAGGCAGACAATAAGCTGCCGCGACTCATCGAGCGCGCAGAGACTCTGCGGAAAAAACTCGAAGCGTCCGGCAACCGCCATTTGCGCGTTTTGTGCGTAATCGTGAGCTCTAAGGCACGCGAAGAAATCAGGGCCGATCTGGAACAAGCCGAAAAGCTCGGGGTATTAGTCCTGACCAAAGAGGCATTGCTGCAAGCCATTGATCGAACGCTGGTGCTGCAAGATGCCGAAAAGATATATGTAGAAGGCGAGCGCGTTGTGCAAGAGAACAAGCGCAAATACACGCAGGGGCAACTGCCGCTCGGCAGTGCTTGATGCGCTGGCTATCGCAAGCGCGCGGCTGAAGCGCTGTCGTATCTTACAGCCGGGTGTCCATCGCGCGCAGCCGATCGGCGATGACGCGCATGATCTGCAGCGCGAACTTCGGCGTCTGCTGCACCATGAAAGTGAAGCGCTGCTCGGTGATGGAGACCAGTTTGCAATCGGTGATCGCGATTGCCGTGGCGCTGCGCGGCGCCGCATCGATCAGAGACATTTCGCCGAGCACGGCGCCGGGACCCAGCAGTTCAACGTTTTTGCCTTTGACGCTGAGCTGTATCTGCCCTTCGAGCACGACGAACATCAGATGGCCGGCGTCGCCCTCCTTGAATACGGTCGTGCCGGCGCTGAAAGTGTCGAATTCGGTTTCGTTCTTGAATAAATCGATGGTGACCACTGGTGCTCCCAGGATGTGCGTTTGCAACGGTCCACGCTGTGACAAATTTACTGCAGTTGTATTACGGTTTTGTGACACTCATGCGCATCAGGGGTTCGCCGGCGCGGATTGCCTTGCCTTCCCGCAGGCCCGCGCACAGCGTAAAGCCTCGCGGTGCGAAGACGATGATGGTCGAGCCATGCTCGAACCAGCCCATTTCCGCGCCTTTGCCGAAATTTGCGCTGCAGGCGATTTCGTTCGGCCCGCGATAGTTCAGATGCAGCAGCACGTCGAGGAAATGCAGCCGGATGCTGGCGACTAAGACCGCCGCCACCGGCACCAGCAGCAGCGGCGCGCCGTTCGCGCTTAGGCGCGTGACGATGGCGGCGCGCTCGTTTTTGCAGAACAGTTTTTCGACGCGTGCCAGCGCGATCGGATTGACGTTCCAGGTGTCGCCCGAAAAATAGGTGACGCGTTCGACCTGCAGATCGTGCGGCGCGTGAAAGCGGTGATACATGCTTGAACTGATGCGCAGCGTGGCGTAGCAGCCGTCGCGCACGAGGTTGATCGTCGCCGCGTCGCCGAGCAGCTCTTCGAGCGTGTACGGAAAGCCCTTGGCCTGAAACACGCGCGTGCCGTCGATCGCGCCGCAGGCGCCAACGATGGCGTCGCAAGGGCTCGCTATTACCGCGGGATCGGGATCGAAGGGCCGCGCGCCGTCTTTGAGTTCGCGAATGAAGCAGTCATGCAGGCTCGTGAAGCACGATTTCTTGGCCTCGGCGAGATCGAGTTCGGCGAACGACTGCCAGCAGGCGAGCGACAGATTGCGCACCAGCGGTTGTTCGATTTTGCTGAACCAGCCCATGAAGCGCGTCAGTGTCTGGCGCGGGATGCGGTTGGTGAGCAGGAAGTTGATGTCCTCCTGTGCAAACAGATTCACGATCTGCGCGGGTAGTTTCATCTGTTTGTAAACTGTTTCAGGTAAATGAAGGGTGGAGGTGACGCATGGACGAAGCCCTGATCATATACGCACTGGGTGCGGCCGCCGCGGCAGTCGCGCTGCCCAAAATCAAAACCCGCCTTGAACTGTCGAAAGCGAAGCATCCGTCGCTGTCCGGGCACTCGCGCATGGCGCGCCGCATCGCCGCGCTGCTGCCGTACTACGAATATGACGAGGCGCGCATCTTCAACTGCGACGGCGCGCCGCAGGACGTTGCCGCACGGCGCCGTGCCGCCTTCCTGCGCCTCGCTGAACTTTACCGGCAGCGTTATCCGAAGGGCGCGGCGCTGACGGCGGAAGCGGCCCGCGGCATTTCGGACCTGCAGTTCACCGGCGCCTACCGCGTGCCCTTCCAGTTCAGCCGCTATGTGCGCGAGCACATCAAAGGCAGTTCTTTCGTCGCCTCGAGCGCGGGCGTCACGGTCACCGACGTCGATGGCAACGAGTTCTACGACCTGACCGGTTCTTACGGCGTCAATGTTTTCGGCAACGATTTCTACAAGTCGTGCATGGCCGAGGGCAGCGCGCGCGTCGCGGCGCTGGGCCCGGTGCTCGGCAGCTATCATCCGCTGGTGGCCGACAACGTGCGCCGCCTGCGCGAAATCTCCGGGCTCGACGAAGTGTCGTTTCACATGTCGGGTACCGAAGCCGTCATGCAGGCGGTGCGCCTGGCGCGTTACCACACGCGCCGCACCCACCTCGTGCGTTTTTGCGGTGCCTATCACGGCTGGTGGGGCGACGTGCAGCCCGGCCCCGGCAATCCGCAGATTGCCCACGAGACCTATACGCTTAAGGACATGGACGCCGATTCGCTGCGCGTGCTGCGGCGCCGGCGCGACATTGCCTGCGTGCTGGTCAACCCGTTGCAGGCGCTGCATCCGAACGGCAGCGCGCCGGGCGATTCCTCGCTGATCGACAGTTCGCGGCGCGCGCATTTCGACCGCGCGCGCTATACCGAGTGGCTGACGCAACTGCGCGCCGTCTGCAGCGAACGCAACATCGTGCTGATTTTCGACGAGGTGTTCGTCGGGTTTCGCATCGCCGCCGGCGGTGCCCAGGAATATTTCGGCGTGCGCGCCGACATGGTCACCTACGGCAAAACCCTCGGCGGCGGCTTTCCGGTCGGCGTGGTCTGCGGCCGCGCCGATCTGATGAAACGTTTTCGCCCAGAACGCCCGGCCGATATCTGTTTTGCGCGCGGCACTTTCAACTCGCACCCCTACGTAATGGCGGCGATGCAGGTGTTTCTTGAGCGTCTCGAAACACAAAAGGTGCGCGCGCTCTACGTCAACCTCGACGCGCACTGGAACGGCCGCGCGGCGCGCTTGAACGAGCGCCTGCGTGAAGCCGACCTGCCGGTGCAGGTCGCCAATCTGTCGTCGATCTGGACGGTCTGTTATACCCGGCCGTCGCGCTACAACTGGATGCTGCAGTATTACCTGCGCGCCGAAGGGCTGGCGTTGAGCTGGATCGGCACCGGCCGCCTGATCTTCAGCCTCAATTACAGCGACGGCGATTTCGAAGCCGTCTGCGAACGCTTTGTCGCCGCCGCCAACGCCATGCAGCGCGACGGCTGGTGGTGGCGCAATCCGCAACTGACCGACAAGGCGATCAAGCGCGGCATCCTGCGCGAACTGCTGGCGCGACGTTTCGGCGCACAATAAAAACGCACTCGCAGCGCCGGCGCGGCGCGCGCTTGTCCGCAGACACGGTTTCAACGGGTATCGTGCGCGTCGATTAAAAAGTTGCGCAGCGTACAACGACAAAGACGACAAAGGGGGCGTGTTGCCCCCGTTGTCGTGTCGTAGCCGCAAGTTCCCGGCAGAATCGCTCAGGCGTGCTGATTGTGTAGCGCAGGGTCGATCAACTCGCCGCGCAAGAGTGCCAGCGGTGCTCTCCAGTAGAGCATGAGGTCGTGGAAGGGATCGGTCAGGATCTTTGTCAGCCAGACCAGACCGGTCTGCACGTTCTTCAGGAAGAACAGGTGCACGGTGCGGAACAGCAGGCCGCCGACGCCGATCGTCAGCCACACCGCGCCCATTTTCTGCACGAAGCTCATGCCGTCGTTGGCGTGGAAGATGCCGAACAGCGATGCGTCGAAATACAGCACGACCGGCGCCAGCGCCCAGATCGTCAGCAGCACGACTTTGCGTTTGAGGTTGTAGCCGACCTTGATCGATTCCTTGTATTCGTGCGTCGCCTGGTTTACTTCGTCATAGCCTTTCGGTTCGAAGAAAAAATGTCCGATTTGGCGGCTGACCATGGCGGCGAGCCAGCCGATTAACGCGGCGGCGACCGGGTCGGTAAAGATCAACGCGTAAGCGGTGAGAAAACTCAGGGCGCTGACGAAATGCAGCGACTGGTTGATGCGGCTGTGGTGGTAGTAGCGGTGGTCGTCCCAGCGCTGCGTTCTGAGCGCTTCCAGAAAATCCTTCATGACATCTCCTTTGCCGGTGAGCTGAAAAATTACTGCTGCCGTCATGTTGACGCCGCAATGCTGCGGTTTGTTTACCGGCGTTTTACAAACGCGTGACGGCCTGCATGAAACATCCGCGCAGGAAAATCCGGCGCTGTCATTAAAGTTTCTCGAAGCGCCGGCATGATCGGGCGGTGCAAAGCGACTTTATCATTCTCGAGAGATTCCCGGTCATGAAAAAATGCCTGCGCATTGCCTTCGTTACTGAAACCTATCCGCCCGAGATCAACGGTGTGGCCAATACGGCGGCGCAATTCGTCGATGGTTTGCGCGCGCGCAATCACGAAATTCAGCTGGTGCGTCCGCGCCAGAGCCGCGGCGATCTTGCCGGCGAAAGCGCCGGTTTTCACGAAGTGCTGTTGCGCGGACTGCCCATACCGCGCTATCCGGGATTAAAAATGGGGCTGCCGGCGAAACGGGCACTGATCCGTTTGTGGTCGCTGCACCGTCCGGATGTTGTTCACATTGTGACGGAAGGACCGCTCGGCTGGTCGGCGCTGCGGGCCGCGCATACATTAAAATTGCCGGTCAGTTCGGATTTTAGGACCAATTTTCATGCCTATAGCCGTCATTACGGGCTGGGCTGGCTGCAGAAACCGATTGCGGCTTACCTGCGCAGGTTTCACAACCGCACGATGCTGACACTGGTGCCGACCGATGTGCTGCGGCGCGAACTCGCCGCGCGCGGTTTTCGCAATCTGCGTGTCGTGGCGCGCGGTGTCGATACGCAGAGATTTTCGCCGTCGCATCGCAGCGAAGCGCTGCGTGCGAGCTGGGGCGCTGCAGCGGACGACACCGTGCTCTTGCACGTCGGCCGCCTCGCGCCGGAAAAAAACCTCGAACCGGTCATACTCGCCTTTGAACGGATCCGCCAGAGCCTGCCGCGCACCAGACTGGTATTTGTCGGTGACGGTCCGGCGCGCGCGCAACTGGTGACGCGCTGCCCCGATGCAATCTTCGCCGGCATGCGCAGCGGAGAAGATCTCGCTGCCCACTATGCCTCGGGCGATGTGTTTCTGTTCGCCAGCTTGACCGAAACCTTCGGCAATGTGACGGTCGAGGCGATGGCGAGTGGTCTGGCGGTGGTTGCCTACGACTATGCGGCGGCGGCCGAGCACATCGAACACGGACGCAACGGCTTGCGCGTCAGTTACGACGATACGAACGAGTTTGTGCGGTTGGCGGCGGCGCTGGTGGCTACAAGATCGCGTATCAGCGAGCTTGGCGCGGCGGCGCGGACAACGGCCGGCGCGCTGGCGTGGTCGTGCGTGGTCGAACAGTTTGAGACCCTGTTGCTGGCGGTTGCCGGTTCGCAGTCAGCGGGGCAGGAGATCGCCGGCGTCCATCCGCTTGCCAGCGGCGCCGCTTGATGATCGAGCGGCGTAGCGTTCGATAACGCCGGCGTAGACGCGTAGCAGGCGTTCGGCCTGCGCGCCTGCGCTCCATTCCGTCGCATAAGCGCGGCCTTCGTCGCCAAGGTGGCGGCGCAGCGCGGGTGAGGCGAGCAGCTCGCATACAGTGCCGGCAAATGCCTGCTCGTCGGCCCGCGCGACCAGCGCGCCGCGGCCCGCCTCAAGTATATCGATGGCGCCCATTTCCGCGATCGATACGACCGGCACGCCGAGCGCCATCGCCTCGAGCAGCACCAGGCCCTGAGTTTCGGTGCGCGAGGCGAAGACGAAGGCGTCGCCGGCGCGATAGCAGTCGAGCAGGCTGGAGGCGCGATCCAGATAGCCGATAAATTTTACGTTGGCGTCGAGCAGCAGGCTGCGCGCCAGACTTTGCAATTGCGGCAGCGCCGGGCCTTCGCCTGCGATGAGCAGCAGTACATCCGGGTAACGCGTGCGCACGTGCAGCAGCATGTGCAACAGAAAATCGATGTTCTTTTCGAACGCAACGCGGCCGACGTGAACAAGCAGCGGTCGCTGCGGCGGGATTCCATGCAGTTCACGGAAAGCCGCGCCGTCACCGCCGGCGAGTTCCTCAAGCCGGACGCCGGTCGGCAACACGGTCATCGGAGATTGCACGCCGTAGGCGGTCAGCGCGGAAAGCATGGCGCGCGACGGTACCACCAGTGCGTCGACCTGATTGCCCTGGCGGCGTGAAAACATCCGCGCGAATGCGCGCATCAGTGCGCGCGGTGCGAACGGCACATAGTGATACAGATATTCTTCGAAAAACGTGTGATAGGTCGCAACGCAGGGCACGCCGAGTTCGCGCGCGATTTTCAGGCCGGCGTAGTGCGCGGCAAACGGCGTCTGAATATGCACGAGATCAATGCCGCGCAGCGCCGTGTGCGCGTGCAGGTTCTTCAGCGCATGCCGTTGCATCAAGCGGTCTTCCGGATCGAGCGGGATTTGCCGCGCCGGAATGCGGATGATGCCGGGTTCGTCGACCTGCTGTGCGCCGGCATAGTCGGGTGCGGCAATCACGACCTCGTGGCCGAGCGCCTGCAATTCGCGGCGGAAAGTGCGCATCGACGTGGATACTCCGTTGATGCGGGGGAAATATACGTCGGAAATATAGAGTATGCGCAACGGTCAGCAATCGAATGGCGACGCCTCACTATAAAGAATCGACGTTACGGTTTTGCGACAAACGCCCGTTGCTTGAAAAAAATCGCCGTGACGAAATTATCTTCGGATAAATTGATTTTTAATTGAAAAGCTGGAGTATCTTGCGCGCTGGTTATCGGTTGGCGAGGTTTGCGCATGGTGCCTGCTGTGTTGATCTGGTGGTGCGTACTCTGCTTCGTTGCAATACTGAATGCCGGCGCGCTGGCATGGTCGGGCGCGGTCTTGACGCGCCGCAGGGCGGTGATGAGCCCGGATCACTACGCAGCGAGACGGCGCTTGTTCTGGTTGTCGGCCGCCTATGTGCTGGGTTGCGGCTTCCGTTCGGTGCTGCCGCTGATCGATGTGCCGCGTCTTTGTCTGTTCGATCCCTGGCTGTCGCGTGTCGCGATC
>JANXSE010000113.1 GCA_025356695.1 Betaproteobacteria bacterium
GCAACCGCCTCGCTGCGAACGCTGCGCTCGCTGCCGCAGCCCTGCCCGATTGGCCCACCGCAGTGCAACGCTGGGCCGCAGCCTTAGACCGGCTCGCCGCATGAGCGGATTCGCCGCCGACTGGCTGCAACGGCGCGAGCCCTTCGATGAAGCGGCGCGCGCCCGCAATCTCGCGCGCGGCTTCGACGCCGCGCTTGAAGGCAGCGCACCACGAAGGATCATCGATCTCGCCGCCGGCAGCGGCGCGAATTTCAGGGCGCTGGCGCCACTGCTCGCAGGCGACCAGGAATGGCTGCTGCTGGACAGCGATCCCCTGCTGATCGCCGCACAAACCGCAGAGATCGCACGCTGGTCGCAAGCCAAGGGCTGGCGCTGCAGCAACAGTGCCGGCGGCGTGCTGGTGGAAACCGGCGACGCGCGCTGGCAGGTGCACGCGCAAAAAATCGATCTGGCGCAGGATCTCGAACAGGTTGATCTCGCCGCCTGCGACGGCGTTGTTACCGCCGCCTTTCTCGATCTGGTATCAACCGCGTGGCTTGACCGCTTGTGCGATTGGCTCAAGCGTTTTGACAAACCCTTGCTCGCGGTACTGACAGTCGACGGACGGCGCGAATGGCAGCCAGCCCTGTCGGCCGACGCGCGTATTCAGGCGGCATTTCAGCGCCACCAGCACGGCGACAAAGGTTTCGGCTCTGCTGCCGGCAAGCTTGCGACATCCGATCTCGCCGCACGCCTGATGGCGCTCGGATATGCGGTGAGCACAGCGCGCAGCGATTGGCGAATAGACTCAACCCACCGTGAAATGCTGCTGCAAATGGTTACGGAATCCGCTGCCGTCGCTTGCGAGGCGGAGCCGGCTGCCGCCGCACTCTTTACGGACTGGTCGGCACAACGCAACGAACAAATCGGCGCCGCAGTCCTGGCGCTAGCCGTCGGCCATCTTGATCTGCTAGCGGTAACCACCAGGCAAACCAGTGGCTCACAATCTGCAAAATAAAAAGAATAGCGCCGCACGAAAAACAGGGGTTATCTAATGCCCTGGTTCGGTTTACCGGCGGATCCTGATTTCGCCCGCCTCCGCGCAACCGGTTTTTCGGGCTTGCGGCTTGCCGAAATATCGAATGCGCCGAGATCAGATAACGCGTTGGTTTCGGCAACCAGTATCTGCGATATTTCCTCAACGGCTGCTGTGCGCCTGTACTTGGTCGGATTCGCCAGATACAGCATGCGGTGAAAATCGCCGTCAGCGATGGGGCAGGCAGCGATAGTGCCGGCGCGCAGATCTTCGTGAAACACCGAGATCGGCAGCGCCGTCACACCGGTGCCGCGCAGCAACACACGGCGGATCGCCTCGATCGCGCCGACTTCGATCTGAATGGTGGGTTTGAGGTTGACGCGCCCCAGCCTGTCTTCAATGATCGCGCGCACCGCTGCCGTCACAATCAGCGGCGTTTCCGCAAGCTCCGCCATGGTGATGAATTTGCGCGCAGGATCGGCCTGCGGTGGATACATCAGCACGATGGGCTCGGACACCAGCGGCCGCAATGTCAGCGCGCGTGATGCAGGCGGGTTCATCAAAATCGCCAGATCGATCTGCCCCGCCAGCAGCGCATCGAACAGGTTTGTGCTGTAGCCCTCGACGACGCGCAACGCAACTTCGGGACAGTGCTGCCGGGCACGCTCAATCGTGCCGGGCAGCAGCAAGGGGCCCAGCGTTGGCGGCATGCCGAGCACCACGCTGCCGCGCGGCACTTCCTTGCGTACCCGCATTTCTTCCTTCAGCAGCGTGATCTCACGATTAACACGCTGGCAGTGCTCGAGAAATTGCGCGCCGGCGGCAGTCAGCCGCACGCCGCGCGCATGCCGGACCAGCAAGGGCATGCCGATTTCGTTCTCCAGCAAACGCACCTGGCGGCTGAGCGCCGACTGCGCCACGCCCAATTGATCGGCAGCGAGCCTGACACTGCCAGCATCAGCGATGCGAACGAAATAACTGATACTGCGCAGATCCATGGGCGGGACGGTTTTGGCTGAGATTGCGCCACAGCATACTACGTTGCGGACCAATCGTGGCAGAGCGATCTAATTTTGTTATACCTGTGTTCGCCCGTCCACTAATTGTGGACGGGCGGCTGCGCACCTACAATCTTTGCGATCAAGCACGTCACCGCCCGCGCAACAAAAAAACGGGTGCAACATCCGCACAAAGGAGGCGCAGGAATGCCGCAACGCTTGCAGGGAATTTCAGACGAGGAGGCCACGGGCGCGGTCAAGGAAATCTTCGACTCGTCCAACCAGTTGCTGGGGCGCACCGCCAACCTCGTGCGCATCCTCGCCCACAGCCCCAATCTTGCGCGCTGGTTTCTGCCGCTGGTGGCAGCAGTGCGCCAGCCGAATGCGGGCGCGGTTTCCGATGTGCGGTTGCGCAATCTCGCCGTGCTGAAAACATCAACGCTGAACGGCTGTCGATACTGAACGGAACACAATCGGGTGCTTGGTCAAGCACTGGGACTGACGGACGCCGAGTTCGACGCGCTACAGAGCGACGATTACCGGGAAAGCCCGTTGTTCAACGAGCGCGAAAAAGCGGCGTTGTGGTGGGCTGCGGAAATGACGCAGAACACCGCCAAAAGCAACAAGGCGGTATGGCAGGAAGTGCGGCGCCTCTTCAGCGACGCCGAGATCGTCGAGATTTCGCTCAATGCCGGCCTGTTCGCCATGATCAACCGGCTCAACGACTCGTTCCAGACCGAACTCGAAGCGCCGGAATACAACCGGCGGCAGCACGGCGCGGTCGGTGTCACCGTCGATGCGCTCACTGCCTACGCCTGCCGCATCTGCGCGAATATGGGCGGTGCAAAATGAAGTGCTTCGTAAAAAGCAGCGTCGCGATCCTTGCCGGTGCCCTGCTGAGCACCGGCGCCCACGCGCAGAACTATCCGGCAAAATCCATTCTGATGATCGTGCCGTTACAGGCGGCCAGCGCCGCCGACGTTACGCTGCGCATCGTCGCGCAAAAAATGTCGGACAGCATGGGACAGCAAATTGCCGTCGACAATCAGACCGGTGCGGCCGGCATGATAGGCGCCGAAAAAGTCGCGCGCTCAGCACCCGACGGTTACGTCATCGGCGGATTTGCCGACAGCATCGTGAACTTTGCGCCGAATCTTTATCAGAAAGTCCCCTATGACCCGATTGCGAGTTTCGATCCGGTCAGCATGGTTGCCGGCGTGCCGTGGGTGATGGTGGTGCATCCGTCGCTGCCGGTGAAAAACGTAAGGGAATTTATCGCACTGGCCAAGGCAAAGCCCGGCACGCTCGACTATTCGTCCGGCGGCAACGGCAGCGCCCAGCACATCGGCACCGAATTGTTCAAATCGGCCACCGGAATCTCGCTCACGCATATTCCCTATCGCGGCGCGACGCAGGCGGCATTCGATGTGGTCAGCGGGCGCATCCCGGTAACCCTCGGTGCAATATCGATCATGCTGCCCTTTATCAAACAGGGCAAATTGCGCCCACTCGCCACGCTCGGCGAAACCCGCTCGGCGCTGCTGCCGGACGTCGCGACGGCATCGGAATCCGGCGTGCCGGGTTTCACGATGTCGACCTGGATTGCGATGTACGTGCCGCACGCAACGCCAAAACCGATCATCGCGCGGCTCAATGCCGAAGTGGTCAAAGCCATTGGTGATGCCGCGGTGCGCGACCGTTTGCTCGCCCTCGGGCTCGACCCAGGCAGTTCAACACCGGAACAACTGGCCGCCAGTACCCGCGACGGACTGGCGCGCATGGGCAAGGTCATCCGCGAAGCCGGCATCAAGGTGGAATAGCGGCCATTAACAACGGCAATTCAATTACGGAAGGAACATCAGGCATGGGCTCTGCTGTGCAACACATCACGGACGATACTTTCAACGCCGAAGTCCTGCAGTCGGCAACACCGGTATTGGTCGATTACTGGGCCGAGTGGTGCGGCCCCTGCCAAATGATTGCGCCGCTGCTCGATCAGGTCGCCGCCGAATATGCGGACAAGGTCAAAGTCGTCAAGGTCGATGTCGACGACAATCAGGAAACCGCCGCCAAGTACGGTATACGCGGCATTCCAACGCTGATGATTTTTCAGAACGGAGAATTGAAGACAACCAAAACCGGCACAGTGTCCAAATCGCAATTGACCGCACTGATCAACACCACCCTCGGCATCGGGGAGAGCGTCTGAATGTTCACTGAAAAAAAAGACGGGGGTGAACTCGCATCGGATGAAGTCCTCAAGCGCCTGATCGCAGAGCGCGGCGATATTTTTCCCGAGTTTCATTTCATCGCCCGCGAACGCCCCGAATCACTGCACTACACGCGACGTGCGCTCGGTTATGTCCATCAGTACGACAATCATGCGACGCCGGAGCAGGAACTGTCGGTGCAGATGCGCGAATTGATTGCGCTGTGTCAGCTGTCGTCGCAAGGCGATGACCGGTTTGCCGCCAATCACGTACGCCGGCTCTATCGTCTCGGCGTCACCAATACGGTAATACTTGAAGCCGCCGAAGCCTACGCTGCGATTTTCGGCAGCTCGACGATTCCGCATGTGGCGCAGGCAATCCTCACCGCCAACAGCAGCGACTACACCTACGGCGTGCTACCGCCCGGCGGCGAACCGAAAACGCTTCAGCATTTTCCGGAACTGGCGATGGGCCGCACGCGCACCAGCGCTGCCAATGACGGTCTGATGCAATTGCCCGAATGGCAGTACATCGCGAGCATCGATGCAGAACTCGCAAAACGCGCCAGCGAACTGGTCGATCACTTTCTGCTGCCCGACGGCGCCGGCGACGAATTGCTGGGGCCGGGTCCGCGCGAACTGCTGGCGATCGCCGCGCTTTGCGTGCGCGGCGAAGTCGACATTGCGACACAACACATCCGCCGCGCCTACGCCTGGGGCATGAACCGGCATCAGGTAATGGAAGCTATTTCGTGCGTACTGCCAATGACCGGCGCGATCAGCCTGCAAATCGGCGCGCGCGCGCTGCAGGCAGCGGACTAACACAGGCAACAACTCAAACCTCAGGGGGTAACACCGTGGTTCGTCTCGCCGATTTAACGCAATGGGAACAGGATCTCGCACTCAAAAAAAACAGTGAGTTCACCGGTTTTCTGCAGGGCCGTCCATGGGTCCGGCCGCCGCCATTGAAAAAACTGCGCGTCGCGTTGATTACCAGCGCGGGCCTGCATCGCCTCGGTGACCGGCCGTTTAGCGACGGCGCCGGCGCCTCCGAGTACCGCGTGATTGCGGGTGATGTCAGCGGCAGCGAACTGGTCATGAGCCACCTGTCGTCGAACTTCGACCGCAGCGGTTTCGCCCAGGACGTCAACGTCGTCTTTCCGATCGACCGCCTGAAGGAACTCGCCGCCGACGGCACAATCGGCGGGGTCGCAGACTTTCACTATGCGTTCAATGGCTCGGCGCCGATCAAAACGCTGGAAGCGCCGTCACGCAAAGTCGCCACTATGCTCAAAGCCGACCGCGTCGACGCGGTACTGCTCACACCGGTCTGACCAAACTGCACTGGCGCCGTCGGCGTCATCAGCCACTACCTTGAAGAAGCCGGCATCGCGACTACGCATGTCTCGCTGATCCGCGAACACAGCGAAACACTGCAGCCGCCACGCGCGCTGTGGGTACCGTTCATTATGGGACGACCGCTGGGTGTGCCCGGCGACGCAGCGTTTCAGCGCCGCGTGCTGCTGGCGGCACTGCAACTGCTGGAGGCGCCGCGCGGCCCCGTCATCACTGATTATCCGGAAGATGCACCGCCGGTTGCGAGCGAAGAGACCGAGGGCTACGCCTGTGCCGTGAGCTTTGCCAAATCAGTGCAAAGCGAAGGTATCGCCGGCGCGGTGCAAAGCGAAATTACCGGGCTGGCGCCGTGGCACGAACTGGCAACACGTAAACACGGCCGCAGCATCGCGACATTAAGCGGGCTCGCCACCGGTGCTGCCGCAAAATTCCTGACAGACTTCATCGCCGATCTGAGCACACCGCTGTACCGCAGTGATTTAAGCACCGAACTCGCCTTGCGTCTGGTGGTTCAGGATCTGCGCGCCTATTACCTCGAAGCGGCTTCCGCGCAACCCGGCGCGCGCGCGGCGCTGAATGCGCAAAACTGGCTCTATCAGGAAACCGCGCTCGGGCAACTGTTGTTCAAGCTGCGCGAGGTTTGCCTGACCAGCGAAAACCAGATGGTGCGAACGTATGGCGGCAAGGGCCTGATCCCGCTTGCGATCGGGCCACGCCCCGGAGAATGGACCTGAAATGAATCATCCAGGATACGCTTCGATATACAACTACAACTGCGTAAAGCGCCGGGCCAGCGTGCTTGCGGGCCTGCTGACAGCGCTCGCAACCATACTAGCGGCCATGCCAGGCACAGCGCAGGACTTTCCGATGCGGCCGATCCGTTTCATCGTGCCGTTCGCGCCGGGCGGCGCCAACGACATCGTCGCGCGCATGATCAGCGTGAAACTCGGCGAACGGCTAGGCCAGCAGATCGTCGTAGACAACCGACCCAGTTCAACCGGCGTGCTTGGTGTTGAGTTGACCGTCAATGCGCCGCCCGACGGTTACACGCTGCTGGTCGGCAACACCGTTACCAACGGCATCAATCCGGTTCTGTTCGCGGCCACCAACCGGGTCAATGCAACAAAAGATCTCACCGGCGTGTCGATGCTGGCGGCGGTTCCGCACGCGGTAATCGCCAGCAGCAAACTGTCGCCCAACACATTTGCCGAGTTGATCGCGTACGCCAAAGCGCGGCCGGGAGAACTCAACTATACGGCGCCGCTCGGCGGCCACCCGCATCTCGACATGCTGGCATTGGCAAACGCGACCGGCATCAAGATCGTGCACCTGCCGTCGAAAGGTGCGGGCGAAACGCTGCCCGCCTTGATGCGTGGTGAAGCCCACCTGTCGAACACGAATATTTCGTCGATGATTGGCCCGCTGCGCGCCGGGCAGATCAAAGCCTATGCGGTGACTTCGGCGCGCCGTGTGCCGGAAATCCCCGAACTGCCAACGTTCGCGGAAGTCGGTTTGCACGGCATCGGCAGTCTTAACTGGGTGGCGCTGTTCGCGCCCGTGAAAACCCCGCGCGCCGTCATCGTCAAGCTGCACGCCAACCTCGTCGAGGTTCTGGCACAGCCGGAGATGAAAGAATTTTTTGCCAAACGGCTGATCCCGCTGCAGGTCAGCAAATCTCCCGAGGAACTCAATGAGTTCGTATTGACCGAAACGCAGCGTTGGGCGCGCATTATTCGCGACAATAATCTGAAAATGGAATGACCGCTGGATATTTCCGGCAAGGTTGCCAACCACGCACAACGATAGAGGCTTGCGATGATAGACCTGTATTACTGGCCCACCCCGAACGGGCACAAGATCACGATGTTTCTCGAAGAAGCCGGTCTCGATTACACGATCATGCCGGTCAACATCAGCACCGGCGACCAGTTCAAGCCGGAATTTCTGCGCATCAGTCCGAACAACCGCATGCCGGCGATCGTCGATCACGCACCACCTGACAAAGGTGCGGCAATTTCGGTGTTTGAGTCGGGCGCTATTCTTTTGTATCTCGCCGATAAAACCGGCAAACTCATTTCAAAAGACCTGCGCGCGCGCACGCTTACTCTCGAATGGCTGTTCTGGCAGGTTGGCGGGCTCGGCCCGATGGCCGGGCAGAGCGCGCATTTTTCCCATTACGCCGCCGACAAAATTCAGTACGCGATGGATCGCTACCGCAACGAGACCAACCGGCTCTACGGCGTACTTGATCGCCAGCTTGAGGGTCGCGACTTCATCGCCGGTAATGACTACACGATCGCCGACATGGCTGTCTACCCGTGGATCGTGCCGTGGAAGCGCCAGGGGCAAAACATCGACGAGTTTCCGCATCTAAAGCGCTGGCTGGAAGCAATCAGTTTGCGACCGGCCACCGTGCGCGCCTACGCGCGTGCCGAACCGTATTCGAGCCAACCCGCCGTCACCGAAGAAGGCAAAAAACTGCTGTTCGGGCAAACCGCCGCCAGCATACGTGCCAGTGCCGCGACGGCAAAATAATCGGATCGAGAAAAATATTGCGGCGATAATCGTCAATACACTTTTCATCATCGGTAGAACAAAACGGGGGCAGACATCATGGCAGAATCAAAACCGCGCATCCGCATGATCGATCCGGCAACGGCAAGCGGCGATGTCGCCATATTGTTTGACGCCGTGCGCGCGATGCTGGGCCGCGTGCCGAACTCCTATCGCATCATCGGCAATTCGCCGCTGGTGGCCAAAATGCTGGTACCGTTTAACGCCGTGGTGCAGCGCCAGGGCGCCGGCAGCGTGTTGAGCACGCGACTCAAGGAAATGGTGGTGATAAAGACGAGCCACCTGAACGGCTGCAAGTATTGAATGGCGCACAACACGTCGCTAGGTCTGGCGGCAGGCATCACCGACGAGCAAGTGGAAGCGATCGGCACCGATGAATATATGGAGTCGCCGCATCTGAATGCGCGCGAAAAAGCCGCCGTGCTGTGGGCCGAGCACGTCACGAAAAACACCGCGCGCAGCCGCGACGACGTGTTCGAGATTGTGCGCAAGGAATTTAACGAAGCTGAAATCGTCGATCTGACGCTGGTGTGCTGCTTTTTCAACATGTTTAACCGTCTCACTGATTCATTGAAGATGCCGATCGAAATACAAACGGAAGTCGACAAGATCAAGGCGTCAGTCACACTCGACCCGGCGAAAGTGAAGTCTTATCTGGAAACCGTTGTTGCGAAATGGCCCGCGTCGTTTCCGGCACCCAACGCTGATTAATGCGCAATACCGCGTCGTAACTTCTACTGGAGACCACATCATGGTTCGTCTCGCCGAACTTTCCGAATACGAACGCAAACGCGCACTGAGCCGGATCAAAGATCTGCCTGACTTCAACGGCCGGCCGTGGGTCAAGCCGCCACCGCTGAAAAAGATGCGGCTCGCGATCATCACGACCTCGGGCATCCACCGCGAAGGCGATACGCCGTTTTCGGACGGCGATGCCGCGGCCGAGTTTCGCGTCATTCCCGGCAATGTGCGCGGCGGTCAACTCGTGATGAGCCATCTGTCGATCAATTTCGACCGCACTGGCTTTCAACAGGATATGAACGTGGTGTTCCCGATCGACCGCCTCAACGAACTGGTTGCCGATGGCACGCTCGGTAGTGTCGCCGATTTTCATTACGCCTTCATGGGTGCGGCGCCGATTCCATTGTTGAAACCGCGCGCGCAACAGATTGCCGGCCTGCTCAAGAAAGACAAGGTCGACGCGGTTTTATTGTCACCGGTCTGACCGGCCTGCTCGTGCGCCGTCGGCGCACTCGGCCACTACCTCGAAGCGGAAGGCATTTCGACCACGCAGATTTCACTGATCCGCGAACACACCGAGGTCGTCAATCCGCCACGCGCGTTGTGGGTGCCTTTCATCATGGGCCGCCCCTTCGGCGTGCCGAACGATCCGGCGTTTCAAAAGCGCGTGCTGCTCGCTGTATTGAAGTTGTTTGAAGCGCCTGCCGGGCCGCTGATCGAAAATTATCCGGAAGAAGCGTCGCAACCCGTTACCAGCGGCGCTGAAGAAGAAGTCGAACCGTTCGCCTGCCCGGTCAATTTCAGCCGCGCACCGACCGATATGAGTCTGGCGGCATCGATCCAGCGTGAAATTGCCGATCTCACGCCCTGGTACGACATGACGCGTGTAAAACGCGGTAACAGCAAGGCCAGTCTGAGCGGCCTCACGCCGGCCGCCGCAGCGAAATTCGTCACCGATTTTATCGACAATCCGGAAATCACCAGCTATCGCACCGATCTGACGATCGATTTTGCATTGCGACTCGCCTGTCAGGACATCCAAACCTATTACCAGGAAGCCGTGGCGGCGCAGCCGGGTGCACGCGCTGCGCTCGAAGTAACCAAATGGTTCTGGGAGGAGACCACCGCTTCGAAAGCATTTTTCAAGGTGCGCGACATTTGCCTCGCCGGTAACAATGAAATGTTGCGGCGCTTCGGCGGGCGCTATCTGGTGCCGCTATCAGTCGCTGCCAGACCGGAGGAATGGTCCTGACCGATCGCGCTATTCAGCGCGAATATTATTGTCTTTGATCACTTTCATCATACGCGCCGAATCCGCGCGCACGATTTCAATGACTTTGTCCGGGGTGGTGCCAAGCGGATCCATAACCTGTTCCGTGATACGTGCCCTCACGTCAGGCAGTTTGAGCGCGCTAACCACCTCGCCCTGAATTCTCGACAGAATTTCTTTCGGCGTGTTGGCCGGTGCGAACAAGGCATTCCACGAAGTGAAGTCGAAACCCGCGACCCCGGCTTCCTGCATCGTCGGCAATGCCGGCAGAATTGCGTTGCGCTGCGTGCCGGTAAAAGCCAGCGCGCGCAGCTTGCCGGCCTTGATCAGCGACAACGGCGTGCCGCCTAGTCCGACGAACAACAATTGCACCTGGCCCGCGGCAAGATCAAGCGTCGCCTGCGCCGCGCCTTTATAGGGCACGTGCGTCATTTGTATGCCGGCCAGCGACTCCAGCATTGCCGCGGCAATATGCTGCGGGCTGCCGACGCCGCCAGTACCGTAGTTAAGCTGGCGCGAGCGAGACTTCGCCAGCGCAATAAAATCCTTTACTGAAGTAACCGGCAAACTCGGATGCACCAGCATCCCGGTGGGAATGGATGCAACCATGCTGATCGGATCGAAACTCTTCAGCGGGTCGTAGCCGACGGCTGGCTGAATATTCGGCAGAATCGCCATGATCGCGTTGTTAAAACCGCCCAGCACATATCCATCCGGCGCAGCCTTGGAAACACGTTGCGCACCTATCATGCCGGAGGCCCCGGGCTGATTCTCCACCACCACCTGCTGCCCCAACGACGAAGAAAGTTTTTCAGCGAGTATACGAAATGCAACGTCCGAACCGGTTCCTGCGCCCAACGGCAAAATCAGCAGTATCGGTTTGCCGGGATAGCTTTGCGCCTGCGCCACCGCGAACGGCAGGATACAAAATCCACCTGCCAGAATCCCGCCGATAATGCGCCGCCGATTGCGGAATTTCATTGCCCCTCCACAAATTACATTGGCGTCGAGTTGAACCATCCGGTATTTTTCCCCTTCGGAAGAGCCCGCGGGAAATGTTCCTTTACATAGAGGAATTATACGTGCCGCCTCTATAATCAACCAGCGCAATCTGTGTTTTGCAACACCGTTTTTTTGGCAACCGAAAACAGACATCGTTCGTCCCGCCGGGTGATAATCATCGATCATATTTAACGCCGCCTGGAGCCCCCGGATGACTTATGACTACGATCTATTCACGATAGGCGCCGGCTCGGGCGGCGTGCGCGCCAGCCGTTTCGCTGCCAACCTCGGCGCGCGTGTTGCCGTTGCTGAAGAGCGTTATCTCGGCGGCACCTGCGTCAATGCCGGCTGCATTCCGAAAAAACTGTTTTCTTACGCCGCGCATTTTCATGACGACATCGACGACGCCAAAAACTACGGCTGGCAGATCGCGCCGCCGGCCTTCGACTGGCCGACACTGGTTAAAAACAAGGATCGGGAAATCGCGCGGCTGAATGGCGTGTATGAACGCGTGCTGAAGGGGGCGAACGTCGAGACCTTCCGTGCACGCGCCACCGTCATCGATGCGCACACCGTCGAAATGGACGGTCGCCGCGTCACTGCCGCGCATATTCTGCTTGCAACCGGCGGCTGGCCCGTGAAACCGGATATTCCCGGCGCGGAACTGGCATTCACGTCAAACGAAGCGTTTCATCTGCCGACACTGCCGCGACGCATCGTTATTATCGGCGGCGGTTACATCGCGGTCGAATTCGCCTCCATCTTCCACGGCCTCGGCGTGGAAACCACACTGGTCTATCGTGGCGATTGCCTGCTCAAATCTTTTGATAACGATCTGGGTATTTTTCTGGCCGAACAGATGCGCGCCAAAGGCATCAACATTCTTTTCGAACGTAATATCGCTTCGATTGCGCGCGCTGCCGCGCTGTCGTCGACCTTGACCGATGGCAGCGTACTCGAGAGCGATGCCGTAATGCTGGCGACCGGACGCATGCCGAACACCAGGGGCCTCGGACTCGACAAAGCCGGCGTCGCCACAGACAAGGACGGCGCCGTTGTCGTCGATGCGAATTTTCAGACCAGCGTGCCGTCGATACACGCCATCGGCGACGTCACCAACCGCGTGCTGCTGACGCCGGTGGCGCTGGCCGAAGGCATGGCGGTCGCCACGCGCTTGTTCGGCAAGGGTGAGCGCACGGTGTCGTACGACAATATTGCGACCGCCATTTTCAGCAATCCGAATGTCGGCACCGTCGGTCTGTCGGAAGCCGGGGCACGCAAACGCGGGCTCAACATCACGCTGTTCAAATCGAGCTTTACGTCGCTCAAACACACGCTGACCGGCCGCGCCGAAAAAATCCTCATGAAACTCGTCGTCGACCGTGACAGCAACCGCGTGCTCGGCGTGCACATGGTCGGCCCCGAAGCGGGCGAGATCATTCAGGGCTTCGCCGTCGCGCTCAACTGCGGCGTCACCAAGCAGCAACTCGACGCCACCATTGGCATCCATCCGACCATGGCCGAAGAATTCGTCACCATGCGTGAAGCAGTCTCTTAGCGCAAACTACTCGGGCTTGATGCCGGCGCTCTTGATCACCGCCGCCCATTTTTCCGTTTCGGCTCGTATGTATTTGCCGAATTCCTCCGGCGTATCGCCGACGACAGTCATACCTTCGGCCAGCATGCGCTCGCGCAGATCCGCGCCCCGCAATGCGTGCGTGATTTCGCCATGCAGTTTTTCAACAATGGCGCGCGGCGTACCGGCCGGCGCAAGTATGCCGAACCACTGGGTCGCTTCATAACCGGGCAACGTTTCGGCAACCGCCGGTACTGCGGGCAATGAAACGATGCGCTCGCGCGTGGTCACGGCCAGCGCGCGCAGGCGCCCGCTCCTGACATAAGGCATCACGCTCGGCGGTGACGACATCATCAATGGAATTTCGCCCGACAGCAGACTGATGAATGCCGGACCGGCGCCCTTGTAGAGTACCTGCGGCATATCGACCTTCGTCGTCACCTTGAGCAATTCCGTCGCCAGGTGCGGACTGGTGCCGAGGCCGGGTGAACCGAAGATCAGCATGCCGGGCCGCGTGCGCGCCAGCGCAACCAGTTCTTTAACCGTGGTTACCGGCACCGATGGATGCATCGACAACACATTGGGCCCGACCACCATCTGCGTCACCGCGGCAAGATCGCGCGCGGTGTCGTACGGCAGTTTTTTGAACATGCTTGGATTGATCGCCAGCGAAGTCTGCGACAGCAGCAGCGTGTAACCATCAGGCGCGGACTTGGCCACGAAATCAACACCGATCACGCCGCTGGCGCCGGCGCGATTATCGATCACCACCTGCTGGCCGAAGGCCTCACTTAGTTTGACCGAAATGATGCGGCCGAGCGTATCGCTGCTGCCCCCGGGCGAGGACGCAATAACGAGGCGCACCGCGCGCGCCGGATATTGCTGCGCCCCGGTTGTTGCAGCGGACAGCAGTGCCACGCCGAACAGAACCATACACTTCATCGGTAATCCTCCGGTTACGCGCATCATCCGGGTTAACGCGCGCCCCTGCTACCTGCGTTATTGCGGTTGAATTTTGACGTCGCGCGCGACCTTCGCCCATTTCGCCAGATCGCGCTTGAGTAAAGCCGTGAACTCCTCCGGCGTGTTACTAACCTGCACGGCACCGAGTGCCGCGTACTGATCGCGCATATCGGTCGACGCCACCGCTTTCACGATTTCTGTATTGAGGCGGCGCACGATTTCGTTCGACGTGTTGGCCGGCGCGAATATCCCGTACCACGACACCAGTTCAAAACCGCGCACACCTGACTCGTCGACCGTCGGCAATTCGGGCATCAAGGGCGAACGCTTGAGCGATCCGATCGCAATCGCGCGCAGGCGCTTCTGCCGGATCATCGGGCTCGATGCCGAAATCGAATCCCACGTCATCGTCAAATTACCGGAGATGGTATCAGCGGTCGCAAGCGGCAGGCCCTTGTACGGCACGTGCTCGGCCTTGATGCCGGCGACCGAATTGAGCAACTCGAAACCCAGATGCGACGAACTGCCAACGCCGGCGGAACCGTAATTGAGTTCGCCCGGCCGCGCTTTGGCGAGCGCAATCAATTCTTTGAGGTTGTGCGCCGGCAGCGACGGATGCACCAGCAGGACAAACGGCGCCTCTGCCACCAGCGACACCGCCGCAAAATCCTTGACCGGATCGTACGGCAGTTTGGCGAACACTGCGGGATTGGTTGCATGCGTGCCGGTAGTGCCGAGCAACAGCGTATAGCCGTCGGGCGGCGATTTCGCCACCGACTCGCAACCGATAATGCCGGCCGCGCCCGCGCGGTTATCGACGATAAAACCTTGGCCTGTGGAATCGGCGAGCTTGCGCGCACTCAACCGCGCAAAAATATCGGCGCCGCCGGCAGCCGGGAACGGCACGATAATGCGCACCGGCTTGTTCGGATATTGCTGCGCGTACGCAACGCCTGCGATGAACAACGTGATCGCTGTGAACCGTAAAACAGATCCGCGCATCAATATTCCTTTTCGCCGGACGGCGGTTTAAAAATCAAAGCCGCAACAAACGCATGGCGTTGCCGCCGATGATGAGTTCGCGTTCGCTGGCGCTGAGCGCGCTCAAACGCTCGACAATATCGACCGGCCGGTCGTAACCCATGTCGGCCGGATAATCGCTGCCGATGACCACGCGGTCGGCGCCGACCTGGCGCACCAGATTGGTGAGTATCTCGTTACTGTGCGCGATGGTGTCGTAGTAAAAACGGCGCAGATAGCTCGAAGGTGGTTTTTTCATATGCCGCGTTTCCGGCCGCACCGTGCTGCCGTGGTCCATGCGCCCGATCAGCGCCGGAAACGTTCCGCCCGCGTGCGGCAGCACGACCACCAGTTCGGGAAACGCATCCATTACGCCACCGAACACCAGCGAGGCAGCGGCAATGCCGGTTTCGTACGGATTGCTCAAAAAATTGATCAGGTAGTAATTGCGCACGCGCTCGCCGCCCAGCGGCGCCAGCGGATGCAGCAGCAGCGGCAGGCGCAGCGCCTCGGCGCGCGCATAAACCGGCCAGAACGATTTGTCGTCGAGGTTTTTGCCGTTGATATGCGTCGCCATATACACGCCGCGGATGCCGGGCAGCGCCGCTGCACGCTCGATTTCCCTGACCGCAAGTTCAGGCGCCTGCATCGGCAGTGCGGCAAGGCCGAGAAAACGCTGCGGATATTTCTGGTGCGCGGCGGCCAGAGCGTCGTTTTGCGTCTGGCACAACTTCGCGCCGAACGCCGGCGGCGCCCAGTAGACCATCGGGTTGGACAGCGACAACGCATGAATATCCACGCCGGCGGCGTCCATCGCCTTCAAGCGCGTATCGAGATCAAAACGGCTCGGCTCGAATACCTGGCGCATGCCCGGCAGGTCGAAGGTCACTTCACCGCGCGCATTTTTGCCGATCTTGGCCCCGTTCGCCGCGCCTTCGCGCGTCAGCAGTTCCACATACTCGGTCGACGCCCAGTGCGCATGTACGTCAATTGCCGGCACGCTGTAGCCGCGCATGCCGCGGTTGGCCGGCATTGCCGCACAGCCGGCCAGCAGGCTGCCCGCTGCCGCCGACAAGCCCAGCATGAATCTGCGACGATTGTTGCGCATCTCTCCCCCTCCATCCATTTGTTGTTGGTGTAAAACTGTTTTCCTGCACGCTACCGCCGGGTCGCCACCGGCGTCAAGCAAATCCACCCTGCGATCGGGGTTTGCGCGCGCGAGTACTCAGGCTATGCTGGCGCTTCGTCGTCATTCGTTATACGCGCTGCCGGAAAAATCATGCATCTACTCGAACAAACCGCCGTCTTTCTGCTCACCGCCGTGCTGATGGTGCCGCTGTTTCAGCGGTTCAAACTCGGCGCCGTGCTTGGTTACCTCGCCGCCGGCATGGTCATCGGCCCGTGGGGGCTCGCTATCGTCGGCGAACTGGAATCGACCATGCAGTTCGCCGAGTTCGGCGTTGTGCTGCTGCTATTCCTGATCGGACTCGAACTCGATCCGGTGCGGCTGTGGGCCTTGCGTCACACCGTGTTCGGCCTCGGCGGCGCGCAAGTCGCCGCCACCGGTCTGGTGCTGGGCATGTTCGGCTACGCAATCGGCCTGTCGTGGCAGGCGGCGCTGATCGCCGGGCTCGGCTGCGCGCTGTCGTCGACCGCGCTGGTGTTGTCTTCGCTGGCCGAACGCGGCCAGTTGATCACGCGCCACGGCCGCGAAGCCTTCGCCGTCCTGCTGTTTCAGGATCTGGCGGTGATTCCGCTGCTGGCTTTGTTACCGCTGCTCGGTTCCGAACAAACGCACGGTGGCGCAAACTGGCTGGCCGCGGCGAAAGGCCTGGCGGCGATAGCCGTCGTCATCGCCGCCAGTCGCATCATCGTGCGGCCCGCGCTCAAATTCATCGCGCGCCACAGCAGCCGCGAAGTGTTCACCGCTGCGGCACTTCTGCTGGTGATCGGCACCTCACTGGTGATGGAAAAAATCGGGCTGTCGATGTCGCTCGGCGCTTTTCTCGCCGGCGTACTGCTTGCCGACTCCGAATTCCGCCACGAACTCGAAGCCGACATCGAACCGTTCAAGGGCCTGCTGCTCGGGCTCTTTTTCATGGCGGTCGGCATGAGCGCCAACCTCGGCCTCATACACACCGCACCACTGATGGTGTTCGGCTTGGCACTCGGCCTGATGCTGATCAAGTTCGCCATCATGTACGGCATCGGCCGCATCATCGGCGCGCCCAACGACACCGCGCAACGTCTCGCCGTTTCGCTCGCGCAGGGCGGTGAATTCGCCTTCGTGCTGTTTTCCGCCGCCGCCGCACTCGGCGTGTTTGATCAGCGCACCACCGAACTGCTGGTGATGGCGGTGACGCTGTCGATGCTGCTGGCGCCCTTCGCCTTCGCCGCGCACGAGCGCGCGCTGGCGCACTGGCTGGAAAAACGCGCCGAACCCGAATACGACAGTATCGACGGCCCCGGCAATCCGGTCATCATCGCCGGCTACGGCCGCTTCGGCCAAATCGTCTCGCGCGTGCTGCGCATGTGCGGCTACGCGTCGACCGCGCTCGAAGTGAACTATCAGCAGGTCGATTTTGTGCGCAAATTCGGCAACACGATTTATTTCGGCGACGCCTCACGGCTCGATCTGCTGAACGCGGCGAAAACCGGCGACGCAAAACTCTTTGTGCTCGCCATTGACGATGTCGAGGCCTCGGTGAAGACCGCAGCGCTGGTGCGGCGGCATTTTCCCGACCTGCCGATCCTCGCGCGCGCGCGCAACCGCGTGCATTATTTCCGCCTGCGCAATCTCGGCGTCAAGCTGATTTATCGCGAAACATTTTTATCGAGTCTGGAAGTCGCGCATCAGGCGCTGCTGCGCGTCGGCTTCGGCGTCTCGGCGGCGCAGCGCGCCGTGGCGCTGTTCAAGCAGCATGACGAAGCGCTGCTCAATACGCAGGCCGCGGTCCAGCACGATGAAGCGCAGCTGATCCGCATCTCGCAGGAAGCGGCGGCACAACTGCAGGAAGTGTTCGAAGCGGACGCTGCCGGCTTCGAACGGCAGCGCGACGACAGCACCTAGGAAGTATCTAAACAACCACCGTTCGCCCCGAGCCTGTCGAAGGGCAAGCATTCCAGTGCCTTGGTTTTGTGCGACGCCCGTTCATGGTTCGACAAGCTCACCACGAACGGAATGGCCATTCAACCCTTCTTTCGGCATATTTACTTGCCCAAACGATCCGGCCCCTGCGTCAGCGTTTGAATTTTATATACACCTTCACGCGCGGTGATGTACAGGATGCTCTTGTTCGACCCTGAGAACGCAACGTTGGTTGCCTTGCGCGGCACCGGCACATTGCCGAGGTAATTGCCGGCAGGATCGAAAATCTGGATACCGGTCACGCTGGTAACGAATATTCTGCCTGCGCGATCAATCGCCATGCCGTCGCCGCCCGAATCCTCACCCGCAGCGATGTTCTGCATGCGCGCATAGGGCCGGCGGTTGGCGAGTTTGCCGTCCGTTTGTATGTCGTATTGCCAGAGCGTGTGATCAACGGTGTCGGCAACGATCAGCACTTTGCCATCGAGAGAAATGGTCAAACCGTTGGGCCGTATCATGCGGTCATCGGCAACAAACGCTTTCGCGGCACCCGGTGGCAGGTAATAGACATGCACCTTGCGGCCCGGCACCACCGGCCGCGGGCCCGGATCGGTAAAATAAATCCCGCCCTTTGCATCAACGATCAGATCGTTGGGTTGCATCATTACGTTGATACCGTCGCCGCGCGTCACTTCAGTGACCTTGCCGTCCCGGCCAAAACGGCGCACGCGTTTACCCGCAGCCTCAATGCCAAGCAGGTCGCCGTTACGATCGTAAGCAAGGCCGTTGGTCTCATCGGTTTTTTCAAACGCAATCGAAATATTGCCCTGCGGATCGAGCCGGTGCACGCGCGACGCGCGCAAATCGGTGAAATACAAACCGCCATCGGCCATCGGCAGCGGGCCCTCGGTGAACATGAAGCCTTCACGCACCAGATCAAGTTTCGCCTCGGGCGCAATCACACCGGTCAAACCACCCGTCGATTGCGTACCGGCGCAACCCGCGCACAACAACAAGGCGCCGGCGAGCGCCATCCATTTTGTATTCATTGCATCCCCTCCCGTTTAAACCGGCTGGTTTTTGTTATTGCCGGAAATTCAATTAACTGCTGCGTGCCGCCTGTATCGCCTGCCACACGAGCGGCGGCGTGAACGGCATGTCGAGTTGTTTGATGCCGAGCGGACGCAGCGCGTCGATCACCGCATTGGACAACGCCGGCAGCGAACCGCTGCAACCCGATTCGCCGACACCCTTGGCGCCGAGCGCATTGGTTGGCGTCGGCACCGCGTGTTCATGCACGTCGATCGCCGGCAACCAGCCGGCGCGCGGCATCGCGTAATCGAGAAAGCTGCCGGAGAGCAATTGACCTGACGCGTCGTAGACAGCGTGTTCGCCGAACGCCTGCCCGATACCCTGCACAACGCCGCCGTGCACCTGGCCTTCGACCAGCACCGGATTAATCACGGTACCGAGATCGTCGACCGTGGTATAGCGCGCAATTGACGCGACACCGGTGTCGGGATCGATTTCGACTTCGACAATATGGCAGCCGTTCGGATAACTCACGCCGAAAGCGCCTTCGGCCATGCTGTTGAGTGGATGCGGCGTTGTTTTGGCCAGCGCATGCGCCAATTCGACAAAGCCGAGCGAACGGTCGCCCGCATGATAGCGGCCTTCGCTGTAACGCAGTTCGTTCTCCGCTGCTTTAAGCGCGGCGGCGGCATGCGGGCGCGCGACTTCAATCAGTTTTTTGCCAAGCACCCGAAACACGCTGCCGGTACCCAGCACGCCGCGCGAACCGCCGGTGCCGCTGCCGGCCAACGCCGCGGTCGTCGGTTTGGCATCAAATTTAATGTTGACTGCAGCGATGCCGAGTTCAGCGGCAACAATGTCCGGAAACACCGTTTCGTGGCCCTGGCCCGATGAATGCGTAACCGCGAGCAGCGTCATTTTTCCTTCGTGATCGAATTCAACCGCGACCTGATCGTTGCCGGTACCGCCGCCGCCCGCTTCTAGATAGGTTGAAATGCCGATGCCGCGCAATTTGCCGGCGCGCGTCGACGCCTCGCGCCGCTTCGCAAAACCGGCCCAGTCGGCGCGTTTTAACGCGTCATCCATCACTGCTTCGAATTCGCCCGAATCGTAAACGCCGGCATTGGCTGTTTTGTACGGCATCGCCGAGGGCGGCACGAAGTTCTTGCGCCGCAAGGCCACCGGATCGAAACCGTGTTCATGTGCGGCGTAATCGACGAGGCGTTCGATTGCATAAGCAACATCCGGACGCCCGGCGCCGCGATAGGCCGACACGGGTGCTGCATTGGTAAAGGCCAGACGCGAGCGCGCATAGAGTGCGGGCACGCGGTAAACGCCGCCGATGGTGACGGTGACATTGCGCGAGGCAATGAAGGAACCGAAAGCCGCCGCATAAGCGCCGATATCGCAATGGTGATCGAAACGGATAGCGAGAAATTTACCGTCGGCGTCGAGCGCGATTTCGCCGCCGAGATTCAGTGCGCGGCCCTGAAAATCGCTGCTGAACGATTCACTGCGCGAACCGACCCATTTGACCGGACGGCCGAGCCGGCGTGCCGCCAGCATCGCCGCGATGTATTCGGGATAGGCCGGGCCGCGAATACCGAAGCTGCCGCCGACGTCCTGCGTCGCAATTTTTATTTTGTCCTGCGGCACACCCGAGACCGCCGACAACTGGCCGCGCATACCGCCCACTCCCTGCAGCGGCACATACAGCGTATAGACCTCGCTCGCCGCGTCGAAAGCAACGAGGCAGGCGCGCGGCTCCAGCGGATTGCCGACGAGGCGCTGGCTGTCGATAGTGAGTTTGCTGGTGAACTTTGCCTGCGCGAACGCCGCTGCCACCGCCACCGCATCGCCGGATTCAAAATCGAACGCAAGATTGCCCGGCACGCCGGCGTGTATCAGCGGTGCACCCGGCGCGGTAGCCGCATCGAAGCCGATCACCGCCGGCAAATCGTTGTAGTCGATTTCGACAAGGTCGCGGCCTTCTTCGGCAATCGCTTCCGATTCGGCGACGATCATCGCTACCGGCTCGCCGAGAAAACGCACGCGCTCCTGCGCCAGCACCGGATAAAACGGCTTGTGCAGGTTCATGCCATCGCGACCGGGGTAGCTGACGATGTTCGGCATCGATTTGAACGCCGCGGCTTTGGCGTCGTCGCCGGTCAGCACCGCGACCACGCGCGGATGCGCCAGGGCGCGTTTGGGGTCGAGGCGCTTGATTTCGGCGTGAGCACGATCAGCGCGCAGAAACACCGCATACAGTTGCTGCGGCAGATTGCAGTCGGCGGTATAGCGGCCGTGGCCGGTAGTCAGGCGTTGATCTTCGCGACGCAGCATGGGGGATTTCTTCAAAGTTGAACCTGCCGCAAGCTTTACCGATGCCGCCGCCGCCGTCAAGGCGGATACCCGCCGCAGACTGCTGCATACGGACGGCAAATGGTGATAGGCTTATTCGGCGGTGCTCAAAACAAAAAAACACGACGGCGCCGCAACACCGCTACCGGGAGGAATCATGCGACGCAAAGCGAAAAATCCGCAACTGTCCGATGCATTGCCGGTCGCCGGCAACGGTCTGCTCGACCGCCGCGCCTTTCTGCACGGTGGCGCGGCAATGGCGGCCACCATTACCGGCTATGCCGTCGTCAAGAGTGCAGCGGCCGAACCGCTCAAGGACGATGCATGGAGTCTGGTGCCGGGCGCGGTGACCAAACCGTACGAACAGCGCTCGCGCTTCGAAGAAAAAGTCGTGCGCACGCTGACCAATCCGAAGGGCGAGACACGCGTGCAGAATGCGCGCACGCCGCTGCATCTTCTGAACGGCACGATCACGCCGGCCGGGCAGCATTTCGTGGTGGCGCAAAGCGGCGCACCCGACATCGATCCGGCGCAACACCGCATCGCCATCCACGGCCTGGTCAAACAACCGCTGGTCTTCACGCTCGATGCGCTGGCGCGTTATCCGATGGTGACGCGCACCTGCTTCATCGAATGCGGCGGCAACAGCGCGCCGATGTTCTCGCCGACGCCGATGCAGGGCAATCTGCAGGCGCTGCACGGCATGGTGTCGTGTTCTGAATGGACCGGCGTGCTGCTCTCCACGTTGCTCGAAGAAACCGGCATCGATCCGAAAGCCAGATGGCTGATCGCCGAAGGCGCCGACGCACCGACATTGACGCGCAGCGTGCCGCTCTCCAAAGGCCTCGACGACGCGATGATCGCCTTGTATCAGAACGGCGAACGCCTGATGCCCGCCAACGGTTATCCGGCGCGCCTGCTGTTGCCGGGCTGGGAAGGCAACATGAGCATCAAGTGGCTGCGCCGCATCAAGCTGACCGATGCGCCAGGCATGACCTTCCCCGAGACGAAAACCTATACGCAGCTGCTGCCCGACGGCAAGGCCTACCAGTTTTATTTCATCGAAGAAGTGAAATCATTCATCACCCATCCGTCGCCCGATCTGAAAATGAGCGGCACGGGCTTTTACGAAATTTCCGGCCTTGCGTTTTCGGGCGACGGCAAGATCGCGCGTGTGATGGTCTCCGCCGACAGCGGCAAAAGCTGGGCGCAGGCGGTGCTGCAGGAACCGGTGCTGAGCAAGTCGTTCACGCGCTTCAGGCTGCCGTGGCGCTGGGACGGCGGCCCGGCGGTCCTGCAAAGCCGCGCCTGGGACGACAAGGGCAACTTCCAGCCGACGCGTGCTGAATTCGTCGCTGCGCGCGGCGAACTGAAGGCGCCGCTGTCGATGGTGGCGTTTCCGAACCAGCATTTCAACGGCATCACCAGCTGGGGCATAGACGCCAACGGGGAGGTCAAACATGTTTACGCGTAACTCGATCGCGGTGTTTGCGGTGTTTGCGCTGCTCGCGCTCGCCAGCACCGCGCAGGCCGACGGCCCCGGACTCGGCAAACCGGTCTCGGCGGCGGACCTCGCGCCGTGGGACAGCAGCGTGATGCCCGACGGTTCGGGCTTACCCGCCGGCAGCGGCACCGCCGCGCAGGGTGCGCAGATTTACGCGCAGAAATGCGTGGCCTGTCATGGCGAAGGCGGCAAAGGCGGCAGCGCCTCGCAACTGTTGCCGCGCGGCCCGATCACCAGTATCAACGGCGGCGAAAAAACCATCGCGAATTTCTGGCCGTATGCGTCTACACTGTTCGATTACATAAGACGCGCGATGCCGTGGCAGTCGCCGAAAACGCTGAGCAACAACGAGGTCTATGCGCTGACGGCTTATCTGCTGGCGCTGAACAAAATCATCGATGACGGCGCCGGGCTCGATGCAGGAACGCTGGCAAAAATAAAAATGCCGAATCGCGACGGCTTCATCGTCCGCTTTCCCGATCGCATCTAGATAACTAGCGCGGGCCGCCGAATCCGATCGGCCGCACTTCGATACCCCAGCCGACCTGCTCGCCGAGATACGCCGCCGGATGTTTTGAGGCGATCATCACCGCCTCCTCCATGTCCTGCGCTTCGATCATGAAAAATCCACCGACCTGTTCTTTGGTCTCGGCGAACGGGCCATCGGTAACGAACGGCTTGCCACCCTTTGGCCGGATGGTGCGACTCAGCGGAAGGTCGTCGAGCGACTCCTGGGTGAGCACGCGACCGGTTTTTTGCAAAGTCTCGTCGTGGGCCGGACACTGGCTAACCAGCGCATTGAGCTCGGCCGGCGACAGGGCGGCCATCTTTTTCGCATCGTAATAGGCAAGACAAAGAAATCTCATAAAGCTTTCCGCTCAAATATCCGGGCAACGAGGTTGCCGTTATTGCTGCGCCTGCTTCAGCGCGGCAACATCAATCTTGGTCATCTGCATCATCGCCTGCATCGCGCGTTTGGCTTTTTTCGCATCGGGATTGCCGAGTGCCTCGCCCAATGCAGTTGGAATGATCTGCCACGACAGGCCGAATTTGTCGGTCAACCAGCCGCAGCGGCTGGGCGCACCGCCGGCGCAGAGTTTGTCCCACAACTCGTCGACCTCGGCCTGCGTCTCGCAGCTGACGAACATCGAAATCGCCGGCGTGAATTTGAAATGCGGCCCGCCGTTCAGCGCATGGAAGGGCTGGCCATCAAGCACGAAACTCGCCGACATCACCGTGCCCGCAGGCGCAGGCCCGCCCTCGTTCCAGCGTTTGACTTCACCGGCTTTCGAATTCTTGAAAATCGAGACGTAGAAATTCATTGCCTCTTCGGCCTGACCGTCGAACCACAGAAAGGGTGTGATTTTCTGCATTTTTTCCTTGTTGTACTTGAATTGATTCAGCCGCCGCTCAACGCCTGCACGATGACGAATTCTTCCGTCGCCGCGAGCGAATGCGCAAGATCGAAGACCTGCTCGCCGTTGATGAAGAAGCGGATGTGCCGCCGGATTTTTTCCTGCTCGTCAATCATGCGAAAGCGGATGCCCGGATACAACAGGTCAAGCGCCGCCAGCACTTCGGCAACCGTCGTGCCGTCCACTTCAACGCGGTTGCGTTCCGTGTACGACAGCAGCGCGCTCGGGATCAATACTTTCATTGCAATCGCAGACGCCTAGGCAAACTGCGCGACTTCAACCGCATAAATCTCCGGCAGATTGCGCGCAATGCAGCTCCATTTTTTTCCCTCGTCGCGGCTCGCCCACAGCTCGCCCGAGGTGGTGCCGAAGTACAGCCCGACCGGATCCTGCGCGTCACCGCACATCGCCTGCCGCTTCACTGTCCACCACGCCTGCGATTTCGGAAAACCGGCGTCCTGTCGTTGCCATGTCTTGCCGGCGTTCTTCGTTGTATAAACCGACGGCTTGCCGCCGGGGCTGACGCGCGGCCACACGCGCGTGCCGTCCATCGGCAACACCCACAGCGTTTTGTCATTGCGCGGATGCACCACCAGCGGAAAACCGATGTCACCGACAGCCTTCGGCATGCTGCGGCCGATGCGTTCCCAGGTGCCGTCGCCGTCGCGGCGGTAGATGCCGCAATGGTTCTGCTGGTAGAGCCGGTCCGGATTGCTCGGACACATCCGCACGCAATGCGGATCGTGACAGGTCGGGATTTTGGGATCGAGGTTGAAGCCCTGTACCACTTCCATGCCATCGATGATGACCTTCCACGTTTTGCCGCCGTCCTTCGATTCGTGCACGCCGCCGCCCGACATGCCGAACAGCATGTGTTTCGCGTCGCGCGGATCGACGATGATCGAGTGCATCTTCGGGCCGTCCGGCGTGCCGTCCTGCACTGTGCCCATCCACTCGCGATATTGGGGGTCGTCGTTGATGTACGAGAACTCCTTCCACGTCGCGCCGCCGTCGCCCGAGCGGAACATTCCCTGCGGCGAAGTGCCGGCAAACCAGACACCGGGTTCATCGGCATGGCCGGGGGTGAGCCAGAACGTGTGGTCGACCGCGCGGCCCTTCTCGCCCTCGGGCGCTTTCGCAAATGCCGGCGGCTGCTTGGCTTCCTGCCAGCTGCGGCCGCGATCGGTCGAACGCATCAGCGTCGGCCCGAGGTGGCCGGTCTTGGCGGCGGCGAGCAGCGTGCGGCCGTCGCGCGGATCGAGCACCATGTGACTGATGACGTGGCCGAGAAAATGCGGCCCCTCGACGCGCCAGTTCTTGCGCGCCGCATCGCCGTGCAGCAGCCAGGCGCCCTTGCGCGTGGCGACGAGCAACGATAACGCGCGCGCCGGTTTTGTTTTCGGTTTGCGGCTGGCGGATTTGACGGCTTTTTTCTTCATGGTCTTTTCCCCTGAATTATTGCTGCTGTTGCAGTTGCTGCTGCGCTTTCGATGCAACCGTTTCGCGGATCGGCCGGATCGGCCGTACCTCGATGCTGCCGACATGCGCCGGCGGAATCTTCGAGGCAATCTGGATCGCCTCATTCAGATCGCGCGCTTCGATCATATAGAAACCGGCGAGTTGCTCCTTGGTCTCGGCGAACGGCCCGTCGGTCACCGACAGCTTGCCGTTGCGTATGCGCACCGTTGTCGCGGTCTGCACCGACTGCAGCGCCTCCGAAGCAATGCAATGGCCGCTTTTGCGGATGCCGGTATCGAATTCGACGCAGTCTTCATCGGGCAGTTCATCAAGCCGATTTTCGTCGAGGTAGACCAGACACAGATATTTCATTGCGTTCTCCCGTTCATCCTGCCATCTTCTGCATCGCCTGCTTCATCTCGTCCGGCGTGACATCGCGGATGTGCGTGGCGACCGACCAGTGGTGGCCGAACGGATCGACCAGCACGCCGTAACGATCACCCCAGAACATGTCGGCGAGCGGCATCTTGACGGTTGCGCCGGCATCCACCGCCTGCTTGAAGAATGCGTCGGCGTTTTCGACGTAGAGATGTATCGTCACTGGCGAGCCCTTCAGCGCCTTCGGGCCGAGCGCGCCCCACTCCGGCATTTCGTCGACCAGCATGACGGCCGAACCGCAGATGCGTATCTGCGCGTGCATGATCTTGCCGTTCGGGGCCGGCAGGCGCCCGCCTTCCGTTGCATTGAACGCCTTCTTGTAGAACTCGATCGCGTCCGCCGCGCCGGCGCAGACGAGGTGCGGTGTCACCGTGTGCATTCCTTCGGGTATCGGTTTCACTTGCGACATGAATGTTCTCCTTGATTGACTCGGCTGGCGGAAGGCTTACCTGTACTGCAGCATCAGGCCGCAGCGCGCCGTGTGCTTTGGGTGAACGCCGGCGCGAGCCGGGCGGCAAATTGCTCCACGTCGAGCACCTGGCGCACTTCGATTTCACCGTCGCTGTGCGCGGAAATCGGGCAGCGCTTGACCCATTCGAGAGCCTCTTCTTTCGAAGCAACCTGCCATATCCAGTAGCCGCCGATGACCTCCTTGGTCTCGGCGAAGGGGCCGTCGGAGACCGTCCACTTGCCCGCCGCCAGCTTGACGCGTGCGCCTTGCGCGGCCGGGTGTAGTCCCTCCAGCGCGAGCAGCACGCCCGCCGCGGCGAGCTCGTCGTTGAACTTGCTCATCTCGGCGGCAAACGTGCCGTCCGCTGCCGCGCATTCGCCGTTTTTGCCGTTCGGTTTGACGATAATCATGAATCGCATGGTGCTATCTCCTTGTTGCAACGGTTAATGTTAACGCCGCGTGGCCAGTCTATCTACTCTGTAGTCGAACGGCGAAAGCGGATTTCGACAACCAGCCGGTTAATTTTTTAATTCAGCGAGCCGCCGCTCGATGAAGCGCCGTTCGGGTGCCTGGCGGGTCAGTTCGAGCGTGCGTTCGTACGAGGCGCATGCATCGGCGCTCCGGCCGAGCCGGCGGCAGAGGTCGGCACGCGCGGCATGCGCAAGCCGGTAGTCCGCGAGTTCGCCGCCTGCAAGGATCGCATCGACCAGCGCGAGGCCGGCCGCCGGCCCGTCGCGCATCGCCACCGCCACCGCGCGGTTCAACTCAATCACCGGCGTCGGCTCCAGCGCGTAGAGCAAATCGTAGAGCCCGACGATTTCCGTCCAGTCGGTGGCCGCGGCGTCGGCCGATCCGGCGTGCACCGCGGAAATCGTCGCCTGTATCGTATATGCGCCTGGCGCGCGCAGCGGCAACGCGCGCTCCACCAGCGCCCCGCCTTCGGCAATCTGCGCACGGTTCCACAGGGTGCGGTCCTGTTCATCGAGCAATATCAAGTCGCCCGCCGCCGAGGTGCGTGCGGCGCGCCGCGACTCGTGCAACAGCATCAGCGCGAGCAGGCCCATCGCCTCGGGCTCGGGCAGCAGTTCGACCAAGAGGCGCGCCAACCGTATCGCTTCGCCGGACAGATCGTGGCGCGTCAGCGTCGCGCCCGACGACGCCGAGTAGCCTTCGTTGAACACCAGATAAATCACGCGCAGCACACTGTCGAGGCGCTCGGGCAGTTCGTCCGGTGACGGCACCTGGTAGGGAATCTTCGCATCGCGGATTTTTGTTTTCGCACGCACGATGCGCTGCGCCAGCGTCGGCGCGCCGGTCAAAAAAGCGCTGGCGATTTCTTCCGTCGTCATGCCGCAGACTTCGCGCATGGTCAGCGCCACCTGCGCGTCCGGCGGCAGCGCCGGATGGCAGCAGGTGAATATCAGACGCAGGCGGTCGTCTTCGATTTCTTCGCCGTCGGGCGCTGCATTTTCATCGGCGATATTTTCGACCTGCTCGATGACATCGTCGAGCGCGGTGAAGCGTGCGCCGCGGCGCAGGCCGTCGATCGCCTTGAAACGCCCCGCTGACACCAGCCAGGCGCGCGGATTGGCCGGCACGCCTTCCTTCGGCCACTGTTCGAGCGCGGCGCGAAAGGCGTCGTGCAGCGCTTCTTCGGCAACATCAAAGTCGCCGAGCAGGCGGATCAGCGTGGCAAAAACACGGCGCGACTCGGAGCGGTAGACATCATCGAGCAGCGCGCCAATATTTTTTGTGCTGGGTTCGTTCATAAAATAAAACGTCCGGACTCCGATGCCTCAAAATTGCAGCGGGAAATTCCGACCGTATGTTAAACGCGGCGGGCGCCGCGACGAAACTATTTCTTTACGTACTTGAGCAGGTTCTCCGAGGTGGTTTCGGCGCCGTAGATATTGCCCGCCGCGTCGGCCGCCACACCCTCGGGCACCGATTCCTTGTCCGGCTCCGGACCAACACCGAGAATATGCGCACGCACCGTGCCGTCTTTGGCGCTGCCGATGCGGATGCCGCGGCGGAAACCCGGATTGCGTTTCGCGTCGGACTGCGAGTCGGTGACATAAATATTGTCGGCCGCATCGATAAAAATACCGCTCGGCCGGCCGAACTGCTTCCATTCAGCGAGGAATGTTCCGTCCTGATCGAAAATCTGGATGCGATTGTTGCCGCGGTCCGCGACGAACAGCCGTCCCTGCGTATCCATCGCGAGGCCGTGCGGCGATTCGAACTCGCCCGGCGCCTTGCCTTTTTTGCCCCACGTCTTGATGAACGTGCCGTCTTTCGAGAATTTCACGATGCGCGCGTTCGATTCGCCGCCATGGCCGTCGCCGACAAAAATATCGCCGTTCGGCGCAATCAGCACGGCGGACGGCTGATTGAACGTGTCCTGGCCGTCGCCGGCGACGCCCGCTTTGCCGAGCGTGAGCAGCAGCTTGCCGTCGGCGCTGAACTTGAACACCTGATGGCCCTTGCCGTCCTTGCCGGACGAGTCAGTGACCCACACGTTGTTTTCACGGTCGATGAAAATGCCGTGCGGGACCACGAACATGTTCGCGCCGAACGCCTTGAGGAATCTGCCCGACGCGTCGAGTTCGACGATAGGCGCGACGCTGGAACCCGTGCAGGTGGTGCCGCC
>JANXSE010000131.1 GCA_025356695.1 Betaproteobacteria bacterium
ATTTGCTCGATCGTCGCGAGCCTTGATTCGTTCATATCGATCACCATGCGCAGATGATCGATCCAAATCCCTCATTTCAGCCTCATATGCCGTTAGAAACACGGACACGTTTCAGCCTCCTATGCCATTGGAAGAGACTCCGGCTTGACCGGGTCGCGCACGTGCACTAATCTTGTGCGCATCGCGCATTTGCGCATTGAAATCAGTGACAGCATATATGGATAGTGTTGATACCGAAGTCCTGAAAAGCGCGGTTTCCTGGCTCGATTCCGGGCATAAGGCGACCCTTGCCACGGTGGTGCGGACCTGGGGTTCGGCACCGCGCCCGATCGGCGCCATGCTGGTGATCCGCGAAGACGGCCATGTGGTCGGTTCAGTTTCCGGCGGTTGCGTCGAAGACGATCTGATTGAACGCGTCAAGGCGCACCAGATGAAGGGCGGGGCGCCCGAGGTTGTGACCTATGGCGTCACCGCCGAGCAGGCGGCGCGTTTCGGCCTGCCCTGCGGCGGTACGCTGCAACTGGTGCTCGAACCGGTGCTGCAGGAGTCGCAACTGAAGGAATTGCTCGACATCATTGGCCGTCACGAATTGGTGGCGCGCACACTGGACATGAAGTCGGGCAAAGTCACGCTGGAATCCGGACGCTGGTCGGATGTGCTCGAATTTGATGGTGCGTTACTGAAAAGCATTCACGGTCCGCGCTGGCGTTTGCTCATCATCGGCGCCGGCCAGACTTCGCGCTTTCTGGCGCAATTCGCGCAGGCGCTCGATTACCAGGTCACCGTCTGCGATCCGCGCGAGGAATACGCGGACGAGTGGAACGTGCCCGGCGTCAACCTGATCCGCAGTTATCCGGACGATGCGGTGCTTGAATTGAATGCCGATCCACATCTGGCGGTCGTCGCCGTCACGCATGATCCCAAACTCGACGATGCGGCCTTGACCGAGGCGTTGAAGTCGCCGTCGTTCTACGTCGGCGCGCTGGGTTCGCGGTTGAATAATGAGAAACGCCGCAAACGTCTCGCCGAGTTCGATCTGTCGGCGGCTGAAATTGCGCGCCTGCACGGACCGGTCGGCCTGAAAATCGGCAGCAAGACGCCGGCCGAGATTGCGATTGCCATCATGGCTGAAATGACCGCCGTGCGGCGCGGCGTCAAACTCGACAGCATCGGCGTCGCGGCGCCCGTCGCTGCATCGGCACCGGCCGATCCCTTCGCCTGCAGCAGCTGATCTGTTGCGATGAACGTCACGCGCAGGCGACTGCTCGCCGTTGCGCTGGGCGCGCCGTTTGCGTCTGTCTTCAGTGCGTGTGCCGGAGAGCCGGGGTTGGCCAACGGCATTTTCCTGATCGCCAAACCAGAACAGCTTGACACCAATTTTCGCGAGACGGTTGTGCTGATTACGCAGCCAGACGCGGGCAGTGGCCCGCTTGGTGTGATCGTCAACCGCCCGTTGGCAGCACGCTTGAGCGACGCCTTGCCGGGCATCGGTGCGATCCCAGAGGCTTCCCAACAGATTTATTCAGGCGGGCCGGTCGCGCAGAACCGCGTCTTGTTTCTGGTGCGCAGCGCGGAGGCGCCGGCAAACAGCCTGCGTGTGCTTGATGAGGTTTATCTCACCGGCGATCCGCAATTGCCGGCGAAGGTTGCGCGCGGGGAGCTCAAGGTCGATGCGTTTCGCGCCTACGTTGGCTATGCGGGCTGGGTGCCGCGCCAGTTGCGGGCAGAGATCGCCGCGGGTGGCTGGTACATGACGCCGGCCGATACGGGCATCATTTTCGCGTCGGAAGCATTCAAGGTGTGGCCGGAGATGATCAAGCGCGCGACCCAGCGCGCCACGTAATGGATATCGCCATCTGGTCTGACCGGTTAGTGACAATACGGAATGCAATAAGGGGGCGACATGTTTGCAGCATGGTACGAAAAGAACGGCCCGGCGGCCGAGGTGATGAAGACGGGCGAATTGCCCGACGTCGAACCCGCTGCGGGCGAAGTGCGTGTCCGGCTTTACGCATCCGCAGTCAACCCGTCCGACGTCAAGGCGCGCGCGGGCAGCCGGCCGATCCGCTGGCCGAAACTGATTCCGAACAGCGATGGTGCGGGTGTCATCGATCGCATCGGTGCCGGCGTGACCACACACAAAGTCGGCGATCGCGTGTGGACCTACAACGGCCAATGGGACCGTGCATGCGGCACCAGCGCGCAACACATCGCTTTGCCTGCCGCTTTGGTCGTGCCGTTGCCGCAATCACTGACCTGGGAGCAGGGCGCCTGCCTCGGTATTCCGGTGATGACCGCGCACCGCTGTCTGTTTGCGGACGGCCAGGTCAAGGGCAAGAACGTGCTGGTGACCGGTGGCGCCGGGGTGGTGGCGCACTATGCGATTCAACTGGCGAAATGGGCGGGTGCGGCGCAGGTCATTACCACGGTGAGTTCTGATACGAAAGCGGTCCATGCACGCGCCGCCGGCGCAGACGTAGTGATCAACTATCGCAGCGAGAATGTCATTGACCGGGTGCGCGCCGCCTGCGGCGGCGTCGATCGCATCGTCGATGTTGATTTCGGCAAAAATCTGCCGGTATCGAAAGAGATCATCAATCCGTTTGGCGGTATCACCTGTTACGCCTCGACCAGCGTCAAGGAGCCGGCGTTTCCGTACAACGATTTATTGCGGCTCAACGTATCGGTGCGTCCGGTGTTCGTCTACACGATGTCGGACGAGGCCAAGCGGCAGGCGCATGCAGATATCGCGCGCTGGCTGGCTGCTACAAAGCCGCTGTTCACGATAGCCGAGCGTTATGCGCTGAAGGACGTGGTTGCGGCGCATCTCGCCGTCGAACGCGGCGAGAAAATCGGGCACGTGATTCTGACGACCGATTAGTCCACAGTTCGTAGCAGCGTTGAGTGTGGCGGAACCACGCCGTTGTACGGAATTCATGCGGCGGGAAACGTGATGAGTTGCAGGTTGCGGTTTTTAACCATCCCGTTAAACGTGACGTTTGTAGGGTGTGCACTGCGCACCTTACGAAAACCGCGACGAGCGGCGCCACGCTATTCTGCGAAGAATTCCTTGACCTTGTCCATCCACGACTTGGCACGCGGATTGTGTTGGCCGACATCCTTGTTGTTGATGGCTTCGAGTTCAATCAGCAGTTCGCGCTGACGCGCCGTCAGGTTGACCGGCGTCTCGACGACGACATGGCAGAGCAAGTCGCCGTGGCTGGATGAACGCACGCCCTTGATGCCCTTGCCGCGCAGCCGGAACACCTTACCCGATTGCGTCTCGGCCGGAATCTTGATCTTGGCGTAACCATCAAGCGTCGGAATTTCGATTTCGCCGCCGAGCGCTGCGGTGGTGAAACTGATCGGCATTTCGCAATGCAGATCGTTGTGGTCGCGCTGGAACACCGCGTGCTGCTTGAGGTGGATGACGACATAAAGGTCACCCGGTGGGCCGCCGTTGACGCCGGCTTCGCCTTCGCCAGACAAACGGATGCGATCGCCTTCATCCACGCCTGAGGGGATTTTTACCGACAGCGTTTTGTGCTGCTTGAGGCGGCCGGCGCCGCGACAGGTGGTGCAGGGCTGCTCGACCATTTTGCCGGCGCCGCGGCACTTCGGGCAGGTCTGCTGGATTGAGAAGAAGCCCTGTTGCATGCGGACCTGGCCGTGTCCGTCACAGGTGCTGCATTTCACAGGTTTGGTGCCGGGCTTGGCGCCGCTGCCGCTGCAGGTTTCGCATTCCTCCATGGTCGGAATGCGGATCTTGGTTTCGGTGCCGTGCGCCGCTTCTTCGAGGCCGATTTCGAGGTTGTAGCGCAGGTCGGCGCCGCGATAGACGTTGGAACGGCCGCGTCCGCCGCCGAAAATATCGCCGAAGATGTCGCCGAACGCATCGGCGAACCCGCCCATGCCGGCGGCGCCCGCACCGGCAGAGGGATCAACACCCGCATGACCGTACTGGTCATAGGCGGCGCGCTTGTTGGTGTCTGAAAGAACCTCGTACGCTTCCTTGGCTTCCTTGAAATGTTCCTCAGCCTTGGGATTGTCCGGATTGCGGTCCGGATGGTGCTTCATCGCCAGTCTGCGATAAGACTTCTTGATGTCGTCGTCCGCTGCGTCGCGGTTGACGCCCAGCACTTCATAGTAATCGCGGTTGGCCATTGTTTTGTGATGTGTAAAGGGTGAGGTGTGAGGCGGATTCAACAACGCGAAAGGGGCGAGGCGATATTTCTCGCCTCACCCCTCACGCCTGACGCCTGTCGCAGTTACTTTTTGTCTTTGACTTCTTCGTATTCGGCATCCACAACGTTGCCGTCGTCTTTCTTGGCTTCCGCGCCACCCTGCGGTTGCGCGCCGCCTGCAGCCTGTTGCGCGGCCTGTTCCTTCGCGTGCATCTGTTCGGCCAGCTTGTGCGAAGCGGTGGCGAGGGCCTGCGACTTGGTTTCGATCTCTTCCTTGTTGTCGCTCTTCAGCGCTTCCTCGGCTTCTTTCAAGGCGGCTTCGATCTTGGCTTTTTCATCGGCGCCGACTTTGTCGCCGTGTTCCGTCAACGATTTTTTCACTGAGTGCACCAACGCGTCGCATTGATTACGCGCGGTGACGAGTTCGACTGCTTTCTTGTCGTCCTCAGCGTGCGCTTCGGCATCTTTTACCATGCGCTGGATCTCGTCTTCGCTGAGTCCGGAACTCGCCTGGATCTTGATCTTGTTTTCCTTGCCGGTGGCCTTGTCTTTGGCCGACACGTGCAGGATACCGTTGGCGTCGATGTCGAACGTGACCTCGATCTGCGGCATGCCGCGTTGCGACGGCGGAATATCGGTCAGGTTGAACTGACCGAGACTTTTGTTGCCGGCAGCAACTTCGCGCTCGCCTTGCAGAACGTGGATGGTCACCGCCGACTGATTGTCTTCGGCCGTTGAAAACACCTGCGCGGCCTTGGTCGGTATCGTCGTGTTCTTCTGGATCAGCTTGGTCATCACGCTGCCCAGTGTTTCGATACCGAGTGACAGCGGAGTGACGTCGAGCAGCAGCACGTCCTTGACGTCGCCTTTCAGCACGCCGCCCTGAATGGCGGCGCCGACGGCAACCGCCTCATCGGGGTTGACGTCCTTGCGCGGTTCCTTGCCGAAGAACTCCTTGACCTTGTCCTGCACCTTCGGCATGCGCGTCTGGCCGCCGACGAGAATCACGTCGGAAATATCCGACAGTTTGACGCCCGCGTCTTTGACTGCCTGTTCGCAGGGCTTGATTGTTTTCCCGATCAGTTCTTCAACCAGACTCTCGAACTTGGCGCGCGTGATCTTGATCGCCATGTGCTTCGGCCCGGAAGCGTCTGCCGTGACGTAGGGCAGGTTGACTTCGGTTTGCTGCGACGACGACAGTTCGATCTTGGCTTTCTCCGCGGCGTCTTTCAGGCGCTGCAGGGCGAGCATGTCCTTCCGGAGGTCAATGCCCTGTTCTTTCTTGAATTCATCGCACAGGTAATCCATCAGACGCTGGTCGAAGTCTTCGCCGCCGAGGAAGGTGTCGCCGTTGGTCGACAGCACTTCGAACTGGTGTTCACCGTCGACCACGGCGATTTCAATGATCGAAATGTCAAAGGTGCCGCCGCCGAGGTCATACACGGCAATCTTGCGATCACCTTCTTTTTTGTCCATGCCGAAGGCGAGTGCCGCCGCGGTCGGTTCGTTGATGATGCGCTTGACATCGAGACCGGCAATGCGGCCGGCGTCCTTGGTGGCCTGGCGCTGCGAGTCGTTGAAGTAGGCGGGTACCGTGATGACGGCTTCGGTGACGGCTTCGCCGAGGTAATCTTCGGCGGTCTTTTTCATTTTCATCAGCACTTGCGCCGAGACTTCGGGCGGCGCAATTTTTTTGTCGCGCACTTCGACCCAGGCGTCGTTGTTGCCGGCCTTGAGAATCTTGTAGGGCATCAGGTCGATGTCCTTCTGCACTTCTTTTTCGTCGAAGCGGCGGCCGATCAGGCGCTTCACCGCGTAGAGCGTGTTCTTCGGATTGGTGACCGCCTGGCGCTTGGCCGATGCGCCGACGAGAACTTCGCCGTCCTCGGTGTAGGCGATGATCGACGGCGTGGTGCGCGCGCCTTCCGCATTTTCAATGACCTTCGGCTGGCCGCCTTCCATGATGGCGACGCAGGAGTTGGTGGTGCCCAGATCGATACCGATGATTTTCGACATTGCTGACCTCTTTATGCTGATTCTGATTGTCGCCGTCCCTGCGGGGCCGGCAGCCCGTTATTCGATAAACCCATGCCGCCTATATGGGGCTAACTATCTAGCTTTCAACCGCTTTTTGCCTTGGCCACCGAGACCATGGCGGGGCGCACCACGCGGTCGTTGAGCGCATAGCCCTTCTGAAATACCTGCAGCACGGTGTTCGGTTCGGCGTCGGATTCGACGGCGTTGATGGCTTGGTGCTGATGCGGATCGAATTTCTGCCCGACCGGGTCGATTTCGATGACCTTGAATTTTTCGAATACGGAGGCCAGTTGCTTGAGTGTCAGCTCGACGCCGCTCTTCATATTTTCGAGCGTGGCATTGCCGGTCGCCAGCGCCGCTTCGAGGCTGTCTTTGACCGGCAGCAGTGCGGTGGCGAAATTGTCGATGGCATATTTGTGCGCGCTGGCGATATCGGTTTGCGCGCGTTTGCGGATGTTTTCGGCATCGGCCTTGGCGCGCAGCCAGGCATCGTGGTGCTCCTGCGCGGCCAGTTCAGCTTTTTTCAAAAGCTCTTCCATGCTCGGGATGGTGTCCGTGCCGGCATCGGTAGACGGCGTGTTCGCGGCTTCATCAGCCGCCTGCTGTGGTTCCTGCATTCAATACCCCTGAAGACTGCAAAAATTGGTCAATTCAGACCTTATTGGGGCGCGTGCGCCGATTTCAAGAGGCCGGCAAGCCCTTGACCTGAAAAGAGAAGCGGTTTGACTCTCTCAGGTTTGGGCGCCAAGCGCGCGGGCACGCAGGCGACCGCGTTCGAGCATCTCCGCGGCAGGCGGCGCATCGAGCCAGCCTTGCAGATTTTTTTGCGTGATATCGGCGAGCGCTCGTATCCAGAGGTCGTTTTCATTGAGACAGGGAATGGCGTGGTATTCGCCGCCGCCGGCGTTCAAAAAAATGCCTTTGCCCTCGATGGCGATTTCTTCCAGCGTTTCGAGGCAATCGCTCACAAAACCCGGGCAGACCACGTCGACACGCCCCGTTTTCTTTGCGCCCAGTTCTTTCAGCACTTCGGCGGTGTAGGGCTTCAGCCATTCGGCGCGGCCGAAGCGCGATTGGAACGTCAGTTGGTATTTTTCCGGCGGCAGTTGCAGCGCCTCGGCCAGCAGGCGCGCCGTCTTGTGGCATTCGCAGTGATAAGGATCGCCGCGATCTAGCGTATAGCGGGGTACGCCGTGAAAACTCATCACCAGCAGGTCCGGGCGGCCGTGCGTGGTCCAGTAATCGCGAACGCTCTGCGCCAGCGCGGCGATGTAACCAGGTTCGTCGTGAAAATTGCGTATCGTGCGCAGCGCCGGTTGATTGCGCATGCGCGCCAGTGCGGCGCCGATCGCATCAATTGCGGTGGCGGTGGTGCTGGCGGCGTATTGGGGATAGAGTGGCACCATTAATATTTGCATGCAGCCCTCCGCTTTCATGCGCTCCAAAGTGGCAGCGATCGAGGGGTTGCCGTAACGCATGGCGTATTCGACCTGCAGTGGGGCTTTGCTGCGTTCACCCAGATAACCGCGCAGCATGCGTGCCTGCCGTTCGGTATGGAATTTCAGCGGCGAACCGTCGACCGTCCATACCTGCGCATAACGTTTTGCCGATTCTTTCGGGCGGAACGGCAGGATGAAGAGGTTCAGGATCAGCCACCACAGCGG
>JANXSE010000170.1 GCA_025356695.1 Betaproteobacteria bacterium
CGCTGCTGTTGCGGCGGCGGCATTCGTACTCTCGAAGCTCTGATTCGCCGCAGTCGGCACAAAAAATTTGGGCGCCAACAGCGCCCAAATTTTTTTATTTCCCGCTTTTTATATCCTGCGAAAACCCTTGGTGGAGGCGGCTCTCAAGCCTTCATCAACTCTGCTGCACGCTGCACTGATTTGATGATGTTGATGTAACCGGTGCAGCGGCACAGGTTGCCTTCGAGGCCCTTGACGATGTCGTCTTCGGTCGGGTTCGGGTTGTCCTTGAGGATGCCGGCCGCCGTCATGATCATGCCGGGGGTGCAGAAGCCGCATTGCAGCGCGTGGCAGTCGGTAAATGCCTGCTGCACAGGGTGCAGCTTGTCGCCCTTGGCCATGCCTTCAATGGTCACGATGCTCGTGCCGTCGGCCTGCGCCGCCAGCATGGTGCAGGATTTAACGGCGCGGCCGTCAAGATGCACGGTGCAGCAACCGCACTGGCTCGTATCGCAGCCGACGTGTGTCCCTGTCAAGCCGAGATGGTCGCGTAACAAATCTACCAGCAGCGTGCGGTCTTCAACCTCGCGCGCCTGGCGCGTGCCGTTAACAGTCAGTTCGATTTTGGCCATGGTAATTTCAGCAGTCAGATTTGATGATGGTCGATTGAGATTGAGTGGGACAGGATCAGGCGAGCAGCTTGTGCAACGCGCGCTTGCCCATCACCTGCACGAGGTTGGCGCGGTATTCGCGCGTGGCGTGAAAATCTTCATTCAGATCGGTTGCATCGACGCGCAACGCATCGAGCGCACCGGCCTTGAGGCCCTTGGCGAGCGCCGCTTCGGCATCGCTCCAGCGAAACACACCGGGCCCCGCCCCCGTCACGGCAACGCGCACGCCGGCTGTGGTGTCGGCGATAAATACGCCAGCCATTGCATAACCGGAGGCCGGATGCGGAAACTTCTCGTAAGCAGCGCGTTTTGGCAGCGGGAATACGATACGCACGACAATCTCGCCTTCTTCCAGCGCAGTCGCAAACATGCCCTGAAAAAAATCATCGGCGGCGATTTCGCGCTGATTGGTGACGATCGTTGCATTCAATGCCAGCACGGCCGAGGGGTAATCGGCCGCCGGATCGTTGTTGGCAACGGAACCCCCGAGCGTGCCGCGATTGCGCACCTGCGGATCGCCGATCTGGTTCGCCAGATAGGCCAGCGCCGGAATGGCTTTCCGCACCACCGCGGAGGACGCCACATCATAGTGGCGCGTCGCCGCGCCAATCACCAGCGTGTCGCCCTTCACTTCGATGCCCGAAAGTTCACTCAAACCACCGATATCGATCAGATGCGACGGCTGCGCGAGGCCCTGTTTGAGCGTCGGCAGAAGAGTCATGCCACCCGACATCAGTTTGGCATCCGGATTCGCTTTTGCCAGCGCGGCCGCATCGGCCAGCGATTTTGCCTTGAGGTAATTGAACTGGAACATGGTTATTTCGCCTTTGCTTGCTGCGCCTGTTGCGCCTGTTGAATCATCTGCCACATCCGGCTCGCGGTCAGCGGCATGTCGATATGCTGAATGCCCAGCGGCCGCACTGCGTCGAGCGCCGCCGTCACCAGCGACGCCAGCGAGGCCGTGCAACCGGACTCACCGACCCCTTTGGCACCAAGCACGTTGACCTTGCTGATAAGCGGATGATCGTTCATGTGTATGTCGCGCACCCAGCCGGCACGCGGCATCGCGTAGTCGCTGAAACTGCCGCTCAGCAACTGGCCGCTCGACTTGTCATAAACCGTCTGCTCGCCGAACACCTGGCCGGCGCCCATCGCAACGCCACCGTGCATCTGTCCTTCGACAATCGCATGATTGATGACAGTGCCGCAATCGTCGCAGGCCGTATAGGCGGCAATTTCCGATACGCCGGTTTCCGGGTCGATCTCGACTTCGGCGATATGGCAGCCGTTCGGAAATGTCGCGGCAACCGAGGCCTCCGCGATCAGATTGAGCGGATGCGGGCTGGCACCTGCGTGTTTCTTCGCCAGTTCCAGCAGGCCGATTGACTTCGCCCCATCGCGTGAACGATAAGCGCCGTTCGCATATTCAACCTGCGAGGGCTCGAGTTCCAGCGCCTCGGCCGCCAGCGGCCGCGCCTGCTCGATCAGCTTCTGTGCGGC
>JANXSE010000175.1 GCA_025356695.1 Betaproteobacteria bacterium
GGCGATCAGTACCGCGAACAGATTGCGCATATGCCTCCCGAGTTTTCCGGTTTGCTCCTTCCCCCCTTGTGGGGGAAGGCAGGGATGGGGGGACAACCAGTGCTGCCACACCCCCACCCTACCCTCCCCCATCAAGGGGGAGGGTTCCAGCTAAATGCCGTTACCGCCGCCCCATCAAGGTGGAGGGTTCTGGCTAATACGACCCCTGCAGATTACCCGGCAGGATCTACCGCTCCACCGTCGCCGCTTCAACCTTGTAATGCTCGTCCAACCCGATCAGGTCTTCGCATTCCTTGCGCCACTTGATCATGTTGTCCGGGTCGAGACCGCTGCGACCGGTTTCCATGAACGACTTGACGACCGTCTTCATCGCCTGCACCGCGGGGCACAAGAGCTGCGTCGGATAAGTGCCCATCTTGTAACCCATGTCCTCGTATTCCTGGCGCGAGCGCACCGGGCGCTTGATGCGGTTGCCTTCGCTCACCACGTAGACGACGGGGCCGTTGATCTCTTTCGGCGCCAGCCGCATTTCCTCTTCATTGTTCGGAAAACACATGATCATTTCCGCACCCGCTTCGAGGTAGCGGTTGGCGCGTTTGACGCCCTCGGCGAAACCGCTGGTGGCCATGCAGTCGGTGCGGCCCATGATGACAAAATCCGGATTGGTTCTGGCGGCCACCGCGTATTTGATCTTGTCGACCATTTCTTCGCACGACACCGTGTGTTCGACATACTTGTGATAATGCGCGCGCTTCGGAAAGATCTGGTCTTCGATGTGCATGCCGGCGATGCCGGTGCGCTCGAGTTCCTTGACCGAGCGCATCACGTGCAGCGGCTCGCCGAACCCGGTGCCGGCATCGACGAACACCGGGATTTTCACCGCCGAGGTGACGTAATGGCAAAGGGTGGCCAGTTCGGTCAGCGTCATCAGCGGTTCACTGATCGCCGTGCCGACACCGGCCTGATAACCGCCGATGTGCACGCATTCAACACCCATCGACTCGCAGACGCGCGCCGACAGCGGATCCCAGATGCCGAGTGCCTGGATGTAGCCGGGCTTCTTCAACAATTGGCGGAAACGGGCGGGACCACTGAGCTGACTCATCTTGAATCTCCTGATTGGCATTCATCTTAAAAAATATTTTTCCCTCTTCAAGGGAGAGGAGAAAACTCATTCAACCTTGATACCGGCTTCCTTGATGATTTTGTCCCACTTGGCGTATTCGGTTTTCAGAAATACCGTGAACTGCTCGGGCGAACTGCTGACAGACATTTCATCGCCGAGCTGGGCCAGCCGTGATTTCATGTCTGCCGTCTGCATAATCTTCGCGATCTCGCCATGCATGCGCGCGACGATCTCGCGCGGCATTGCGGCCGGCGCCACCATCGCAATGAACAGCCCGGCCTCGTAACCGGGCAGCGTTTCGGCAATCGCCGGCACCGCGGGCAGCAGCGGCGAGCGCTTCGGGCTCGACACACCCAGCGCGCGCAGGCGTTTGGTGTTGATATACGGCAGCATCGGGCCGATCGCGCCAAAGAACATTTGCACCTGTCCGCCGACCGTGTCGATCATGGCCGGCGCGTTGCCCTTATAGGGGATCGCATTGGTGCGGATGCCGGCGCGACGGTTGAAGAGTTCGGTTGCCAGATCGCCGACCGAGGCGGTGCCGGCCGAGGCGTAGTTAATTTCACCCGGCCGCGTTTTCGCCAGCGCGATGAACTCCTTCACCGTTTTTGAGGGCAGCGACGGATGCACCACCATCAGCTGCGGCAGCCAGGCGAGTTGCGTGACGCCGGTGAAATCGCGCAGCGGATCGTAGGGCACGTTGCGCGACAGCAATGGCGTCGTCAGAAAGGTGCTCGCCATCATCAGAAAGGTATATCCGTCGGCCGGCGATCTGGCCACGTATTCGGTGCCGACCACGCTGTTCACGCCGGGCCGGTTTTCGACAATGACCTGCTGGCCGTAGACCTCGCTGAGTTTTTGCGCCATGGCGCGCGTGACGATGTCGAGATTGCCGCCGGCGGCGATCGGAATGATCAGGCGCACCGGTTTCACCGGCCAGGCCTGCGCGCAGGCCGCCGCCGTCATGACAGCGAACAGTGTCGCAAGAAAAATGCGGACCAGCCTCGGCACAGCGGCTTCCCCTTCTGATGCGTTCTTCGGTTTTTTTGACGGAGCAGCAGCGCGCGTTTGACATTCACGCAGTGCTTATTCATCATCGCGCTTGTCAATTTCGTGCGTGCCGCCGGCGATTATAACCGCATCGTCGTGCGGTCCGTGCAACCCGCCACCGCTCAGGAAACCAGTCAGTGAGACGCATCACCCGCGAACTCGCGCGTTACGTTCACAGCTCGCGCTACGATGCATTGCCACCGGCGGTGCGGCGCGAAGGCGTGCGCGCCTTCGTCAACTGGGTCGGCTGCGCCGCGGGCGGCTCGCGCGAAGCGAATGTCACGCACGTGCTGGCGGTACTCGACGAATTCAACGGTGCGCGCGACAGCAGCGTGGTCGGCCACCGTATCAAGCTCGATCTGCTGAACGCCGCCTTCATCAACACCATGAGTTCGGCGGCGGTCGCCTTCAACGATACGCATTTCGCCACCGTCGCGCATCCGACCAGCCCGGTGGCCGGCGCGCTGCTGGCACTTGCCGAACGCCAGCCGCTGAGCGGCATCGAATTCCTGCACGCGCTGATCCTCGGCGTTGAAATACAGTGTCGCATCGGCAATATCCTCTTCACCAAACCGGCCGAGTGCAACATCGGGCTGTCGATGGCGGGCCTTGTCGGCGGCATCGGCGCTGCGGTGGCCGCGGCAAAAGCCATGGGCCTCAATGAAACCGGCATCGCCACCGCGCTCGGCCACGCCGCCAATCAGGCCGGCGGACTGCGCGAATCGCACACCACCATGGGCAGCCAGTTCACGCCCGGGCACACCGCGCGCTGCGGTCTGCTGTCGGCGCTGCTGGCGGCGCGGCGCTTCACCTGCGCAGACACCATGATCGAAGGCGAAAAAGGTTTCGGCGTATCGTTTGCGAGCAACCCGAACATGGAAGCGGCGGTCGACGGCCTTGGCAAGACTTTCGAGATCACCACACTCGCCTACAAACCCTACCCCTGCGGTTTCGTCGTGCATCCGGTGATCGACGCCTGCGTCGATCTTGCGCGCGGCAATGCGTTCAACGCCGAGGACATTGCACGCGTCGAACTCACCGTCAGCCCGCTCGCCGCGAAACTCGCCGACCGTCCCGAACTCACGGACCGCAACCAGACCCTGGTCAGCCTGCAGCACTGGGCGGCGGCCTCGATCATCTGCAAAATCGCCGGCCTCGCACAGATGGATGACGCCGTCGTGCACGACCCGGCGGTGGCGCGACTGCGCCGCAAGGTGGCGATCACCGTTGACGCCGCATTCGGCGCCGAAACCGCGAGTGCACGCATCGCGCTGAAAAACGGTCAGGCTTTCGACACGCACGTTGCGCACTGCCGCGGCAGTATCGGCCGCCCGCTCACCGACGACGAAGTTTCCGAAAAAACGCGCGCGCAATGCGAGTTGATCTTTACTGCCGATAAAACCAGACAGTTGATCGACGGTGCGTGGCATATTGAACAATCCGCGGCGGTCGGCGCCTACGCCGCTTCGCTTGCCTTGTAGACTATGGATAAAAAAACCGCACTCATCGCCGGTGTCTCCGGCCTCATCGGGCGCCGCATCGCCGATCAACTGCTTGCCGACGGCGACTGGAATGTCATCGGGCTGGCGCGCCACGCCCAATCGCGTCCCGGCGTGCAATGGATTGCGGTCGATCTCGCCGACCGCGCCGACGTTGAGCAAAAACTCAAAGGCATTGCCGCATCGCACATCTTCTATGCGGCGCGCTACGATCATCCAGTCGAGGGCAAGACCGAGGACATCGACACCAACAGCGCGATGCTCGCCAACCTCGTCACCGTCATCGAGGCGAACGGCGGACTCGAGCACGTGCACGCGCTGCACGGCAGCAAGTGGTACGGCCATCAACTGGGCCCGGTGAAACTGCCGCTCGAAGAAGACAAAAGCGCGCGTTCACCGAATGACAATTATTATTTCGTGCAGGATGCCTTTCTGCGCGAACAAAGCCGCGGCAAGACCTGGGCTTATACGTCATCGCGCCCGCATGCGTTCTGCGATCCGTCGGTGGATATGCCGCGCTCGGCCGGGCTCGTCATCGCCGTCTACGCCGAGGTACAGCGCGAACTCGGCCTGCCGCTCGACTTCCCGGGCAACGCCCAGGGTTATGAGGCGCACACGCAATTCACCGATCTCGGTCTGCTCGCGCGCTCCATCGTCTGGATGGCGACCGAACCGCGCTGCCGCAATCAGGCTTTCAATGTGGTCAACGGCGACAATCCGCGCTGGTGCGAGCTCTGGCGCAAATTCGCCGGCTGGTTCGGCATGCGGGAAGGCGTGCCGCGCGCCATCAAGTTCGTCGATTACATGGCGGACAAGGGGCCAGTGTGGGACACCGTGGTGAAGAAACACGGCCTCAAGGCACCGCCGCTCGACCGGATCGCGTTGTGGGCCTACGGCGATTACCAGTTCCGTCCTGACTGGGATATTGTTTCGTCGATGCAGAAGGCGCGCACGCTCGGTTTTACGCAAACGCTCGATTCGTTCGATATGTTTGCGCGGCAGTTTGAAAACTATCGCAGAGAAAAAATCATTCCCTGAGAATGCATCGCTCGTAGGGTGTGCACTGCGCACGAAGAAAGTCGGCGGACGGTGCGCAGTGCGCACCCTACCCAATATTTTCAATCGGAGACCACCATGTTCGCAGCCCCCACCATCATCCCAACCGAAGTCTTCGCCCGTGTGCCCGACAAACTGCATTGCAGCCGGCCCTCGGCGTGGGTGGCGGCGCGCCAGTACGACAAGCTCGGATCCTTCCTCGAAGGGCCGTCGTTCGACCGCGACGGCAATCTGTATTGCACCGACATTCCGTACGGCCGCATTTTCCGCGTTTCACCGCAAGGCGAATTCGAGGTGGTGGCCGAATATGACGGCGAGCCAAACGGCCTGAAGATCCACAAGGACGGCCGCATTTTCATCGCCGATCACCGCAAGGGCCTGCTCTTGTGCGATCCGCAGTCGGGCAAGGTCACGCCCATCCTCGAATCGGCGCACTCGGAGGGTTTCCGCGGACTCAACGACATGATCTTCGCGAAGAACGGCGATCTTTATTTCACTGACCAGGGGCAAACCGGTTTGCAGGACCCGACCGGGCGCGTCTACCGTTTGCGCGCCGACGGCACGCTGAACTGTCTGCTGCGCAACATCCCGAGCCCCAACGGGATCGCGCTCGATAAAGATGAACGCAATCTCTACGTCAACGTCACGCGCGCCAACGCCGTGTGGCGGCTGCCGCTGCTGTCCTCGGGCGAAGTCACCAAGGTCGGGCTCTTTCTGCAGCTCTCCGGCGGCCACGGCGGCCCCGACGGGCTGGCCGTCGACGAAACCGGCGGACTCACCGTCGCCCACGCCGGCTTCGGCAGCGTGTGGATGTTCGACAAAATGGGCGAGCCGCTCTATCGCATCAAATCCTGCGCCGGCCATGCCACCACCAACATCGCCTACGGCGGTGCGGACCGCAAAACGCTCTACATCACCGAATCGTCGTCGGGCCAGATATTGATGGCGAAGGTGCCGGTGGCGGGTGGCGTGCTGTATTCGCATCAGTAGCAGAAGACAACCCCGTTTCCCGGAATACGCTGCGCTTCTTCCGGGCTACGGCTATTTGGATAACGCGCGTCTGGTCAGCCCTGCCGTCAGCCGTCGGGACTAGGCGAAACCGGTTGTAAGGAATTGGCCACCGCCCCGACTACCCCTCGTCCGGTGACATGCGTACGCGTGCGCCGGCGGCAGTCGAACGTGCGGGCCGCCAACGCGGCGCTCGCGCAAATTCAACCTTTCGAGAGGATTTACCAATGAAGAAGCTGATCACGCTGGTGTTTGCCGGTTGCATGGCCGTTTCAATGTCGGGCGCGTTTGCCGCCGACAACATGGCGAAAGACGGCATGATGAAGAAAGACGAAATGAAGAAGGACAGCATGGCCAAGGACGGCATGATGAAAAAAGATGAAATGAAAAAAGACAGCATGGCCAAAGACGGCATGATGAAAAAGGACGAAATGAAGAAGTAACAGGCAGCAAGGCTGCGCCTTGCGCGGCGGCTGGCAAGCCCGCCGCGGCCCCTCCCGGGCGCAGCTGTTTTTGATCGCCGCTCACCCTTCGCCTGCGCCACACCGCGCGCAGCATGCCATAATCTTTCCGGCCCGATCGTTTCGAATCGGCGCGTGATTACAAGCGGAGGAGCACATGAGCACACGCAGGGAATTCATCCAGAAGGCCGCCGGTGCGGCAGCGGGCATCGTCTTCACCGGCTGCAACATGCCGGGCATCGCGCACGCTCAGGGCGCGCGCAAGCAGACGATCATCAACGGCAAACGCATCAAGACCATCGACATCCACGCGCATTGCATGATTCCGGAAGCCATTGCGCTGACCGGGCGCGATCCGAAATCGGTCCTGACCGGGCCGACGCGCGGTTCCGACGAAAACTACGTCGTGTTCGAACAACGCCTGCGCGCGATGGACAGCCGCGGCATCGATGTGGAAGTACTGAGCATCAATCCGTTCTGGTATGGCATGGAACGCGATCTTGCCGCCAAGATCATCCAGGTGCAGAACGAAAAACTGGCCGAACTGTGCGCTGCGCAGCCGGAGCGCTTCGCTGCGATGGCGTCGCTGTCGCTGCAGTTTCCGGACCTCGCCGTGCAGCAGTTGGAAACGGCGGTCAAAAAATACAACCTGCGCGCCGCCGCCATTGGCAGCGTCGTCGAAGGCGAGGAATTCTCCGCCGCCAAATTCAATCCGGTGTGGGCCAAGGCCGAGGAACTGGGCGTCGTGCTGTTCATCCATCCGGCGAGCCAGCCAGAACTGGCCAAGCGCTACAAGGGCAACGGCTGGCTGTCGAACGCGATCGGCAACCCGCTCGACACCACCATCGCGCTGTCGCATCTGATTTTCGAAGGCACGCTCGACAAATTCCCCGGCCTCAAGGTCTGCGCGGCGCACGGCGGCGGCTTCCTCGGCTCCTACGGCCCGCGTTCGGATTATTCCTGCATGGTCTCGCCGTCGAACTGCGACGCCAACATCAAGCTGAAGAAAAAGCCGACCGAATACCTGCGCGACATGTACTTCGACACGCTGGTGTTTACACCCGAGGCACTGCGCCATCTCGCCGCCGAAGTCGGCGTCGACAAGCTGATGCTCGGCACCGACTACCCGTACCGCTGGCAGGACAAGGGGGTCGAGCACATCATGGCTTCGCCGTTCAGCGACGACGAACGCATCGCGATGCTTAACGGCACTGCGGCGAAATTGCTCGGCATCAAGATTTAACCGCATCAAGTCTTGCACCGCCGCCGGCACAGGCCGGTGGCGGCTTGCCAATTCAGCCGCGCTGCGATAGCTTCGAGGAAAACAAGACCGGCCGTTGAAGACGGTGAACCTGCCCGGTTCACCGCGCGCCGCCGGCAATCGCAGTGAGGAGTCATGAAGCCGTCCGGTCTCGCCATCGTGGTGACGTGCGCGCTCGCGTTGCTGTCGGGTGCGCGCGCGATCTGCGCGCAGGCTGTGCCGCCACCCGCCCCCTCTTATCCGTCGAAACTGATGCGCATCGTCACCGCCGCCACCGGTAGCGCCAACGACTGGGGCTCGCGCGTGCTGGCGCAGGAACTCACCGCCGCGATGGGACAACAGGTGATCGTCGAAAACCGCGGTGGCCTCAGCATGGAGTATGTCGCCAAGGCGCCGCCCGACGGCCACACCATCCTCGGCTACGGCAGCGCGGCGTGGCTGACACAGTTTCTGCGCGATGGCGTGAACTGGGACGCGGCGCGCGATTTCATTCCGGTTTCGCTGGCGATGAGTTCGCCCAACATCCTTGTCGTGCATCCGTCGCTGCCGGTGAAATCGACGCGCGAACTGATCGTGCTGGCGAAAGCGCGGCCCGGCGAACTCAACTACGCCGCCGGCACCATCGGTGCGGCGCCGCATCTCGCCAGCGAATTGTTCAATGCGATGGCCGGTACCAACATCGTGCGCATTGCCTACAAGGGCACCGGACCGTCGGTGATCGCACTGCTCGGCGGCGAAGTGCATTTGATGATCGCCGGCCTCGGTTCAGTGGCGCCGCATATCAAATCCGGCAAGCTGCGCGCGCTCGCCATCACCAGTGCCAGAACCTCGGCGCTGGCGCCGGAACTGCCGACCATCGCCTCGGTGCTGCCGGGCTACGAGTCGACCTCTGTGCTCGGTATCTTTGTGCCGGCAAAAACGCCGGCGACCATTGTCAACCGCCTGCAGCAGGAGATCGCGCGCGCAGTCAACAAAACCGAAGTCAGGGACCTGCTGTTCAATGCCGGCGTCGATGCCAACGGCACGACGCCGGAAGAATTTTCCGCATTCGTCAGAAACGACACTGCGCGCATGGGCAAGGTTATCCGCGATGCCAACATCCGCGAATAACATTCACGCATCAATCCACAAGGAAAAACCATGGCAGACCAGGAATTTCACTACGATGTGCTGATCGTTGGCGGCGGCAACGCGGCGTGTTGCGCCGCGCACGCGGCGCTGGAAAAAACACCAAGCGTGGCGATTATCGAAAAATCGACGCTGCGCGACCGCGGCGGCAACAGCGCGATGACCGGCCACATCCGCTTCGTCTTCAACGGCATCGAAGACCTGCGCCCGCTGGTGCGCGGCATGTCGGATGAAGAACTGCTGAAACTGCTCGACTGCGGCCTGCCGCACCGCACCGAGGCCGAGGTGTGGGACGAATTGATGCGCGTCACCAACAACCAGTCCGATCAGGAACTGCTGCAGGTGCACGTCACCGAATCGCTGAAGACCGTGCAGTGGCTGGCCTCGAAGGGCCACGACTGGGTGCCGGCGAGCCTGACCAACGACAACGTGCTGACCATGAACGGCGGCGGTGCCGGCCTGCAGAAGCGCAACTTCGCCATCCTCGAAAAAGCCAAGGTGGCGTTTCACTATGAAACGGCGGCAGTCGAATTGATTCAGGACGCAAAAGGTCGTGTCACCGGTGTCGTCGCGCTCACCCCGCAGGGCTTTGTGAAATTCCACGCCAAATCGGTGGTGCTCGCCTGCGGCAGTTTCGAAGCCAACGCGGAGATGCGCGCGCGTTACCTCGGCGCCGGCTGGGACATGGTGCATGTGCGCGGCGTGCCCTTCAACACCGGTGACGGTCTGAAGATGGCGATGGACATCGGCGCCATGCCGCACGGCAGTTGGTCGACCTGCCACGCCTCGCCGCAGGACATCGCGCTGCCGAAATTCACCGTGCCCTCGGTGCACGTGCACGGCGACAGCCTGAACCGCTACATGTATCCGTACGGCATCATGGTCAACCAGAACGGCGAACGTTTCATCGACGAAGTGTGGGAGACGCGCGGCAGAACGTACGCGAGCATGGGCCGCGCCATCCTCTCGCAACCCGGTGGCGTCGCCTATCAGATACTCGATGCGAAAATCCGCGACCTCAATCTCTACACCTCGAACTACCGCAAGGCGACGCACGCGCAGGCCGACACACTGGAGAAACTCGGTGAGGAACTCGGCATCAACGTGCCGAACTTCGTGAAGACGGTGCGCGAATTCAACGCTGCGGTGCAGCCGGGCACATACAATCCGGACCGCCACACACTCGACGGCAAGTGCACCCGCGGCATCACTCCGCCGAAATCCAACTACGCGCTCGAAATCGACAAGGGCCCGTTCGAAGCGTGGCCGGTGCGCTGCGGCATTACGTTTGCATTCGGCGGCCTGAAGATCGAAGCAAAAACCGGCAATGTGCAGCACGTCGCGGGGCGGCCGATTCCGGGCTTGTATGCCGCGGGCGAAATGGTCGGTGGTTTGTTTGTCGGTGGTTACGGCTCGGGCTCAGGCATGATGTCGGGCGCGACCTTCGGTCGTGTCGCCGGCACCGCAGCGGGCGTTGCCGCTGTGCAGGGCTAAACATCATGCGGCGCGTGAGAACTTTGGTGGTGATCGCAGCGATGCTTGCATCGCCCGCGTTCGCGCAAAACTATCCCGGCAAACTCATTCGCATCGTCACCGCCTCGCCCGGCAGCACCAACGACTGGGGTGCCCGATTGATCGCGCAGGAAATGACGAAGAGCATGGGCCAGCAGGTCATCGTCGAAAACCGCGGCGGGCTTGCCGTCGAATACACCGCAAAGTCGCCGCCCGACGGCTACACGCTGATGTTCTACGGCAACACCGTCTGGCTGCTGCCCTTTCTGCGCGACAACGTCGGCTACGAGCCGCTGCGCGATCTCGCACCGGTCACGCTCGCCATCATTTCGCCCATCATCGTCGTCGTGCATCCATCCGTGCCTGTGCGCTCAATCAAGGAACTGATCGCGCTGGCGAAAGCAAAACCGGGGCAACTCAACTACGCCGCCGGCACCATCGGCGCCTCGCCGCATCTGGCCACCGAATTGTTCAAGGCGATGACTGGCACGGACATGGTCCGCATCCCGTACAAAGGCACCGGCCCGTCGGTGGTGGCACTGGTCGCCGGCGAAGCGCACCTGATGTTCACCGCATTGGGTTCGGTTGCGATGCACATGAAGACGGGACGGCTGCGCGCCATTGCGGTGGCCACTTCCAAACGTTCCGCACTCGCCCCCGATCTGCCAACAGTGGCCTCCACCGTGCCCGGGTACGAAGCGCTCTCCATCATCGGCATGTTCGCGCCGGCGAAAACACCGCCGGCCATCATCAATTTGTTGCAGCAGGAAATCGCGCGCGGCATCAACAAGCCCGAGGTCAAAGAGTTGTTCATGAACGCGGGCGTCGAAGTTGTCGCCAGCACGGCGGACGAATTTACCGCCGTGATCAAATCGGAGATGGCGCGGCTGGGCAAGGTCATCAAGGACGCGGGCATCCGCGAATAACCTTTTTGCGCGGATTCGCGTAAGCTTGCGGCCATCCGAACACCGCAAGGAAGCTCCGCATGAAATTCCAGACAATTGCCAGCGCGCTCGCCGCCGTGATGACCCTCCCCGCGGGCGCGCAAAAGGCCGACCCGGCAGCGAATTTTCCGACCCGTCCGATCCGCATCGTCGTCGGCTTCACGCCGGGCGGCCAGCCCGACATCTACGCACGTTTTATCCAGCCAAAGCTGTCGGAGGTGCTGCACCAGCAGGTGGTGGTCGACAACCGGCCCGGCGCCGGCGGCATCATCGGCGCGCAAATCGTCGTCGATGCCACACCGGACGGCCACACGCTGCTTTCCGTTTCGTCGGCGCACGTCACATCACCCGCGGTGCGTGCGAAAATGCCCTACGACACGATCAAGGATCTCGCCGGCATCTCGCTCACCGCCAACGCCACCTATGTGCTGGCAGTGACGCCCTCACTCGGCGTCAAGAACGTGCAGGAACTCATCGCGCTGGCCAAGGCGAAGCCCGGCCAGATCAACTTCTCGTCGGCAGGCTCGGGCAGCGGCACGCATTTCGCCGGCGAGATGTTCAAGCAGAGTGCTGGCATCGATGTCGTGCATGTGCCCTTCAAGGGCATACCCGAATCGCTCACCGACACCATTGCCGGCCGCGTGCAGTTCACGATGGCACCGATCGCCAGCTCGGTGTCGCTGATCAAGGAAGGCCGCCTGCGCGCACTCGGCGTGTCGGCAAAAAAACGCTCTTCGCTGTATCCCGAGGTGCCGACCATCGCCGAACAGGGCCTCACCGGCTTCGAGTGGGATTCGTGGGGCGGCATTCTGGCGCCGGCGAAAACACCGCGCACCGTCATCAACAAGTTGAACCGCGAGATCGTCAGGGCGCTCAACCAGCCCGACATCGTCGAGCGCCTGCGCCAGCTCGGCGCCGAACCCAATCCGTCGACGCCGGAGGAAATGGATCGCTACGTCGCACAACAACTGAAGCTCGCGATCCAGCTCGCGAAAAAAGCCGGCATCGAGCCGCAGTAACGCGGCCTACTCGCCCTTGATGCCGGCTTCGCGGATCAGCTTGCCCCATTTTTTCATCTCGGCATCGATGAAGGCGGTGGTTTCCTTCGGCGTCATGCTGCCGGCGTCAAAACCGCCTTCAAACAGGCGTGCGGCAATGTCGGGTTGCTTATAGACCGCCGCAAATTCCTTTTGCAGCTGCTCGACGATGCGCGGCGGCGTTTTCGCCGGCGCGAGCGCCGCGAACCAGCCATCGACAATGTAATCCTTCAGGCCCGATTCTACTGCGGTGGGAATCTCCGGCGCGACTGGCGTGCGCTTCGCACCCAACACGGCGATCGCGCGCAAACGCCCGCCTTTGACGAAGGGCATGGCGGCACCGAGCGCGGTCGACAACACCTGCACCTGTCCCGCCACCACCGCG
>JANXSE010000255.1 GCA_025356695.1 Betaproteobacteria bacterium
CATTCGGCCGGCACGTATTTCCACTGCACCGAGTTGCCCGAGCCGGTGCTGCAAGCCCAAGCCACACGACCGCCGCCCAGCGACGGGGTCAGCACGACGTTCACGGTGGTGCCAACCGACGTCGAGTTGCCACTGATCGTGACCACACCCGTGTTAGTCACTGAACCACCGGAAATACGGCCGGCGGTCGTGACGGTCAAACCAAGACCGGCACTGCCGAGGGTCGCATCGGTCGTCGCTTTTTCTGCAATGGTCGTTTTGAATCCGCTTGCTGCCAGTACCAGTTCCGAAACCCGGGCACGGATGGTGTAGTCCTGATAGGCCGGCAACGCAACTGCCGCCAGAATGCCGATAATCGCCACCACGATCATCAATTCGATCAGGGTAAAACCTCGTTGGATACGCTTCATGAAGATTTCCTTAGGGATAAACAAGCATCAAAACCGGTTTTTGAGCCGGCCCTGAGATTGAGCAAATATCATGCCATACGCCATGATTTGGCCACTGTGACTAACGCAGTTCCGACAACCCGCTTTATCGCCCGCAAGACGCTAAATTCGGGGGGCATCCGCCGTTTTTTCACAACACGGAAAAATGAAAGTAGATTTACTGTAATGCAGCACAACAATCCAGTCCTAGAAACGGCAGGAACTGCCGAAAAACGTCAGGTCTCGCCACCGTTCCGGAACCGACTTTCTCCCCTAAACGATCACCACGGCAACCGAGGAATGCGAGGACGCAAAGCCGGCGTAACGATATTGCAGGCGATGCGCCAAAACGAATTCCTGAAATGCCTTGAACTCATGCTCACGCCACGACGGGTAATTCAGGTATTCGTCGAATACGATCACGGTGCCTTTCACGATGCGCGACGCCAGCAGATTAAAAACCGTGCGGGTGGACGAATAAATATCGCAGTCAATATGAATCAAGCGCGCGTGACCGGGATGCGCGACAAGAAATGCGGGGAGCGTATTCTCAAACCATCCCTTGTAAATGCGGATATTGCTTTCCTCAAACTCCGGTATCTGTCCGTTCAGTGAAAAACGTCCCTGTTTCTGAAAATAGGTCCAATCCTCCGGTAGGCCCTCGAAAGAATCAAAACCATGAACTTCCTGTCGTGTTCTCTTCGCAATAAAACGCAGTGACTCGCCGCGAAACACGCCGAATTCCATGACGAGACCGTCAATCGAACAACACTCGCCCAGCGCAAAATCAAGAAGGTCGGCGCGGCGCACCAGATTGCGCGCGGCCATCATGTGTTCGACCATGTAGTCGGCGCTGGCGGACGCTGCTTTCAGGCGCGCAACCATTTCAAAATCAACATTCGCCGGGTGCGAGAGCGGTTCGCGCAGCATGCCGTTGATGACCGCACGCAGCGCATCTGCAAGCGCACCGCTTTCGCGCCCTGCCGCGCTGCCAACCCTGACATCGTTCGGCGCAGCGCCGTTTTGTGCGCCCCAGAATCGCCTTAACAAAGCTCGAAGCATCTTGATCTCACAGTTCAGTTAGTCCTGTCGGCGCTGTTGCGCCGTCGCCAGCCGTTGCATGATATCCGCGAACGGCCCCTGCCACGCGCCCGCCACCGACTGCCGGAACAAACGCACCGCCGGGTACCACGGCATTTCCCCGCCGCTGTCGAGGTAACGCCACTCCGGACAGGTCGGCACCAGCACCCAGGTGGTTTTGCCCAGCGCGCCCGCCAGATGAACGACCGAACCGCAAACCGTGATCACGACATCAAGCGCCGCGATCAATGCCGCAGTCTCGTCGCAATCATCGACGGCCTTCTGCCAGTGCGCAATGCGAACGTTGTTTTCCGTGGCCATGGCATTCAATTCTTCCGCGCACGACCCGTGCTGAAGACTGACGAATTGAACATCCTTGTTTTTCAGCAAGGGCAACCACTGCGCAAGCGGGATGGAACGCATGGCCTGGCGCGTGCGCGGTACGCCACCCCGCCACGCGATCCCGACCTTCAGCCCCGTGCCAAGGTCAGACAGCCGCCCGCTCCAATAGGCAATTTTTGCCGGGTCCGCCTGCAGATAACCGCTGTGCCCCGGAAAATCAGCGCGGGTGCGGCGAAACAATTGCGGCAGACTGCCGCTATGCATCTGGCGCGCCTTGTCCGGTCGCAAAGCCGCCCACGGCCGGTCGAGTTGCGCGGTCTCGGCATGAATATGCATGGCGGGAAACGAACGTGCAAACAGTCCAACCAGCCGCGGATCACATTCGACTTCGCAATGCGGCACGCGCCCCAGAACGTCGGCGAAACAGGAAGCAAACATGATTTGATCGCCCAACCCCTGTTCAGCGTAGATCATCAGCGTCCGCGCTGCATCCGCGACGCCGGCCCAGCGCGGCAAAATAGTATCCTCGCGATAACGGCCGCTGCCGCAGCGGAACCGCCATTCATATTCCCGCCATCCCTCGGCATAGTCTCCGCGCTGCAACAGCAATTGCGCCCGCAGCGCATGCGCCTCGGCGAAATCCGGGGCAAATTCAAGCACGCGTTGCAGGTGCGCGCCGGCGGTCGCCACATCACCGAGATCCATGCAAACAAGTGCGGCATTGACGCGCGCATCCGTGTGATGCGGATCGATCTCGATCGCGCGCCGCAATGCAACCGCCGCATCATCCAGGCGGCCCGCATCATGCAGGCACAATCCGAAATTCGCCCACAACGTCGCATTCGCCGGATCCACGTCAAGCGCCCGGCGAAACCGCTGTTCGGCGAGAAGCCACTGGGCCCGCAACCAGGCGATATTCGCCTGCGCGTTCAACAAATCGACTGAATCGGGTTGGCCTTGTGCTGCGCGCCCTAGAAATTCTTCTGCTTCGTCGAGCCGCCCGCTGCCGCCATAGGCCATGCCAAGACGCAACATCACGAAGCTATCCTGTGCATTCTCCGCATACAGCTTCTCGTAGAGCGGTAGCGCTTCTGCAAAACGTTGCGCGGAAAAACTGATTTCGGCCTGCCGCATGGTTTCAACGCGGACATCGGTCGCGGCGTTGCTGTCAGCGCTGGCGCGTTCGGGAGCCGCGTTGCGCGTGCCCCAGGCCTGCCTCAGCGTTTTCCAGAAATGCATCAACATAAGACGGGGTAACGCGCGAACAGCGCCTGCTCAATTTCATCAACGACATTTTGCCACTCGCCCGGCCCGCTCTGGCGAAACATGCGCACGCCTGGATACCACGGCAGACTGTCGCCTTTTTCAAGATATCGCCAATCAGGCACCGCCGCCACCATTGCCCAGGTCGGCCGGCCGGTGGCGCCGGCCAAATGCATGCCTGCGTTGCAAACAGTGATGACCAGATCGAGCGCAGGCATCAATGCGGCAGTCTCGTCGAGATCGTCAACGGCATCAGGCCAATGGCACAGATCGAACCCCTGCGCACGCGCCACATTCGACACCTCTGCAATCGTAGCATCGTATTGCAGGCTGACGAAATGTACGTCTTTGCGCTGCAACAACGGCGTAAGGATGCGCAAGTCCAGCGAACGCAGTGCGCCCCGCGTGTAGACCGTACCGCCACGCCAGGCAATACCGATTTTCGGCCCCGTTCCCAAGGCCTGCAATCGAGCCGCCCAGTATTCAGTCCGTGCCGGCACCGGCTGCAGATAACCCTCATGCCGTGGAAAGTCCGCAAGCTGCTTGCGGAACATGGCGGGCAAGCTGCCTGCCGCAATCTGAAAATCAACGCTACCAAACTCATCAAGCCAGCTTGTATCGCCACTGGTTTGCAATGCGCCATGCACCACTGCCGCCGGAAACGAGCGGCGGAACAACGTTTCCAGCCGCGGTGAACATTCAATGATGCAGCGCGCGCCCGTTTCAATCACATCCGGCAGACAGGACGCAAACATGATCTCATCGCCCAGCCCCTGCTCGCCGCAGACCAGCAGTGTTTTGCCGCGCAACGGCTGCCCCTGCCATGGCACAAATTGATAGGGCCTCTGCGAAAAATTACTGCGCGTATGCCGGCGTGCTTCATAGTCGGGCCAGCCCTCGGCAAAAATGCCCTTTTTCAACAACGCCAATGCGCGGTTCAACCGCGCTTCGTTGTCGTTCGGGTTTGCGTCAATTAGCCGGCTGCAAATCGCAATAATGTCGTCGAGGCGACCCTGGTGCCACAACACCAGGCAATAATTAACCAGTATCGACGGGTTGGCCGGTTCCAGCTGCACGGCTTTTTCGAGGTACCCCGCGCCCTCCGCCAGCTTTCCGCAGTCGTACGTCAACACATAACCGAGATCGCTCAGAAAAGTGGCGGTCTGCGGATTGAGCTCAACCGCTTTTGTAAACGATGCAACCGCCCCGTCAATATTGCCGGCCGCCATCGCACAGGCACCGAGCAGATTGTGCGCATCGGCAAACCCGGGCTGCAACGCGCAAGCGCGCGCGGCTGCATCCAGCGCGGCTTTGAGGTCGCCCCCGCGTTGCGCCAGCAATGCAAGATAAAAATGCGGCTCCGCATACTCCGGACGGAAATGCACCGCGAGATGAAAACTATCGGCGGCGTCCTCGAACTTCTTCAGTTTGAAACTGGCCAACCCTAAACCGCAGTGTGCACAGGCATCGTCATGCCGTTCGGCGATCGCCTCTTCAAACAAAGTGGCTGCGGCCGCATAATCGTATTTTTCAAACGCGGCGACGGCATTCTCAAACGCGCGCCCGCGCGCCTCACCGGCACGCAAACGCAGCAATGCGCCGGTACGTGCATGCCACACCGCATCCCTTGCCACCGTGTCCGTCATGGCGCGTCCACGCTGCGGCCGGATATCAATGCGTCGAGTTCGCGCCGCATGTTGGCAAGCACCGCTTGCCAGTCGCCTCCCGCGCTTTGACGGAACAACCTGACCGACGGATACCACGGCATGCGCTCACCCCGCGCCATGTAACGCCATTCCGGCGTTGACGGCACGAGCACCCAGATGGGGCCGGCCCAGTGCTCCGCCAAGGTGTATGACCGCAGTCTGCACCGAGATGACGAGGTCCAGTGCTGACACCAACGCGGCGGTTTCATCGTAATCGTCGATGGCCTCCTGCCAGTGATGTAGCGTGGCGCCACTGCTCGCGCGCATCTGCTCAATTTCGCCCCGACATTCGGTGTGTTGAAGGCTGACAAAATGGGCCCCCGCCTGCCCCAACAACGGGGCCAGCTCGGCGAGCGTCAGCGAACGCCGCGCCTGATTGGTGTTTTGCCGGCCACCGCGCCACGCAATGCCGATCTTGAGTCCGCGCCCGAGTCCGTCGAGTTTTCTCCGCCAGTATTCGATGCGGCACTGGTCCGCCGCAAGATAACCGTCGTGCGCCGGGAAATCGCCCCAGTCATTGCGAAAATGTATGGGCAGCGAACCAGCCGCGATCCGCCAGTCGAAATGCGGCAGGGCCTGCAGATACGACATATCCGGATCGGACTGATCGGCGACCACGATCTGCGCCTGCGGAAATGAACGGCGGAACAGCGCGCCGAGTTTCAGCGAGCATTCGACGACACATTGCGCGTCCAGCCGCAGCAGATCCGGCAGGCATGAGGCAAACATGATTTCATCGCCGAGGCCCTGCTCGCAACAAACCAGCATCGTGTGCCCCGCCGGCGCCGCGCCCTCCCATTCCGGATACGGGAATCGCCGGACCTTGAAGGTCGGCAGCAGCTGTTTGCGTGCTTCGTAATCGCGCCAGCCAGGTGCGAATTGTCCGAGCATCAAACGGGCGTGGGCGCGTATCAACAGGGTGTTTACAGCAGCAGGGTCAAGTGCCAGCGCACGCTCGGCGCTTTCCAGCGCCTCCTCGCAGCGGCCCTGGAACTGCAGAATCATTGCCAGGTTGTTGTGCACCGCCGCCATTGACGGCTCGAGATCCAGCGCCCTGCGGATATAACGCAAAGCGGCCTCGCCGTCGAACTCGCCGCGCAGGGTGACCTTGGCGAGATTGCAGTAAGCCAGCGCGTAGTCCGGTTTCAGCCCGACCGATTTTTTATAATGCGTGGCGGCCTCGACCAACTGCTCGCGCTGTTCGCAGACGGCGCCAAGATTGTGGTGTGCCTCCGCATAGACCGGATTGAGGAGCAAGGCCTTTTTGATGCAGCGCTGCGCATCGTCGAGTTCGCCGCGATTGAGCGCGACAACGCCGGCGTAATGCCAGGCCTCGGCAAAGTCCGGCCTGAATACGGTGGCCAGCAGCAGGCTGTCGGCGGCCTCTTCGAGTTCGCCGCGCTTGCGCAAAACCAGACCAAGGTAAAAATGCGCCTCGGCCAAATCATGGCGCACTGCCAGCGCACTGCGTAATTGGGTCTCCGCGGCCGCGTAATCGCCGGCAGTAAAACACGCCAGGCCGGCGCGATAAGCGTCCTTGCCGGCGTTTTGTTCGGATGCCGTCACCGGCGTCGCGGCGGTGCTGCTCTCAAACCAGCGCTTAACCGGGCCGAACATGTGCTTCCACCAGATATCGCGATAACGCCTCAGCAACCTCCGCGATAACCGGCGTCCATAGACGCGGCTGCGGCTGTCGGAACAATCTGGCCGAGGGATACCACGGCATTGCCCCGTCCACGCGACCGTAGCGCCACTCCGCGCTGAACGGCAACAGTATCCACACCGGCACGCCGAGTGCGCCACATAGATGCGCGACCGTGTTGTCGACGGTGATGACGAGATCGAACGCCGCCGTCATGGCGGCGAATTCGTCGAGATCTCCACCCGCATCGACTGCCCGTTCGCGCAACTCGATGCCATACCGGCTGTGCAACGCGCGAAGTTCTCCGGCGTAATCACCGTGCTGCAGGCTGAAGAAGGCGCAGTCCGCAGTCTGCAAGACCGGCAGCAGATCGGCTAACTCAAGCGAGCGCAAATACTGGCGATTGCGCAGTGTGCCGCCGCGCCACGCAATGCCGACACGCCATTTCGCACCGTCTACAGCGAGCCTTTCGTGCCAGAAGTTCCGCCGCACCGGATCCGCCCGCAGATACCCGGCATGGCGCGGAAACAATTCCGGTGCGGCGCGAAAGTGCCTTGGCAGCGATCCGGCAGATACTTCGAAGTCGGCTTGCGCAAGTTCGGCATCCATTTCCGCGTCTATCGCACGCACCCTTGCCTGCGGAAAAGAACGGGCAAACAAATTGACCAGACGCGGATTACATGCGATCACGCTGTGCGCAGCACCCGCTACCAGATCGGGCAGGCAGGAAGCAAACATAATCTCGTCACCCAGTCCCTGTTCAGGCAGGACGACGATGCGTTTACCCGCCAGCGATTCACCGCGCCAGCGCGGCCGGCCGTGCGTACGCGCGCCGGTGCCACTTGCCGTAAAGCGATCCTCATATGACGCCCAGCCTGCAGCGTAATCGCCCCGCATCAACAGCGCCTGACTGCGGTTCCCCAACGCGTCACCGAAACCGGGCTGCAGGGCAAGCGCTTCATCATAGGCCGCGATGGCATCGTCGAAGCGGCCCAGGTCGCGCAAGGCATGACCGGCGCAGGTCAATGAGGCGATCGTACCCGGCTGCAATTCAAGTGCGCGGTGAAAACTCGCCAGCGCCTCTTGCGGATATCCCGTTTCCAATTGCAACAAACCGAAGTTGTGGTGTGCGTTGGGTGAAGCGGGAGCGACGGCCAGCAAAACGCGGTAGCTGCGATGGGCATCGTCGTAGCGGCCGAGTCTTGATTCGACAAACGCCAGCTGGTGCAGCGCATCCAGATGTGACGGCGTAGCCTGCGCGGCAACGCGATAGGCGTCGGCTGCCTGCGCCAGATCGCCACGCGCCTTGAGCACGTTGCCCAGCGTAAACCACGCATTCGATGCGGCACTATCCAGCGATATCGCGGTGCGACAAGCCGCCTCCGCCTCGTCGAACCGTTGCGCTCGCACCAGTGCCGCCGCCAGCGCGAGATAAGCGGCGGAAGGCTGCGGAGAAAAATGTACGGCCAGCTGATAGCAATCGAGCGCGTCCTCATCGCGACCGCTGGCAGCCTGCAAATCACCGAGCGCCAGATGGGCTTCGGCAAAATCGTGCCTGAGTTCGATAGCCTGCTCGAAACGAGCCTCGGCGCCGGCCAGATCACCGGCCAGTCTGGATCTGCTGCCTTCAGCCAGCAGGCGCGCAGCGACCGCGTGATCCGCATCCGGATCCGCCGCAGTCACGCCGCTGGGTTTATTTGTGGCAGCCATTTATTGCGCGGGTTTCTTTCGCTTACGGCCCAATCACAGGTGCAGGGTGAACAACGCCGCCGGTTTAGCCAATCGATTGGCGATGGTTGCACAGCACACCGTCAGGGGCAAGCAACCCGCTGCGGCAGGCCATCGTTCAGGCATCAACCAGTCGGCCAAGGGCATTGCGCGCAACCTTCGCCAGCTCATCGGCTGAACGGACGCTTGCCAGCACCAGTAATGCAGCATCTCCACCGGGCATGCGTGCCGGATCGCAACGCCGTAATTCGCGCTCGCCATCGTCGACGACATAACAAAGATACCGGTAGCGCTCCATCCATTCCGTAAACGCCGCGGCATCGTTTCCCGGCAGTTCCACCAGAAAGTCCGGCGGTGAAGCGACGAGGGTCTTTTCCACACTGCGCACAACCGCCAGCACATCGTGACCCGCAATCCGCATGGCGGTAATGCCGTCAATCGCGCCGGTTTTGAGTTGCGTATCGAGGTCCGGCGGCAACGCTTCGATCAATTCGATATTATTGGTACCATTGCGTCTGATGTTCGCACGCAATCGCTCGGCATTCGCGGCGACCGGCTCGAAACAGATGACCCGTTTCTTCGCCGCCACACGCGCCGCCAGCAGGGCATAGAGCCCGTTGCCGGCACCGACATCCAGCACGGTGCCGCCGTTGGCGAGCAATGACTGCCACAGCGCCGTGGCAAACGGCTGGTATTCGCCGGTCCACGCAAGCTGGGCGCAGACCGCGTCGTCGCCTTGCATGCGCAAAAAGATGCTGCCGCCGTGGTACTCGTTCAATTCGATTTCGCCGGAGAACGGCATTTGTTGCGACAACGCTGCGCAATCCCCGGCACTGACGAGCCCCTGCAGCCGGCAGAACCGATGCAGTTCCGCCGTGCGCCGGTTGCGCAGTTCCAGCGCGCCAGCCGACACCGGATCGAAGCGATGCTGTATACGCTCCGTCTGCTGTCTGCCGCGCACTGCCGCCCCCCAGTCCGCGGCCGTCGCAGCTCGCGGACCACTTGAATGCCGCGCATGCCGGTTGATGAAAAACTCGCGCGGAACCTTGACGCAGCGGTAGGCGGCCCACACGCGCAGGTAATAATCGAAGTCCTCGCCGGCATCCAGCGCTTCGTCGAAACGCAGCGCCGCGGCAACCGGCGTGCGCACAAAATGCCCCATCTGCAGCGTCAGAAACGGGTCGAACAGCAGCAGATCGTCGAAGCGGTCCATGCCGACGATCTGCGGTATGCGTAAATGCGCACCGGCAGCACCCGGCGCAAGCCCGAGGATCAAGCCCCACACGGCGTCATGATCGGCAACCAATGCGGTCATGGCCTCAAACACGCCCTTGACCATGAGATCGTCGGCATCGAGAAAAAACAGCCAGTCGGCGCCTTTGCCAGCGGCGCGATCAATGCCGATGTTGCGCGCCCGGCTGCGGCCCAGCCTGCCCCCGGTATCATCGACGTTGATGAGCTCCAGCGCGGAAAAAGGTCCCCTGCCCGCATGCCACGCGCGCTCTACCGAGGCGCGGCATTCTTCATACAACGCGGCATGGCCGGGGCCCACGGGAGTAACAACGGCAACACGCAAACCGCGCGATCGGTGGGACAGCCATTGAGTGAGAAAATCAAACATGCTGTGCCAGTCAGCGCGCGGCAAACGCCGCGAGTTCACCGGCCACCGCTGCAACGACCGGAGACCAGTCGCGACTGCGCGGCTGGCGAAAGAGATGCAACGACGGATACCACGGCATTGATGTGCCTTCCAGGCCATAGCGCCAGTCGGGCACGTTGGCGAGCAGGGTCCAGCAGGGTTTGCCAAGCGCACCGGCCAAATGCACAACGGTATTGTCGACGCTAATCACCAGATCGAGGGCGGCAATCAGCGTCGCAGTTTCATCAAGATCGTTCAGCGCGTCGGGCCAATGGACTATTTCCATGCCGGCATTGCGCGCCGCTTCAATTTCCGCGTTGCAATCGCCGCGCTGCAGGCAAACGAAGCGCCGTCCGCTGCCGGCGAATGGCAGGAAATCCGCAAGTTCAAGCGAACGCAAACCGGCGCGTGTCTTGCGCGTGCCACCGCGCCAGCTCAAACCTATGGTCAACGCAGAGTCAACGCCGGCCACACGCCGCTGCCACGCCGCAACACGCGCCGCATCGGGCACGAGATAACCGGCACGGGCGGGAAAATCCGCCGCACTTTTCCGCAGCCATCCGGGCAGGCTGCCAATGGCGATCTGCGCGTCGAGCGCGTGGTGCTGCCGTAACCAGTCGCGATTGCCGTCACGCGCCACACCGTGCACCCGAATGCCTGGAAACGAGCGCGCAAAAAGACCGGCAAGCCGCGGGTCGCATTCGAGCACTACGCTGCCGGCAGCGGCGGCGAGTTGCGGCAGGCAGGACGCAAACATGATTTCATCCCCTACCCCCTGCTCGGCATAGACCAGCAATTGATGTTGCGCGGGATTGCTGCCATCCCATTCAGGCAGCCCGAAATCGCGCCGGACATCGCGGCCACCACGCACATGACGCAGTTCGTAATCAGGCCAGCCATTACGGTAATCACCCAGATACAAACAGGCAAGCGCGCGGTTCCAGCGATATTCGATGGCGTCGGCTTGCCGTGCAATGAGCGCATCGTAATGGGCGATGGCCTGCTCGAAATGGCCTTGCTCCTGCAAAGCAAGTCCGTAGTTCGCCTGCGCCGCCACCGCATCGGGATAAAAGATCCGCGCCGCCTCGAACAACTGCTGCGCACGCGTATGGTCGACCGATTGCGTCAGACAAACCAGGCCGAGATTGACGAGCGCGCCCAGGTGTTGCGGCACAATCGCAAGCGCGCGTTCGTAGGCATCCACTGCACCGGCCGTGTCCTCCGCGCCGTTAAGCGCAAGGCCGAGCTCGAAATAGATATCGGCGTCGGGCCCTGACAAGTCCACCGCATGCCTGAACGCCTGCACCGCCCCGCTGAAGTCGCCCGTCACACGGAACCACCTGCCGAGGCCGCACAGCGCCGGGACCGATTCCGGCGCATGCGCACGCGCCAGTTCGAAACAGTCGCGCGCGTCTTCCAGTTCTCCCAGGTCCAGACAGCATTCGCCCTGCCCGACCAGCGCATCGACGCAGTCGGGCGCGAGATCCACGGCGCGGCGGAAACTTTTTGCCGCCTCTGAAATTTTTTGCTGCGCCCGCTGCGCCGTACCCAGACCGCAATGCGCGGCAGCGTTATCGGGTTGCGATTGCAGCACCGCGGCACAGGCCGCCGCGGCGCCGGCTGCGTCACCGCCCGCCAGCATTTCCAGAGCGCGCTGCAGCTCAGACAGCTTCATGTCGGACACGGATGGTGCCGCACCGGAATTGAAAATTTGCGCCGGGGGTTTTCAGGGCCTGCCGCGCTGATCAACACGCGACATTTCTTTGAGTTCCGCGCGCCACTCGGCGGAATATTCGCAATCGCGAAACTCGTCAAAGTAAGGGCCGCCCAGAGTGTAGTGCACGAGCGACGCATCCTTGCGCTGTGCGCTGTAGCCGACGAGGTGGTTCCAGCAGTCTGGAATGGCACCGATCAGATCGTCGTCCGCCAGCCATTTGAATTGATGCAGTTCGAGACCGGATGCGCGGTTGACGTAGTCCGGAGTCAGCGCGCGACACTTTGCATTGTTGAACAAAATGACGCTCGACCAGTTTTTCTTCTGGTAGGCCGTTTGCGGCTGATCGAGAAATTTGCGCTCTTCTTTCGGCACGTGATCGTGCTTGACCACCATCGCGGCATAACGCTCGTCGCACAGCGCATACAGCCCGGCGACATCGTCAAGCATCAGCATGTCGCAATCCATGAAGATCGACCAGCCGCTGTAATTCGACAGATAAGGCGTCAGGAAACGAGAAAACGAAAAATCGGTCGACTGCAACGGGTGCCGCTCGCGCGTCATGACCCCTCCCAACTGCGACAACATGATGGGGAAAACGCCGACGGGTTGCGATGCACGCGCATGGATGCTGTAGGACAGCACGCTGAATGCCAGCGCCTCGCGCGGATCGTAACCGATGAATACCTGGATCATGTTTCTCCGTTCCGGATGCGTGAATGTTCAGACACACCCATCGTTCGTAATTGATTAAACCTGTCGCTCACACCAGTCTACCCAGATGGTGCGGTAAGCCGCCTCAAAGGCCCGCACAAATCCCGTCTCGTCCATCAACGTCGAATCGCAAACCTGCGCACGCAGGCGTGACCGCAGCGCCTGCAATGCCGCCAAATCACCTGCCAACGCAACACAGAAGGCGACAAACGCCTCGTCGTTTGCAGCGATATGTTCGGGCAATCCTGCCGCCGTCAACAAACTCGCGCCCAGCCGCGACATATGGGTATTTCCACGGCGCGTGACCACCGGCACTCCCATCAGCAAAGCTTCGCAGGTGGTGGTAGCACCATTATAGTGCGCGGGGTCGAGCGCGATATCGACGTTATTGTAATGCGCCAGGTGGCTCGCCGTTTGCGCTTCCCAGCCGCGCAAGATCAGGCGGCCCTCATCGATACCGCAGCGCGAAAAATGTGCGGCGACCTGTTGCCGCATCTGCGCATCGCCAAGACTGCGCGTCTTCAGAAAAAGCCTTGATGCCGGCACGGCAGCAAGCACCTGCGCCCAAAGCGCGAGCGTGTCCGGATCGAGTTTCGTCAGGTTGTTAAAGGAACCAAAAGTGACAAAGCCGTTTTCAAGCGCCGGCAGTGGCCCCACCTGCGGCAGTCCGCCGAAGTGGCGAAAACAATAATAGGTGGCCGGCAGGCGCAGCACTTTTTCTGCGCTGTAAGGATCAGCAGGATCGGGGTCGATCTGGTGATCCGATAGACGGTAGTCGATGGCGGCGATGCCGGTGGAAGTCGGATAACCGAGGTAACTGACCTGAAGCGGCGCCGGCCGGCGCGCAAACACCGCCAGACGGTGCCCTTTGGTATGCGCGGAAAGATCGACGAGTATATCGATGCGGTCCGCCTGTATCTGCCGCACCAACGCTATGTCATCCAGTTCGGCGCAATCGATCCAGCCGTCGGCCAGTCCGCGCAGCCGCTGGTTGACCGGATCCGTAGACCGCCCGGTGTAGTAGCAGAAACTTTCAACCCCGGCGCGATCGTGACGCTCCAGCAGGGGCTCGAAAAAATTGGCGATCGGGTGCGTGCACAAGTCCGGCGAAACGTAGCCGATGCGCAGACGCCGGAATTTCTCCGGACTATTTGCATAGTGCATGATCGAAGGTGTCAGCGCGTCAGCAAAGCGCGCCGCCCATACCCTTTGCTCGCGGTAAATTTCAGCCGGCGACCAACCGGCCGCACCGCTGACCACCGCGACGAGATAACCGTGGGCAGGCGCAAATGCCGGATTGGCGGCGATCGCACGCCTAAAACATTCGATCGCCTCGGCCGGTCTGCCGCAACCGTACAGAAAAACGCCGAAATTGTGGTTCGCTTCAAGATGGTCAGGCTGCAACTCAAGCGCCGCGCGGAACTGCGCTTCCGTGCCAGCATAATCGCCCCCCGCCAGACAGACTTCAGCGGCAACGAGGCGGGCCTCGACGAATCCCGGACGCAATTCCAGCGCTTTTTGCAAATTAGCGAGGGCCGGTGCAAATGCGCGCTGCGACTTGCAGGCGACGGCCAGATTGAACAGCGTCTCCGCCGACTCTGGATCGCCGGCAACGGCACGCATCAAAACGTCTACCGCTTCCGCAAATCTGCCCTGCAAAAGCAGGCAATGGCCGAACAGCCCGAGCGTGACCACGTCATCGGGAACGCGCACCAGAATCGAACGATAGGCGGACTCAGCCTGCGCCAGTTTGCCCTCACGATGCAAGCCCAGGGCGTGCGCGCGCAATGCTTCGTTGTCTGCCGATGCCACCCGCGAACGTGAAAGCCCCGAGAGAAATTGTCGCAGCAGGCGGATCAACATGTGTCATGCAGACCGTACGTAATTTTGCAGCGGCCGCGAATGAAATACGCTATTGACGACGCCATGGCGTCAGCCGGAAATCTTCTGCTCCACCAGCCGCGCTCCGGCGGCGGTTTCTTTGCTCGACTGCACCCAGAATTCCCACACAATGCCGGGATGATTGTGCGCAATCTTCTGCACCAGCGCCACCCACCAGTCGACCGGCTGTATGGTGCAATGAGCGTTTTCGCCATTGGGCAGACGCTTGTGCGCCGGGTAACAGGCGACGTTTGCAAAGACGAACCGGGTCGCGTAACCGAACAACTCACCGATGATCCACGGCAAATCCTGTTCCGGACAATGCTCAAGAACATCGGTGCAGATCACGCCGTCGAATTTGCCCTCCGGCAGCTTGTTATAGGGCTCGTAGCAGGGGTCGTAGCAGACCAATTCACCGATATCCAGATAGTCGATGGCGCCCGGCCACACCACGCCGGCATCGTCCTTGAGCGGCCTCGGTTCATATTGCTGGCCCTTGCCGCAACCATAATCGAGCAGCGTGTCGGCACCGGTACGCGCAATCAGCGCCTTGATGCGTGACAACTGCGCGTCAAGACTGAAACCCGGAAAGGTCTTTTCCGCAGGCACCCCGAGGAATTCCTCGCCCTTCTGGTGCATGCGGCGGTACATCGCCTGAAGTTCGAGATAACGCGGGCTCGGATTGCTACGGCTGAAATTCATGGTCACTATGGTCGCTTCAATGGTAAATGATGGGTGGCGTCTGGCTTGCTGTCACGCCACGCGCGCAATGATTGTGCCACATCCTCGACGAGCGGCGCCCACGCTCCATAGGATGGCTGACGAAACACCCTGGCCGACGGGTACCACGGCATCCCGTCACCATGCAACCCGTAGCGCCATTCGGGACTGAAGGGCGCCATGATCCAGACCGGCCTGCCGAGCGCTCCGCTGACGTGTATCAGCGTGGTGCATACGCTGATGACAAGATCCACGGCACACACCGCGGCGGCGGTTTCCTCGAAGTCTTCGCGCGATTCCGGCCAGCGGTGAATATTGATACCAAAACGGTTGGCGGCCTCATTCACCTCATCGGTACAATCGGTGTACTGGAGATCGACAAAATGCACGCCGGATAGTTGCAGGATCGGCTCCCACGCATCGAGCGGGAGTGAGCGCACCGGACTGCGGCTCTTGTAGCTGCCGCCGCGCCAGGAAATTCCGATCTTGGGGCCCGCGCCGAGTGCCGACAGGCGCTGGCGCCACGCTTCGACCCGCGCCGGGTCGGCGCACAGATAACCTTGATGACGCGGGAAATCCGCCGCGGTTTTGCGCAAATACTGCGGCAAACTGCCCATCGCTACCTGCATGTCGATCGCTTCCCCGTGTCCGGCCGGCGCAGAGGTTCGTATCTCCGCGTGCGGAAAGGAGCGCTGAAACAGCGGCTGCAGTTTCGGCGAACATTCGACGGTACATTTGCCGCACGCGGCAATCATTTCCGGCAGACAGGAGGCAAACATGATTTCGTCACCCAAGCCCTGTTCCCCGTAGATAAGCAGGCGCGAACCCTCCGCCTTCTGCCCCCGCCATTGCGGATGCGACTGTGGTTGTTGCGGACGGTCTTTGCTGATCAACCTGAGGTCGTAATGCGCCCAGCCGCGGACAAAATCATGCTGCAGCAGGAACGCCAGCGAGCGATGCCACAAGGCCGGCTCGAAACTCGACTTCGCGGCAAGCGCGTCGTCAAAACAACGCATGGCCTCGTCGATCCGGCCAAGGTCGCGCAGCACGATACCGAAATTCAAAAGAAAATCCGCGTCCTTGCTGCCAAGTGTACGGGCACGCTCGAAATAACCGACGGCGTGTTCGGGGCGGTGCGCGTTCTGCAAGGTGTAGCCCAGAGAAAACAATACCTCCGGATCGTCCGGCCGCAGAGTGGCCAGTTCTTGCAACCGCCGCTCGGCCACTTCAAACTGGCCGCGCTCCACCTGTGCCCAGGTGAGATTCTTGAGCAACCCGTCCATTCGCGGCGCCAGCGCGTAGGCCTGCTCGAAATTAGCCAGTGCACTTTTGTAATCCAGCCGGCTTTGCGCCAACATCCCCAGGTTAAAGAAAATGGTTGGATTTGACGGCGCAAGACGCAGGGCTGCGGCATAACAATCCTGCGCGGCATCGAAACGGCCATTTAAAAGGTGAACGTTGCCCAGTGCTACCTGTGCCTCCAGGCAATGCGGATTTCTTTCCACAGCCCGCGATAGATGCAGCAGGGCCTCGTCTGCACGGTTCTGTCTGCCGAGCAAAGAACCGAGCCGAAAGTGGGCATCGGCGTTGCCGGGTTGCACATCAATGACCAGACGGCACAATCGTTCAACCGCAATGTCATCACCGGCCGCCTGCAGGATTGCAGCGTCTCCGAGCAACGTTGCCACGCGTAATTCTTCCTGCCGGCGCGACGCTGGGGACTGGCCGATAAGCTTTTTAATTAGATTTAAAAGAATCAATGGGCTGGCAGGCACGCACTTTGCGGCCACATTATAGGTGAGCCGCTATTGACGCCTGAATTGCTAAAAATAGATAATGTAACAGTTTAATTTTAAAGAAAAAATGGTCCCGCGCCCTGAATTTCCTCCGCGCGCAGAAGGGCATTAATGAACATCTTTGGTCTATTTTTGCGGTCTTTCAGTCATCGTGGCGCTTCGGCAGCCGACGCCGATGAGGGATTGCCGGCGATTTCTCTTGAGCAATATCAGGCGCTTGAGCCGAACATAGTCGTTCGCGAAGGCGACATTGAAGTTATCTATTCCACGCCGAATATATTCACAAAATTCCGAGTCGATTCGTTGCGCAGCAAAGAACCCGACACCATTGCCTGGATTGCGGGTTTCCAGCCAGATGAGGTGCTGGTCGATATCGGCGCCAATGTCGGCATGTATACGATATGGGCGGCGAAAACACGCGGCACGCGGGTGTTTGCGTTTGAGCCCGAATCGCAAAATTACGGCCTGCTCAACAAAAATATCGTGCTGAATGGATTGTCCGGGCATGTGATTGCCTATTGCGTGGCGCTCAGCGACGAGAGTGCCTTTTCCAGCCTTTACCTGAGTGATTTCCGCACTGGCGGCTCCTGTCACACCTTCGGTGAACAACTGGACCACCGGCTGGAAAAGCGCGAGTCACGATATTCGCAGGGCTGTGTGTCCACAACGCTTGACCACCTGGTAGAAACCGGGGTGGTGCCAGTGCCGGACTATATCAAGCTGGACGTTGACGGCATCGAACACAAAGTCATCAATGGCTGCATGAATGTTCTGCAAAACCCCCGGGTAAAATCCGTGCTGATCGAAATCAACACCAACCTTGAACTTCACCGCCATATCATTCGTGACATGGCTGCGCTTGGTTTCCGGTATTCGGAAGCGCAAGTGGCGGCAGCATTGCGTTCGGAAGGCGCTTTTGCAGGAGTGGGCAATCATATCTTCTACCGCTGAAGAACACGTTTTGTACCAGATCGCCAACGCGCCGATGCGCGAGCATCCGTACGCGCATATTTACGTTGAAGATGTTTTCCCGGAAGATTTTTACGCCGGTTTGCGGAAAAACTGGCCGACGGCGGAATCGCTTGTCTGCATCGGCGATAGCGGGCGTGTCGCCAAAGGCGCTTACCCGGAGCGTTTTATCCTGCCCGTGACGCAGGCGGAAATACTGAAACTCGACGAAGGCCGCCGCGCTTTCTGGCTCGAATTCGGCGGCTGGCTGCTGAGCCTGCGTTTCATGAACGCGATGATCGAAAAATTCGAGCCCTACGTCCGCGATCGTTTCGGCGATGCCATGGCAAACAATTACTATGGCGCGGAATCACTGGTGGTGCAGGATCTCACCAATTATTCAATCGGCCCGCACACCGATTCGCCCCGTCGTCTCCTGTCTATGCTGTTTTATTGTCCCGACGACAACAGCCGATCACATCTGGGCACTTCGATATACGCACCCAACGACCCGGAATTCCGCTGTGGCGGCGGGCCGCACTACCCGCACCACCTGTTCCACAAGGTTAAAACGATGGAATACCGGCGCAATTCACTGTTCGCCTTCATCAAGAACGACCGTTCTTTTCACGGCGTAGAACCGATCGGCGAGCAGCCGGTCGGCCGGGACGTGCTACTCTATGACGTGCGTGTGGAACAATCGGAAGCGGCTGCGGAAACGCCCTCGACGGCGGTTTCCGGGCTCGGTGCAAAAATACTTAAACGGTTGATCAGCAGTCGCAATTAATAAACTTCGCAATTGGAGCATGACCATGGGTTTGTTTGGTTCGGCATCGGGCAAGGACATCGACGCATTCGCAAAAACGCTGGCACAGGATCTGGCCAAACGCTATCCGCCCGCGCTCGACAAGGGCAGTGAACGCAAAATCTCCCAAAAGCGCCTGACAACCATTCTGGAGGATACGTTCGCGCGTGCCGTCGAGTTCAAACGCGAGCACAAGCTCGGCGTTTACAAGAAGGCGCGGCTGGGCAACACCTTCCGCTGGGAACTGCAGGATATGGGTTACAGCGAGAAATTCGTCGAACTCGCCACCGAAGGGCTGATCGTTTACATCACGCGGAAGAGTCCAGAATAGGGCGCTATCGCTGCGCCGCCATCACCTCTAATTCGCCGGTGGCGGCGAATAGCCCGGGATCTTTGAAAGATCAACGTCGTCGATCTGGTGCCGGTCCATGAACTGTTCGGCATATTTCAAATACACTTTTTCCCACATGAATACGTCGAACAGGTCGGGGTCGATGTGCCCGCCCAGTTTGAACTTGCCAAGTATGGTCAGTGATTCCGTCAGGGTCTTGCCCTTTTTATAAGGGCGATCTTTGGCGGTCAGCGCCTCGAAGATGTCCGCGATGCCCATACACCGCGCCTGCACCGACATCTGCTCACGGGTAAGACCACGAGGATAGCCCTTGCCGTCCATTCTTTCGTGATGGCCGCCGGCGTACTCGGCGACATTCTTCAGGTGCTTCGGCCAGGGCAGCGCCTCGAGCATCTGGATCGTGACCTCAATGTGATGATTGATGATCTGGCGTTCGGCGGCCGTTAGCGTCCCGGCGCGTATGGTCAGGTTCTCGACCTCGTCTTCGGTCAGAAAATCCACCTCTTCCCCGTCTACGTTGCGCCAGCGGTATTTCTTCGAAATTTCCCGCACGCGATCCTGGTCGGCATCACTCATCAGTTCGCCGCCGACATTGCAGACGCGCAGAAACGCGCGATCGTCCTCGATTTCGGCAAATTGGTGCGCCAGATCCGCGGCGGCATCGACGCCAGTCTTGAGCCGGGCCTGCAGAGAGGCAATTTCGGCATCGCGCTTGAGAACCTCAAAACGCGTATCGACCAGATGAACCCTGTCAAAGATCGTATGCAGCTTGGTCGCCTTGTCGACGACGTGAACCGGTGTTGTGACTTTCCCGCAATCATGCAGCAGACCGGCGATTTTCAGTTCGTAACGATCTTTGTCAGTCATGCTGAATTCGCGCAACGGGCCGACCCCGACCTCATTGACCGCCTCGGCAAGCAGCATCGTTAACTGGGGAACGCGCGCGCAGTGCCCCGCCGTATAGGGCGACTTATCGTCGATTGCGGCGTTGATCAGATTGATGAACGACTCAAACAGGTTTTCGAGATGATTGATCAGAAGCCGCGTCGTCAGCGCAATTGCAGCCTGCGAAGCAAGCGATTCGGCCAGTTGCTGGTCCTCTGTCGAAAACGCAGTCACGGCACCGGTGACGGAATCTTTCGAATTCAGAAGCTGCAACACGCCGATAATTTCGTTTTCGTGGTTCTTCATCGGAACCGTCAGAAACGACTGCGAGCGATAGCCGGTTTTCTTGTCGAAATTCTTGGTGCCGGAAAAATCGAAGCCTTCTTCCGTGTAAGCGTCCGCAATATTCACCGATTCATCATGGTGAACCGCGTAGGCCGCGACCATGCTGGTGATCGGTGTGCCGTCTTTATCGAACAAGTGTAATGGGTAAAACGAAATCGGCTTGCCGGTGGTGCCGCCCATGGCGATGCCGAGCGTGTCGTTCCGCATGATTTCGAATTTGAGTGTGCGTTCCTCGGTCATCCGGTACAGCGTGCCGCCGTCGGCATGCGTAATCTTCTGCGCGGCAACGAGGATCGCCTCCAGCAGGCGGTTGATGTCGGTTTCTTTCGACAGCGCAACGCCGATCTGGTTGAGCTGTTCGAGGCGCTCGAAAAGATTCGTCGGGTCAGGCGGCCGTTGCATCTGGTTCATGTTCGCAACGTTATTTGATACAAACTGCGCGCACTTGCGCCATGTCAGTGACTCCCAATAGCACTTTTTCCATGCCATCCTGCTTGAGAGTGCGCATGCCGAATTCGAGCGCCGTGGCAAACATCTCGGCGACGCGCGCATGCTCCTGGATGTTTTTCTTGATGGCGTCAGTTCCGATCAAAAGTTCATGCAGACCGACACGTCCCTTGTACCCGGTGTTGCCACAGGTATCACACCCGCCGGGGCCTTGAAAAGTGATCGCGCCTTTGTCGTTGCCAAAATCCTTGATCCAGCTCTGCAACAACTTTTCACGCTCCCCTTTGGGGTCCTTTTTCCAGCTATCGGTGTTCATCAACTCGCCGGAATATTCATCCAAAAACAGATTCAGTTCTTCGGGGGTCGCCACATGCGGCTTTTTGCATTTTCCGCACAACCGCTTGGCCAGCCGTTGCGCGAGAATGCCGAGCAATGCGTCGGCGAAGTTGAACGGATCCATGCCCATGTCGAGCAGCCGGATGATCGATTCCGGCGCGCTGTTGGTGTGCAGGGTTGCGAACACCAAGTGGCCTGTCAGCGATGCTTCAATGCCGGTGCCGACGGTTTCCTTGTCGCGCATCTCACCGACCATGATGATGTCGGGATCGGCCCGCAGGAACGCCTTCATCGCAATCGCAAACGTAAGACCCGCCTTCGGGTTCATCTGCACCTGCCGCAGCCCGCGTTGTGTAATTTCAACCGGGTCTTCCGCGGTCCAAATCTTGGTATCCGGTGTATTCAAATACCCCAGCACCGAGTGCAGGGTGGTGGTTTTGCCCGAACCCGTCGGTCCGCAGACGAAGAACAGGCCATAGGGCTTTTCAATCGTCGCCTTACACATTTTGAGGTTGTATTCAGACAGCCCGAGTTTGTCGAGCGGGATCGGTTCGCCGGCGGCCAGAATACGCATCACGATATCTTCGACACCGCCCTGCGAAGGGATGGTTGCGACGCGCAGTTCAATATCCAGCGGGCCATATTTCTTGAACTTGATCTTGCCGTCCTGCGGCTTGCGGCGCTCGGAAATATCGAGGTCGCACATGATCTTCAGGCGCGCTGCAATTGCGTTGCGGTAAGCCGCCGGCACCGAGATGTAGGGCATCAGTGAACCATCTTTGCGGAACCGCACCTCCGTCTTGCCCTTGCCAGGGTACGGCTCAATGTGAATATCCGAAGCGCCCTGCTTATAGGCATCGACAATGATTTTATTAACTAGCTTGACGACCTCGTTGTCCGAGGCGGCAGAAGCGACGTCTTCGTTGCTTTCATCCGTTTCCTCGTCTTCCATGCCCGACAGCAAATCGCCGATGTCGGTCGTGTCTTCGGCCTGCATGCCTGAACTGGAACTGCCCGATGCGCCGAAGAAGCCGTCGAGCGTCGACAGGAACTCGCGCAGGCAACATACGCGGTAGGCAATTTTGCTCTTCGGATAAACGTTATTGACTATTTTCGAGCCGCGGATTTTTTCAGGGTCCGTCGTCAGAACGATGATTCCGTCTGCCTGCGTTTCATCGACCGGCGCCCACATGCTGGTTTCGATGAACTCGCGGCTCATGTTCTTGAGCAGGTCCATCGGCTTGACGCGGTCGGCCTTGAACGGCTCATATGGCACGCCGAAATAGGCAGCCAAGGCCTCGCCAATCGCTTGCACCTTGACCTGGAATTCGTCTATCAGCACCGTTTCAATATCGAGGTTCTTGCGACGCGACGAGCGTGTTGCGAGATCAAGTTCCTCGGCGGAAATGACCGCGTTCGTCACAAGGTGATCGTACTTGCCCTTGATCGCCAGCGTCGGTTTTTGGCGCTGCTTGTAAGCAATGGCCAGCGTTTCGCAAACGTGGGTCGCCCCTTCTTCGATCATCGGCGGGAACGGCTGCCCTGCTTTTGAATTGATGATCTGGACGACACCGATCAGATCCTTGGTCTGGGCATCCACCACCGGCGCCACCAGCATCTGCTTGGTGCGGTACCCGGTTTTGGTGTCGACCTGCTTGAGGAAATTCAGGTGCGGACTGTATGACTTCAGTTCCTTTTCGTCATACACGTCGCGGATGTTGATCATCTTTTTATGTACCGCGACGAAACCCGCGATACTCTGCTCCGCGATCGGCAGCTTCAGGTCCTTGAACGAATTCAATCCGGTCTTGACCTTGGAGACAATCGATGTCTTATCCTCACTGACGAGGTACAAGGTCAGACGATCCGCGTTGAACAATCCGCAGATATCCTGGCTCAACTCGAGCATTATCTCGTCGATATTGCTCGTCGCGTGGATCTGGTTAGTTACAGCCTGCAGGTTCTTCGAGAAATTCAGCTTCTCGGCGAGGTTGTCCTGCGCCACCGGCTTGTTCTCGAGCACAGTACTCATGGTGGTTTATCCCTCAGTCAGAACGCATACCCGTTGGACGCAGATCAAGCTGATCGCATTACAATTCAAACACCTGGTTGTTTTCAAGCATGCGCGGGTTCCAGTGTCCCGCGCATTCCTGAATTTCGCGCATGGTCAGTTCCACCTCGCCCGGCTTGAGATGCGTTATGTATATATCGGCCTGGCGCGTGAATTTCTTCAGTTCCTCCGCCAGCAGGCTCGGGCATAGATGCTTGGACGCAACTGCGAGATCTTTTTCACGGTTGCAAAATGCCGTTTCGATGAGCAAATAGCGGAGGTTTTCGATCCGGTTTACCACTTTCCAAAGGGCGTCATTAGTCGTCGTATCGCCGGTAAATACCAGGCTCGCTCTGCCGGAATCAATCTGGAATCCCACCGCCGGCACGACATGGTTGGCCGGAAGCGGCGTAAACCTGCGACTGCCTATGCTGATAGTCGCGCCGAGCGAAATTGCCTGATAGCGCAGAAACGGCTTGGACGGTTCCGGTATCTGCGTAAAGTCCGGCCATAACTTCCAGTTGAACAGGTGCTGGCGGAGTATTTCGATCGTCGGCTCGATCGCGTAGACGGTGAGCGGTTTGTCGCGCATCCAGCCGACGGTGTCGACCAGAAAGGGAATGGAGGTCACATGATCCAGGTGCGAATGTGTCAGAAACACATGATCTATGCGCGATAGTTCATCAATACTCAGATCACCGACGCCGGTTCCGGCATCGATAAGGGTGTCTTCATCAAGGAGCATGGAGGTCGTGCGGAGCGTGCCGCCGATGCCACCGCTGCATCCTAGTATTCTGAGTTTCATCTAAGCGATCACTATTTCGTCGTAAACGTGAATGCGCCGTCCCATCCCTTGCCCGGCGGGTTCGCGCGCAGGAATGAAATGCGCTCGACGAATGTTTCACTGTAAAGCTTATTGCCGGGCACCAGCTTCTGCAAATTAAACAACTGCAATTCCGCCTGATCCCAATCTTGTCCTCGATAGAGCCTGAGGAACTGGGAATACAGTTTCACCTCTTCAAGGCGCGATTTCGCAACCTGCCCCTGCAACCCAAGCGGCTCGTAAATCGCCACCGCGACATCCTTGCCCTTTACCCTGACGCGGTCAAGTTCGCGAAAAACAACGTCCGGAACCGCATCCCGGGTTCCCTCGCCGACTATGATATCAGCGCCGTATTCCTTTGTAATGCCTTCGAGGCGCGACGCCAGATTGACCGCGTCCCCCATAACGGTGTAGGCCGTACGCAGTTTTGATCCCATGTTTCCAACGCTCATGCGCCCGGTGTTGAGACCGACGCCGATGCGGATCTCCGGCCAGCCCCGTTTCTGGAATTCTGTCTTGAGTTTCGCCAGCACTTCGTGCATTTCGAGGCCTGCCATGATGCCGTTGCGGGCATGACTCGCGTCGGCCAGTGGGGCGCCCCAAAACGCCATGATGCAGTCGCCCATGAATTTGTCGACCGTGCCGCGATGCTTGTAGATGACCTCGGTCAGCGGCGTCAGAAACTCGTTCATCAACTGAGAAAGCTGTTTCGGATCGAGTCCTTCCGAGATGGTCGTAAAGCCGCGCACATCGGTAAACAACACGGTCATTTCGCGCGACTCGCCCTCCATCGAAAAACTCTCGGGGTTTTTCGCCATCTCGTCAACCAGTTCGGGCGGCACGTACTGGCCGAACAACCCGGTGATCTGGCGTTTGCCGCGCGCCTCGACGAAATAGCCGTAAGACATATTGAGCGCGAACAGCAGGGCAATCATCACCAGTCCGGAGGCCAGCGGCAACACCAGGTTGCCGAAGTGAAATACCATCAGATTACCGGCGAGAACGGCGATCAGCACGGCAATGGTCACCAGCAGCGACTTCAACGGGTTGAGCATTGGCAACAGCATGGCCATCGACACGCCGGCAATGATCAGCAATATGAACTCTGCGCCGACTACGTAGGGCGGCTTTTGCTTGATGTTGTGGTCAATCATCCCGCCGATCATGTTGGCATGGACTTCGACCCCGGGATATACAGCCTCAACGGGCGTCGCGCGCAGATCGAGCAATCCAGGCGCAGTGGTTCCCACAAGAATTATTTTGCCCTTCAGATCGTCGAGTTCAACGCGTTCGTTGATGACATCGACCGCTGAAATATATTTGTAACTTCTTCCTTCGCGCCCGCCCTTGCCGCGGTAGGGGATGAGGGCGGTTACCGCCTCATCGACCGGGATTTTCACCGGGCCGACCTCGAGCCATTCAAGGCCAGAATAGTTTTTGCTCCAGATTTTGTCGCCAGGGTATCCTGGAACGACCTGTGCCTGCCCGAGCAACATGCGCACGATCGCGAGCGACAATGGTTCGTAATAAGCACCGGCGTGCTCGGCCAGCATGGGAATTCTGCGCAGAATGCCGTCAGGATCCGGATCGAGCGTGAAATGTCCGCCGGTTGCCGCCGCTTCCTGCAATACCTGCAGATTTGCAGTGTGCGATGTATATGACGGGAATCCGATGTTTTTTCCGGCAAAGGTTCCGGTTGGAAGAACTGCGGCAGGCAGCAATCCCTTTTGGGCGCGTTCTTCATCCCGCGTGAACGTATAACCAAGAACCACAGCTCGGTTCCGCATCCGGCTCGCAAAAATCGCATCGTAGTCGAGTTGCGGCTGCAGCCGCTGCAGCGCCGACTGGAAGCCGCCGACATCACGCAGTTCCTTCTGCGCAAGCTGTTCGAGCACGCGCAGACCCGAACTTTCGTCGCGCTCCGCAAACACAACGTCGAAGCCGAGGATGGCGATGTGATAGTGGTCGAACAGCTTGTCCAGCATCAGTCCTAGCCGGTCGCGCGGCCATGGCCAGCGGCCCTCACCGCCCTTTTCCTTTTCGGCAAGGCTCTTTTCGTCGATGTCTACTATGACAATACGGGGATCAAGCGTGCGAGGCATCGTCAGCGCCAGGCGCGTGTCATAGACGATCGCTTCCAGGCGCTGGATAAGGGGCAGCTCCAGCCATTTTGCGGCATGCAGCAGAAACACCACCACCAAGGCGAGTCCCATGCCGATGCGTACCAATTGCTTTTCCAATCTGCCTCCTGTGGTGCCGCCGCCGACCCGCAGCAACTAAGGCAGGTCGTCACAGAAAATGTTGCAAAATGCGTGCCATCGGCAGGTTGTCACACCGTATCCTGCGGGATGGGACTCAACCGCTCTTATCGCCCCGCCATTGTGACAAATTGCCGGTATTGATTTTACCAAAGGGGGTAAACCGCGCGCCGAGCCTGCCGATTACCTGACCGGCGCGGAGGAACTAGCCGTTCTTCAGAAAGAATTCCATTTTGACGCCGGCCAGCTCGATCACATCGTGATCATTTAGTTGGTGGGCCTGTGCGTCCAGAGTTTTCCCGTTGACGACCGGATAACTTGCGCCTTCGACGTGGGTAATGAAATAACCATGGGGACGGCGCGTGATGACGGCGACCTGCACACCGGGCTTGCCCAGCGTCGTCAGATTTTTTGTCAACTCCAGTTCCTTGCCCGCAGAGTTGCCGGTCAGTATCTGGATGGCAGCAAGCGTTTCCGGCGGTTTCGGCGCACTCGGGGCGACGGTCTGCTGGCGGCTTTGCGTGGTGGTCGCCGTTGGATTGATCTGCGTGTCGCCAAAGTTTCCGGCCGGTCCCGCACCCATCGCTTTTGCCATGGGTGCGCGCAACACCATTGTTTTTTCAAAATCCTGGACGGTTGCCTGGCCCGCGTTGGTATCGTTCACATACTTCAGCTTGTATTTACCGATTTCGACGACATCGTTTGTTTGAAGAATGTGTTTTTTGACGGGATTTCCATTAACGAGCGTGCCGTTGGTGCTGCCCAGGTCTTCAAGAAAAGAGTCGTTCAGAATCGTCACAATAAGCGCGTGCTCACCGCTGACCGCCAGGTTGTCGATCTGAATATCGTTGTGTGCCTTGCGGCCGATCGTAAACCGCTCTTTGTCGAGCGGCACTTCGCGGATGACCGCGTTGTCCAGACTCATGATCAACTTTGCCATGGCAGTATCCCTGTAACCTTATTATCTAAACCACGCCTTGAACCTGGCAAACCAGCCGGTAGGCGCCGCAAAATCTCCGACGATTCGGACAAGAATGACCGAAATGTTGTCGCGCCCGCCACAGTCATTGGCGAGTTGCACCAGTTGCTTGGCGGCGAGAGGAAGATTGGCCCGCATTGCGTCCAGCGTGGCCTGAATATCCTCGTCGGTAACCATGTCACTCAAGCCGTCGGAACACAGCAGATAGATGTCTCCCTGTTCCACATCATAGGTATGGACTTCTGTTTCAACGTCCGGATCTATGCCGACCGCGCGCGTGACCAAGTTCTTGTTCTGCGAATAACGCGCCTGCTCCTTGGTGATCATTCCGCTATCGATCTGTTCCTGTAACAGCGAGTGATCGCGCGTCACCTGGGACAAGTCGTCGTTTCGCAACCGGTACAGGCGCGAATCACCGATGTGCCCGACCGCCATGCGGTTATCAAAAAACAATGCAACAACCAGTGTCGTGCCCATGCCGGCGTACTGCGGCTGGCTTTTTGCCGTCTGGTAAATGGCGGCATTGGCTTTGCCGGAGTTTTCGCGCACCAACGCAGCCGCCAGCGGCTCCGTCCCGCCCTCCACCAGTTTGTGCGGCTCGTGTTCCTGCAATGCCTGCTTCATTTCCGTCGTCAACATGGCAACGGCAATGCCGCTCGCCACCTCGCCGGCGTTATAGCCGCCCATGCCGTCCGCAAGTACAGCAAGGCCCAACTCGGCGTCGGCGGCGATGCTGTCTTCGTTGTGCGACCGCACCATGCCCGGATCGGTGGCAGTGGCAATCTCGAGGGAAGTCGCTAAGTTTGCAGCCATAATTTACAACCCAATGTCGACGACGTCTGATTTTGCGGCCGGATCGCCGCCCTCGGCCGCGCATGCTTTGATCGCGCGGGCCATTTCCTCGCCTGTCTGAAACCGCTCCACAGGATTTTTCGCGAGCGAGCGATTCACGATATCTACCAGGCTTTGCGGCAAAGTCGGGCAGAACGTCAGAATATCGACGTGCGGCTCGTTCGCAATTTTGAACATCAGCTGCGCCATCGAATCGCCCTGGAACGGCAGATGTCCGCTGACCAGTTGATACAGTGTGACGCCCAGCGAAAACAAATCCGAGCATCCTTCGATTTTCTTGCCGGCGAGCTGCTCCGGCGACATGTAGCTCGGCGTGCCGAGTACCATGCCGGTCTTGGTCTTCGATGAATCGGTAATGCGGGCAATGCCGAAGTCGGTCACCTTGACGGTGTCGCTCTCAAGATCGTACATGATGTTCGCGGGCTTGATATCGCGGTGCACAACGCTGTTGGCATGCGCATACGAGAGCGCCTCTGCGACCCGTGCGACGATGCTGAGCACCTTCGGCAGGGGGAGCAGGTTGTCCGGCTTGATGTACGGCGCGAGGTCCTTGCCTTTGAGAAACTCCATGGCGATAAAGGCGAGGTCGTGTTCTTCACCGGCGTCGAATATAGTGACGATATTCGGATGGTTAAGACGTCCCGCGGTTTCCGCCTCGCGGAAAAAGCGGTCCTTAACATCCTGCAATTCATCAGCCTCGAATTCCTGGGACAGCGCCATCGTCTTGATGGCGACGACCCGACCGATTTTCGGATCTTTGCCGAGATAAACCACGCCCATCGCGCCTTTGCCCAGTTCCTTCTCAACCTGGTAGCGCCCGAGCATAGGTTTTTCAACGCCACCGCCCGGAAGGATAACGGTACCGCCCGGATGTCCGCCGGTGCCGCCAAGGATGACGGTTTCCGACATCGCCTTGGCGCGACCGACACGGTCGGCAATATCCTTGAACTTCGGATTTTGATCGGCGATATAGCGGAAAGCGTTCTCCGCCTTGTTGAACTGGCGCTTGCGCTCGTAATCGAGCGCCAAGTTGTAAATCAGATCGAGCACCGAGTCGTCGGGTGGAAGTTTGCGGAAATAATCAAACGCCGTATCGAGTTGCCCCTGGCCCTGGTAGCCGAGACCAAGCATGCGGTGGCTTTGCGCCAGATCGACATCGGAGCGCGCCTTGCCGCTTTCCGTCACCAGGAATCGCTTGGTGGTAAGCGCCAGATGGCCGATCAACAACAGCGTGATCGAAGCCATCAACTGTATCCACATCAGTTGCACACCCATCATGACGAAATGGGTGACAAGCAAAACGACGAAAGTTGCAGCGGTACAGATTGCCGCCATGCCCGCCTTCATGCGCGGCAGCAAAGCAATCAGGTAGGCCGCGACAAGGATGAATATCAAATATTCGACCCACGGGGCCCACGAGGGCCGCACGAAAAAATCCTCTTTCAGGATGCTCGACACTGAATGCGCCAGCGTTTCCACCGGTGACATGCGCGGCGCAATCGGCGTCGGGAAGGTAATGCCGAGGCCGGAAGCGGTAGCACCGATCAGGACGATTTTGTCCTGGTATTTTGCGGCCGGAATTTTGCCGGTATAGACGTCGAAAAACGAATCGACCGGAAACGCCGGCTTGCCGTCGCGATCACCGTAGAAAAAGGTGTACATGCGCAATTCCGGATCGGTGCGAATACGCAATTTCCCGAGCTTAACTTCTTCGCCAAGCTTGAACTGGATATCGGCAACATCGAGGTTCAGCGTCTTCGCCGCGATCATCAGCGACAACGACGGGAAAAAGCGGTCGTAGTAACGTACCATCAGTGGTTCGACGCGCGAGGCGCCATCCACATCCTGTTGCGCGTTCAAATGACCAAAACCAATCGCGCTGGCCGCAAGCTCGGCAATCGGATATCCGGGGTTTATTCCCGACGGCGGCAGACTATCAGCGTTTTTGTCTTTTGAACCGATGCTGTTCGCCGCGATGTTTTCGGGCAAAGGCTTGTCTGGATTACCCTGTGGCTCGAACGGAAACTGCTGGAACACGATGGGCAGCAGAACGTTGTTTGCCTTCTTGAAGCTGTCGGCAAGTTTCTGGTCGGTATTGAGCGCGGCCGATGCCTCGTTGAGCAGCGTTTCGAGTTTCTCGATATCCGGCTCTTTTGAGCCTTTGAAGCGCGATGCCGCAAACGTTTCATTCAGCTTGTTGATGTAGCTGAGGCCCGCATCGACCTGCGGTTCGAAAAAGAACGCGGTGTAACCGATTGTTTTCGCTTTTGCATTCGAGAGAATATCGGTCATCTTCGCATGCACATCGCGCGGCCACGGCCAGCGCCCGATGTTGGCGATGCTCTGGTCGTCAATCGCAATGACCGCGATTCGATCAGAAGGCGCGCGCGAAGCGGCCTTCACACCAAGATCATAGGCCTTGCGTTCCAAGCTCTGAATCAGGTCGCCGTTGGATGCAATTAACAGCACCAACGCAACCATCAATCCGAGAAACCAGTCGGATTTCCAAAAAGTCAATTTTTCATCCCCAATCCCACCGTTTTGTATTTTTATTCTATAGGGTTAACGCTGATGACTGAAATATTTTACGACAACTTCCGACAAGTATATGATTTTTTTCAGAACTCTGTAAAGAAATTTCGCCAATACAACGGCTTAGTGCATAGGAACTGTAACATGCCCGATACAGCCTTGTCCGCGCCGGAATTTCCTGCCTCAACCACCCGCCGTGACCCCACGAACCCGGCGCGGCCCAGCGAATGAATAAAGCAAAAAAAAGGCCACGCATGGCGTGGCCTTTTCCCGATGCAAAAATAGCTGGAAAACTAACCGCCCAGTATCGCCCCGGCTGCAATTCCACCACTTTGAGCGACTTCACCGCCGCTCAATTTCTTGCCATCCTCGAATTTGGCCTTCAAAACCTCGACCGTGCCACCTTGCGCGGTCACTTTGAAGCTTTGCGCGGTTACGGCCGTAACTTCGCCAATTTTGCCGGGAACATCGGCGAAACGTCTGAAAATGGCCTTGCGCGCATCAAAAATTTGTAACTTTTTGCCGTTGAGCGTCGTCCACGCACCGGGCGCCGGGTTGCAGCCACGAATCAGGTCGTAGACGTGGTCAACCGGTTTGGCCCAGTCGATTTTCGCCTCTGCACCACGGCACCAACCTTCGTAACTCGCTTGCGACTCGTCCTGCACCACTTCCTTGTGCTTGCCCGCGACCACCAGGTCGGCCGCCTCGACCATCGCCTGCACGCCCATCGGGAAAAGGCGGTCGAAATAAATGGTGCCGAGCGTATCGTCGGCGCTGATCGGCGTTTTCTTTTGCAGCACAACTGCGCCCTCGTCGAGCCCGTCGGTCGGCCGGAAAATGGTCAGGCCTGTTTCGGTTTCGCCTTTGATGATGGGCCAGTTGATCGAACTCGGCCCGCGGAACTTCGGCAGCAACGACGGGTGGTACTGGATCGTGCCGCACTTCGGAATGTTGACGAACTCCTGCGGCGCAAATTGCAGCACGAACGCCATGATGCCGATGTCGGCATTGGCCTCCTGCATCGCCTGCACCGCCTCGGGCGCGCGCAACGATTTGAACTGGTGCACCTTGAGTCCTTTTTCCTGCGCCGCGACACGTAACACATCCGGTCGCGCCCCCTCTTTCTCCGGCGCACAGAAAACGGCGGCCACTTCGTCGCCACGCGCAAGAAAAGCCTCCAGCACGCCCTTGCCGAAGTCTTGCTGCCCGATGATTGCAATTTTCATGCGTGCTCCTATTTTTTCTTCGGCGGCATCGAAAATGCGCCGGCCTGTTTCTTCGCCTCGATTTGCGCATCGCTGAATCCCAGCACCTCGTGCAAAATCTCGTTGGTATGCTCGCCGAGTGTCGGCGAGCGTTTGACCACGGCCGGAGAAGCAGACAACTTGATCGGCATACCGACGTTGTACCATTTGCCGCGCTGCGGATGATCAAGTTCAACATACATGTCGCGGCCGCGCACGTGCTCGTCGTTGGCCAGATCCTCGGTCGACATGATCGGACCGCAAGGGACGTCGAGCGGATTGAGAATCGCCATGAATTCGCGCTTGGTGTAGTTCGCTGCGAACTTCTCAATGTACGCCCACATATCCGTCTGGTTTTTGCGACGGTCGGCGATCTTCGCAAAGCGCGGATCCTCGGCAAGGCCCGGCTGGCCGATATCGGGGCCGATGCGTTTTGCCAGCGCATCCCAAACGGCTTCCTGCACCACGACGTAGATATAGTCGTCGACACCACCCGGCTTGCATTTGATGGCATTGCCAAGCTGGCCGCCGCCCGAATCGTTGCCCGCGCGCGGCGTCGCCTTCAGGCCTTCGGTCGGCCGTGAATACTCCGAGAGTCCGCCGTGGGAAAGCCGCTGGTGATCGCGCCACTTTACGCGGCACAGGTTCATCACCGCATCCATCATCGCCACCTCGACGTACTGTCCCTGGCCCGTTCGATCGCGCTGGCGCAACGCCGCCAACAGGCCGATCGCCAGATGCAGTCCGGTGCCCGAATCGCCAATCTGCGCGCCAGTCACAAAGGGCGGGCCTTCCGGGGCGCCGGTCGTGCTCATCGCGCCACCCATCGCCTGCGCGACGTTTTCATACGCCTTGAAATCCGAGTACGGCCCAGAAGAACCGAAACCCTTGATCGAGCCCATCACGATGCGCGGGTTGATCTCGTGTATTTTTTCCCACGTAAACCCGAAACGGTCGAGCACACCGGGCCCGAAGTTCTCCATGATTATGTCGCATTTTTTCAGCAATTCGACAAACACCTCTTTGCCTTCCGGATTTTTCATGTTCACCGTGATTGAACGCTTGTTGCTGTTCAGCATGGTGAAATAAAGGCTGTCGGCGTTGGGCACATCGCGCAGTTGCCCGCGCGTCGCGTCACCCGTCGGATTCTCGAACTTGATCACGTCGGCACCCATCCATGCCAGCAGTTGCGAGCAGGTCGGACCCGCCTGCACATGGGTCATGTCGAGTATGCGTACGTCTTTTAAAGCTTCCATTCTGATCTCCAAAAATTCTGCAGCGGATGAAAAGCCATCCGCCGTTGCTGAACTATCTGACCTATTTCTTTTTCGCGGCTTGCGGATTCAGGCTCGTGATGCGGCCGCTTTCGGTGCCGGCGGTTTCATCGATGACGGCATTGATCAGCGTCGGCTTGCGCGAACGAATCGCCTCTTCCATCGCCTTGCGTAATTCGGCCGGGGTCGTCGCATGCACGCCCACGCCGCCAAAGGCCTCCATCAGCTTGTCGTAGCGCGCACCCTTGACGAATACCGTCGGCGCCACATCGGCGCTGCCGCTCGGATTGACGTCGGTGCCGCCGTAAACGCCGTTGTTGTTCATGATCACCACGCAGACCGGCAGGTTGTAGCGGCAGATGGTCTCGACTTCCATGCCGGAGAAACCGAAGGCGCTGTCGCCTTCGATCGCGATCACCGGCTCACCGCTGACGACGGCGGCGGCAACCGCAAAGCCCATGCCGATGCCCATGATGCCCCAGGTGCCGACATCGAGACGCTTGCGCGGCTTGTACATGTCGACAATGCTGCGCGTGAAATCGAGCGCGTTGGCGCCTTCGTTGACGACGATGGCGTCCGGGTTCGCCTTGACGATGTCGCGCACCACATTCAGCGCACTGTGAAAATTCATCGGCACCGGATTCTTCGCCAGCGTCTCGGCCATCTTGGCGATGTTCTTGTTCTTGCGCTCGGCGATCGCACCGGTCCACTCAACCGGCGGCTTCGCCCAGTTGGAACCAACGCCGGCAAGCAATGCGGATACGCAGGAACCGATGTCACCGACCAGCGGCGCGTCGATGCGAACGTTGCTGTCGGCCTCCTGCGGTGAGATGTCTATCTGGATGAACTTCTGGCCGCCCCAGTCCTTGTGTGTCTTGCCACCCCAGGTCTTGCCCTTGCCGTGCGAGAGCAGCCAGTTCAGGCGTGCGCCGACGATCAACACGACGTCCGCCGCCGGCAGCACGTAGGAGCGGGCGGCGGAAGCCGACTGCTCGTGCGTGTCAGGCAGCAGGCCCTTGGCCATCGACATCGGCAGATAGGGGATGCCGGTCCTTTCGACCAGCGCGCGGATGTCGGCATCGGCCTGCGCATACGCCGCGCCTTTGCCGAGAATGATCAGCGGGCGCTTCGCATTCTTCAGCAAATCCATTGCACGTTGTACGGCGTCCGGTGCCGGAATCTGGCGCGGCGCCGGATCGACCACTTTGATCAGCGAATTCTTGCCCGCTTGCGCGTCCATGCTTTGCGCGAACAGCTTGGCCGGCAGATCGAGGTAGACGCCGCCCGGGCGACCGGACACAGCAGCGCGAATCGCGCGCGCAATCCCGACGCCGATATCCTCGGCATGCAACACGCGAAAGGCGGCCTTGCACAGCGGCTTGGCGATCGCCAGCTGGTCCATTTCCTCGTAATCGCCCTGCTGCAGATCGACAATTTCGCGCTCGCTCGAGCCGCTGATGAGAATCATCGGGAAACAATTGGTGGTGGCATTCGTCAGTGCGGTCAGTCCGTTGAGAAAGCCGGGGGCCGACACTGTCAGGCAAATGCCGGGCTTTTGCGTCATGAAGCCGGCGATGGCGGCGGCATTGCCGGCGTTCTGCTCGTGGCGGAAAGAAATGACGCGCAGGCCCGAGGCCTGTGCCTTGCGGGCAAAGTCGGTGATCGGAATGCCGGGCAAACCGAAGATCGTGTCGATGCCATTGAGTTTGAGGGCATCAATGATCAGGTGAAAGCCATCGGTCACTTCCTGTGCTTCCGTGCCGGCTGTGGCGCCCTTGTTTTCAGTAACCGTATCCATCGAAATCTCCTAGTCTGCGAAGCATTTCAAACTGCTTGAATTCTTGTTTTTTTTAGGGGGTTTAAATATAGGCAGTGCCCGTGGCGAGGGCATTGACCAAGGTCAATAAACCCTATTTTGATATACTGCCGCGACCGCAAACCGGCGCCGCCGCAAGGTGTAAAGCCGGGCTCCGCCAAAGCCTGATGACCACACTCAACAAACATCCCGAAGCCAGGTTCATCCGGCTGCAGTTGCGCCAGAACCTTGCGCTTAAATCGATGACTGCCGCGCACTGGGCAGAGCTGGAGCCTTTGCTCGAAATCACGGATTACACCAAAGGCGCACCGCTTGAAAACCAGGGCGATGAATCGATGCAGCAGTACTTCATCCTCGACGGCATCCTCAAGCGAGTGGTGTCCAGTCCCTCCGGCAAAGAAATGATCCTGCGGTTCGCAGCCGAGACCGAAATCGATACCAGCTATGCCGCCTGGCGCTTGAAAACGCCCATGCCTTATGCGATCCGTGCCGTCACGCGCGCACGCACTGCGCGTCTCGCCATGGAAGATTGGGTGGCCTTTCTCAACCGCCACCCGTCGATCAAAAACCAGTTCGAATTCGCCGTCATGAAACTGATGAGCGAGGTGATGGCACACACCATCACCCTGCACCTGCTCGACGCGCCGGGCCGAGTTGCACGCTTCATGCGCAAACACGCCGAACTCATCGAGCGCGTGCCGAAAAAGGAGCTCGCCTCCTATCTCAATCTGTCGCCGGAAACCCTGTCGCGCCTGAAGCGGCGCGGCAAGATTAAATTCGATTAATCGCAGTTAGCGAAAACCGTCGCGCGCAACGCCTATCTCTACTCAGTGCAGGCGACACCTTGAGCCGCATGCCGTGAAAATCGCCGTCCGCCGGCGACTTGAGCAAGGTACTAATCCTTCTGGCATATTTTTCCTTCCCTCGGCCTGGCCGACAATAACGTTGTTGGCTCAGCACGCGCAAACACTGCGCGGTAAACGTGCCACAGCTTCACGGCCTCAATCACCGAGGGAACATCATGACAAACGTCGTGCAATCTGCACCGAAAGGTAGCGCCGACAACACCGTAACTAAGGCTTGGAAAACCAATCTCGGGACGACAATCAAAGCAGTGCTTGCGGTATTGGCCATGTGCGGATTCGCAAGTGCCGTGATTAAATCCGAGGTTGAACTGGCAAAAACCGCACCGATCACGGAACCCTATCCGCGCTGATATCAATCAGCGCGGCCCCTCGCTAGCCGCCTCAGGCCTTGGGATCCGGCTGTCCCTGGTAGGCGCTATCCACAGCAAGCTGTCGAGTGCGCATCGGTTTCAGCACAAAAAATGCCATGATTGCAGCCACTGCGTTCATGCCGGCGGCCACATAAAAAACCGCGTGCCAGCTTCCCGTCGCCGTTGTCAGCATGCTGGAAAACGGCACCAACAGCGATGCCGTGCCCTTCGCGGTGTAGAGGAGCCCCGCATTCGCGGCTGCATATTGCGATCCGAAAGAATCCGTGCAGGTCGACGGGAACAGGCTGTAAATCTCACCCCAGGCGAAAAATACCAAGCCGGTCAGCACCACGAACATGAACGGATCGCTACCGAATTGTGCGAGCGCAAAAATGCCGATCGCCTCGATGCCAAACGCAATGAACATCGTATTCTCGCGTCCGATGTTATCTGACACCCAGCCGAAAAACGGTCGCGTAACGCCGTTCAGGACTCGATCGATGGAAAGCGCGAACGTCAACGCCGGCAACGTCAGCCCCCAAATCGACACCGGCACATCGGCAACCATGAAGTCCTTGGCGATCGGCGCAAGTTGCGCAGTCGCCATAAGCCCACCGGCAGCCATCAGCACAAACATCAAATACATCACCCAGAATACCGGCTTCTTAACGATCTGCATGGGTCGGTAGTTGCGCTTGCCCTGTTGCACGTGAATACCGCTGGTCTTGAACTCACCGCGCGGTGATGTAAGACCGAATGAAACTACAAATACGATCAATCCCTGCAGGATGCCGAAATAGAGAAACGCCTGCTCATAGCCACTTGCCTTGATGATCGCCTGAATGGGGAGTACGGTAAGCGCCGAACCCGCACCGAACCCCGCAGCAGTCAATCCCGCCGCCAGGCCTCTGCGGTCCGGGAACCACTTAAGTGCATTACCGACGCAGGTGCCATAAACGGCGCCGGCACCGACACCGCCAATCGCCGCGGAAATGTAAAGCAACGTCAAAGAATCCGCGTAGGCGTTCATGATCCAGGCAATACCCACAAGAATTCCGCCAACCATGACTACGGGTTTGGGACCAAACTTGTCGACCAGATAACCCTCGATTGGCACCAGCCAGGTTTCGGTCAGAACAAAAATCGTGAACGCAATCTGGATGGCCGCGCGTCCCCAACCGTACTTGGCGTCAATCGGATTGACGAACAACGTCCAGCCGTATTGCAGGTTGGCGACCATCGCCATACAAACAATACCAAGAAAAAGTTGTAGCCAGCGGTATGCGGCGCCGCGAACGTGCGCTTGCGGTTGTTGATTCATGAGGCTCCTCCTCGGGTTAATCTTTTTGTGCCCGCCATCACTGGAGCGGTCGTGCCGACCGCTCCAAACGCAACGGGCATCGTTGTAAATTCAAAAAAACGTAACGAACAATCTACGCATTCAGATAGGCACCACATTCGCTATCCGCGACTGCCGCCGGCTCAATGTTTTTCAAGTCAGCGCCGAGACGCCAATTACTACATCCCACTAATTTTTTGCAGGGTATATCCGCAAACAAGCCAGCACACTATAAAGGCAGGATTCAGTTGTCCTGTTTTATTTCGACGACCGTTTCTGCACCACTTTCCTTGCGCGCAGCCAGCCACTTGCCGACCACAATCACAATGGCCACGCCAACAATCTGCGCCCAGCTTATGTCACCGATTGGCGTGTGCAAATGCATCCAACCCATGTTTTCCTTGATGCCATCGACGACAGAGGGGTCGGTCACCAGCATTTCACCGGCCACCCAGCCCAGTATGCCGGCACCCGCAGTAATGATGACCGGGAAACGCTCCATCAATTTCATCAGGATGGTGGCACCGAAAATGACCAGCGGGATGCTGATCGTCAGCCCCAGTACCAGCAACAGCACGCTGCCCTTGGCAACACCGGCAACGGCAATCACGTTGTCTACGCTCATCACAAGGTCGGCGATCAGTATCGTCTTGATCGCCTGGAACAGGTTGTCAGAACTGTCGACATTCTCGCCACCATCCTCGGGAACCAGCAGCCCGATCGCAATCCAGAACAGCAGTAATCCACCGATGATTTTGAGATAGGGAAGCGTGAGAAGTTTGACCGCAACGATGGTGAGAATGATCCGCAGCACAACCGCGGCGCCAGCGCCCCACATGATGGCTTTATTTTGCTGTTGAGGCGGCAATGACCTCGCGGCCAATGCAATCACCACCGCGTTATCGCCGGACAAAATAATGTTGACCCAGATGATCAACAACAATCCGTGCCAAAAAGACACCGACTGAACTTCAGCCAGAAACTCCATCCACTCCTCCTGTAACGCTTGCCTATGCGGCTATTTGTTCACGATGCCGCGAGGCCGTAATGATACCCGAGCCTCGCGCCTGCAACCACGCGGGAAATCTCTTGCGTTAGAACAAACCGACCACCTTGCCATCGTCGGTCAGGTCGATTTTCTCTGCCGAGGGCACTTTCGGCAGTCCCGGCATGGTCATGATATCGCCGCAGACCATGACGACAAATTCGGCCCCCGCGGCAAGACGCACTTCACGTACGTTAACGACATGCCCCGAAGGCGCCCCGCGCAGGTTCGGGTCGGTCGAAAACGACGACTGGGTTTTTGCCACGCACACCGGGTAGTGACCGTAGCCACCCTCCTGCAGTTCCTTGATGCGGTTCCTGACCTTGGTGTCGGCGGTAATGTCGGCGGCACCGTAGACACGGGTGGCGATCTTTTTCATTTTCTCCCACAGCGGATCGCTGTCTTCGTAAACGAAGGTCGGGCTCGATTTCTCGTTGCACAGATCGACGACGATGTTTGCCACGTTGGCCGCACCGGCACCGCCATCGGCCCAGTGCGTGGCCACCACCACCTTAACGCCGAGTTTGGCAACGCGTTCCGTCAACAGATTCATCTCGGCCTGTGTGTCGGCCGTGAAACGGTTCACCGATACCACGGTGGGAATGCCATAAACGTTTTTCACGTTATGGACATGGCGCTCGAGGTTGGCGAGGCCTTTTTCCAGCGCTGCCAGGTTTTCCTGGTTCAGCGCATCCTTGCCTACACCGCCATGGTGTTTCAGCGCGCGCACCGTCGCGACGATCACCGCCGCGCTCGGGCGTAGACCGGATTTGCGGCACTTGATGTCGAGGAATTTTTCGGCGCCCAGGTCGGCACCGAAACCCGCCTCCGTCACCACATAGTCGGCGAGTTTCAGCGCGGTGCGCGTGGCGATCACGGTGTTGCAGCCGTGCGCGATATTGGCAAACGGGCCGCCGTGGATGAAAGCCGGGTTGTTCTCCAGTGTCTGCACCAGGTTCGGTGCCAGCTGGTCTTTCAGCAGCACAGTCATCGCACCATGCGCCTTGAGATCGCGCGCGCGCAGCGCCTTGCCGTCGCGCGTGTAGCCGAAGACGATGTTGCCGAGACGTTCCTTCAAATCCTTCAGCGAGGTGGCGAGGCAGAAAATCGCCATTACTTCGGAGGCCACCACAATGTCGAAACCGTCTTCGCGCGGATAACCGTTGGCAGTGCCGCCGAGCGACACGACGATGTCGCGCAGCGCGCGGTCGTTCATGTCCATCACGCGTTTCCAGGTGATGCGGCGCGGATCGATGCCGAGTTCGTTGCCGTGCGAGATATGGTTGTCGATCATCGCCGACAGCAGATTGTTGGCCAGGCCGATCGCGCCGAAGTCGCCGGTGAAATGCAGGTTGATGTCCTCCATCGGCACCACTTGCGCGTAACCGCCGCCCGCCGCACCGCCCTTGACGCCGAACACCGGGCCGAGGCTCGGTTCGCGCAGGCAGATCACGGCTTTCTTGCCGATTTTGTTCAGCGCGTCGCCGAGTCCGACCGTCGTCGTCGTTTTGCCCTCTCCGGCCGGCGTCGGACTGATCGCGGTCACCAGGATCAGCTTGCCCTCTTTGCGGTCTTTCAGACTATCGACGTATTCGAGCGAGATCTTGGCCTTGTAATGGCCGTACGGCACCAGATGCTCCTCCGGGATGCCAAGCTTCTCGGCAATCTTGGTGACACGCTGCATTTTCGCCAGCTGGGCGATTTCGATATCTGATAGCGCCATGGTTCTCCATCCCTCGTCCGACCGCTGCGCAGAAATTTGCAAAGCGGATTGTTTGATTTGAATTTATGCGGGTTGTGAATATAGGCCGCGCCGAATTTACGAGCCTTGACCGCAGTCAAGATTCGGCTTTGCGCATATTTTACGCCGGATTAATCGCCTATTCCGGTTTGATGCCGGCCTCGCGGACCACCCGCCCCCACTTCAGCCGTTCAGACTCCAGATAACGCCTGAAGGCCTCTGGCGTGTCGGCAACCGGTTCGAATGCCGATTGCAACAGGCGGCTGCGCAATTCCGGTGCCTCGACGATGGTGCGGATTTCGCGCTGCAATCGTTCGATTACCGCACGCGGCGTTGCCGCTGGCGCCACCACGCCGTTCCAGTTGTTCGCCTCGTACCCGGGCACGCCTGCCTCTGCCACCGTCGGCAGTTCCGGCACCACGAGCGAACGCTGTGCGGTACCGATCGCCAGGGCGCGCAGCTTGCCGGATTTGATGTGCGGCTGCACCGTAGTCAGATTTGCAAACATCAGCGCAAGCCGGCCGCCCAGCAGATCGGTCACCGCCAGTGCGCCGCCCTTGTACGGCACGTGCAGCAATTCCACGCCAGCCATGCTCGCAAACAGCGCCACCGCAAGATGACTGGCGCCGCCGATACCGCTCGATCCATAAACCAGTCGGCCCGGCTGCGCTTTGGCCATCGTGATCAGTTCGCGCGCCGATTGCGCCACCAACGATGGATGCACGACCAGCACGTTGCTGGTGGCCGCCACATTAGTGACCGCCGCAAAATCGCGCGCCACGTTGAATGGCACCGATTTGTAGAGCGCATCGGCCACCACCAGCGGCGGCGTCGCCATCAGCAATGTGTGGCCGTCGGGCGCGGCGTGCGCAACGATTTCAGTCGCAATCAGCGTGCCCGCACCGGTGCGGTTGTCGATGACGACGGGGTGGCCCAGCGATTCGGTCAGCTTCTGCCCGATCAGACGCGCCAGCACATCAGTCGAACCGCCCGCGGCGTACGGCACCACCAGGCGCAGGGGACGCGCCGGGAAATTCTGCGCGCAGGCCTGCGACGCGGCCAGCAACGCCGGGGCTAATGCTGCAAAGGTTTTTTTGTACACGCGCTTAGCCTTGGTAAATCGGCTCGGGCTGCGTAAAGAACGACAACAGGATGTGGTACGCAATGCGGTAATTGGCCTGCTTGGTGCTGTTATGCGCAATACCCGGCATCACCGCAAACTGCTTGTCCGGATGCGGCAGGCGCGCGTAAAAATCGAGCAGGTCTTCAGTTGATGCAATGCCGTCGAACTGGCCGCGCATGATCAGTACTGCCACGTTCAGTTTTGCCGGATCGACCACCGGCAGCTTGCTGCACATGTCGACATAGGTGCCAGTCGGCACCGAATCGTCGAGCGCGAGGATGGCGTCGGCGTAGGCATCAATCACGGACTGCTCGGCACCGCCGCCGTGGTCGCGTGTGAAAATGCTTTGCACGAACGCGCGGTCAATCCTGCGGCGGTTAGAAGCCAGCCACTGCGGCAGCTTCTTCGTGCGCTCGGCCAGCGTCGGGCTGCCCCGGCCGGTCCACACGAAGGCATCGAGCGCCAGCCGCGACACGCGCCCGGGATGACGCTCCGCGAATTTCGCCGCGCGCAGCCCGCCCGACGAACTGCCGTACATGAAGAACTTTTTCGTGCCGCGCGTCTGCATGATGTAGTCGGTCGCCGCCGCGAGATCGTCGGCGCCGTTGGCGATGTCGCAATTGATATCGCGGTGCTTCGAAGAACGGCCGTAGCCTTCCATGTCGACGCACCAGGTGTCGAAACCGCGTTGCGCAAACCATTCCATCAATGAAGCATCGGGATTGCCCGGCAGCGGCAGATCGAAGGCCGGTGTCGACGCCATCGACGAACCGTGCACGAAGATGATGGTGCCGCGGCAGGGCTGCAGCGGCACGTGCGCCCTCTGCTCGCCTATCTTGACTGATTGCGTTGTCACGTCGGGCGCCTGGCATGCCTCCGCGGTCGCATCCCCGCAAGCGGGGCCCCTGCTCAACGCTACGGCACGCTTCTCCCACAAAAACAGTTTGACGTCGCCCTTGTGCGTCCAGTGTTCCTGCCCGACGATCAGGGCGCCCGCTTGATCCATTCCGCTGCTCCTGCCAATTTCTTAAACCGTAGAAACCGCTGCGGCACCCCGAATCAGGCGGTTTCCTTCTTGCGGATATCGCGACCGCCGCCATAGCTCGAACGCGGCGTCAGTTCGCCGCCGCGCATGACCTTGACTGCGCAATACTTGAACTCCGGAATCTTGCCGTAGGGATCGAGCGCCGGGTTGGTCAGCAGATTGGCCGCCGCTTCGTAATAACAGAACGGCACGAACACCGCATTGCGCGGCGTGCCGTCGTCGGCGCGCGCCAGCAATGAAATCAGGCCGCGCCGCGACTCAATGGTGATGACGTCGCCCTGCTTCGCGCCCATCGCATCAAGGTCGAGCGGATGAATCGAGGCGGTCGGTTCGGGCTCGATCGCATCAAGCACCGAGGCGCGGCGCGTAATGGCGCCGGTATGCCAATGTTCGAGCTGGCGGCCGGTGATCAGCACAAACGGAAATTCGCGGTCAGGCTGCTCAGCCGCCGGAATGATATCCACCGGCACCAGCTTGGCACGCCCGGTCGGCGTCGGAAACTTGTCGATGAAGACGACTGGCTGACCCGGATCGCCTTCTTTTTCACACGGGTAGGTAACGCTGCTTTCGGCTTCGAGGCGCTCCCACGTGATGCCGGCAATCGAATGCATCGCCTGCCGCATTTCGTTGAACACGTCTTTGGGGCCGCTGTAGTTCCAGTCGAGCCCGATGCGGCGCGCAATTTCCTGGATGATCCAGAGGTCCGGTTTCACCTCTCCCGGCGGCGTCAATGCCTGGCGGCCCATCTGCACCATGCGGTCGGTGTTGGTGACGGTGCCGGATTTTTCCGGCCAGACGGTTGCCGGCAATATGACGTCGGCGTGGTAACAGGTTTCGGTCAGGAAGATTTCCTGCACGACGAGATGTTCGAGTTTGGCCAGCGCTTCTCGCGCATGGTGCGCATCCGGATCGGACATCGCCGGGTTCTCGCCCATGATGTACATGCCGCGGATGGTGCCGGCATGCACTGCGTCCATGATCTCCACCACCGTCAGACCCGGTTTCGGATCCAGCGTGGTGTTCCACAATTTTTCGAAGCGCGCGCGCGCCTCATCGTTGGCGACGCGCTGGTAGTCCGGCAGGAACATCGGGATCAGGCCCGAATCGGAGGCGCCCTGCACGTTGTTCTGGCCGCGCAGCGGATGCAGGCCGGTGCCGGGTCGGCCGATCTGACCGGTCATCATGCACAACGCGATCAGGCAGCGCGCATTGTCGGTGCCGTGGATGTGCTGCGAAACGCCCATGCCCCAGAAAATCATCGAGCCCTTCGACTTCGCGTACAGCCGCGCCACCGTCTTGATGGTTTCGGCCGGAATGCCGCACACCGGCGCCATCGCCTCCGGACTGTAATTGGCGACGTTCTGTTTGAGTTCGTCGTAACCGATGGTGCGCGCGCGGATGAAGGCCTCGTCGACCAGGCCTTCGTGCACGATCACATGCATCATCGCGTTCAACAGCGCAACGTCGGTGTCGGGCTTGAACTGCAGGTAATATTTCGCGTGCCGCGCCAGATCGCCGCGGCGCGGGTCGGCGACGATCAGCGTGGCGCCGCGTTTCACCGCGTTCTTCATCCACGTCGCCGCCACCGGGTGGTTCGAGGCCGGGTTGGCACCGATCACCATGATGACGTCGGCGTTCGCCACATCGTTAATCTGGTTCGACACGGCACCGGAGCTGACACCCTCCATCAGCGCGGCGACACTCGAGGCATGACACAGGCGCGTGCAATGGTCGACATTATTGGTACCGAAACCGGTGCGCACCAATTTCTGGAAGAGATAGGCCTCTTCGTTGCTGCCCTTGGCCGAACCGAAACCGCACAGCGACGAACTGCCGCGCGTGTCGCGCAAGGCCTTCAGTTTGCCGGCGGCGAGATCCAGCGCCTCGTCCCAAGTCGCTTCGCGGAAATATTCGAGCGGATTGGCCGGATCCATGGCGAAGTCGGCGGACTTCGGCACGCCGGGTTTGCGGATCAGCGGTTTGGTCAGACGCTGCTTGTGATGCGCGTAATCGAACCCATAGCGGCCTTTGACACAGAGGCGGCCATGATTAGATGGGCCGTCGCGTCCATCGACCGTCAGTATCTTGTTGTCTTTAACGTTATAGGTGAGCTGGCAGCCGACGCCACAATACGGGCACACCGAGTGCACCTGCTTTGCGGGCTTGACCATGCCGGCGTCGCGCGCCGGCATCAGCGCGCCGGTCGGGCAGGCCTGCACGCATTCGCCGCAGGCCACACAGCTTGAATCGCCCATCGGGTCGTCAAGATCAAAAACGATTTTCGCATGTTCGCCGCGGAAGGCGTAACCGATGACGTCGTTGACCTGCTCTTCGCGGCAGGCGCGCACGCAGCGCGTGCACTGAATGCAGGAATCGAGATTGACCGCGATGCCGTGGTGCGACAGATCGGACTTCACCGCATGCCGCGGCGCGAAACGCGGCTTGCCGACCTTCAGTTTCGCCGCCCACTGGTCGAGTTCCGAATTGAGCGTGTGCCGCTCTTTCGGCATGTCCGACATCAGCAGTTCCAGCACCATCTTCTGCGACGCCAAAGCGCGCGCACTGTCGGTGCTGACTTCCATGCCCTTGGCCGGCTGGCGGCAGCAGGACGGTGCCAGCACGCGCTCGCCCTTGATCTCGACCATGCACGCTCGGCAATTACCATCGGGCCGCAGGCCCTCCTTGTAGCAGAGGTGCGGCACTTCGATGCCAAGCCGCTTGGCGACCTGAATGATAGTCTCGCCGGCATTGGCGGCGACATCTTTGCCATTGAGTTTGAACTCAACCGGCATGGCCGCGTGTTCGTATTTGCTCGTCGCCGTCATGATTCGTTCCTTCGCTGAAACCAACAGCGCTATTTGATTTCGTGCCCGAAATATTTGATCACGCTAAGCACCGGATTCGGCGCCGCCTGCCCGAGGCCGCAGATCGAGGCATCGACCATCGTCGATGAGAGTTCTTCAAGCAGCGGCTGGTTCCAGGTGCCGGCCTGCATGAGGTTGAGCGCTTTGGCGGTGCCGACGCGGCAGGGCGTGCACTGGCCGCAGGATTCTTCCGAGAAAAATTTGAGCAGATTGCGCGCCGCCGATGCCGCCTTGTCGCGGTCCGACAAGATGATTACCGCGGCCGAACCGATGAAACAACCGTGCGGTTGCAACGTGTCGAAATCGAGCGGGATGTCGCCCATGCTCGCGGGCAGAATGCCGCCCGACGCGCCGCCGGGCAGATAGGCATAAAACTTGTGCCCCGCCAGCAGGCCGCCGCAGTATTCTTCGATCAGTTCCTTGACGGTGATACCCGCCGGCGCCAGATGCACCCCCGGCTTTTTCACGCGCCCCGACACCGAGAAACTGCGCAGCCCCTTGCGACCATTGCGGCCCTGACTGGCAAACCAGTCGGCGCCTTTTTCAAGGATCTCGCGCACCCAGAACAGCGTTTCCATGTTGTGCTCGAGCGTCGGGTAACCGAACAAGCCGACCTGCGCCACATACGGCGGGCGCAGGCGCGGCATGCCGCGTTTGCCCTCGATCGATTCGATCATCGCCGACTCTTCACCGCAGATGTAAGCGCCAGCGCCGCGGCGCAAATGAATCGGCGGCAACGGGCACGGCGGATTTTTCTGCAGCGCGGCGATTTCTTTTTCAAGAATCGCGCGCACGCCGGCATATTCATCGCGCAGATAAACGTAGACCGCGGACACCTGCGCGGTCCACGCCGCGATCAGCAGGCCTTCGAGAAAACGGTGCGGATCGCGTTCGAGGTAATAGCGGTCCTTGAAGGTGCCCGGTTCGCCCTCGTCGATGTTCACCGCCATCAGGCGCGGCATTTTTTCGCCGCGCAGAATGCGCCACTTGCGCCCGGTTGGAAAACCCGCGCCACCGAGCCCGCGCAGGCTCGATGACTCCATCGTTTTCAGAATGTCTTCGGCGTCGCGCCTGCCGGCCAGGCATTCGACCGCGATGTTGTATCCGCCCTTGCGGCGATAGGCATCGAAGCCGGTGTATTTTTCGACCGCGCATTTCGTTTGGCCCGCCTTCACCGCAGCGGCAACTTTTTCCAGCGTCGCGTTGGCCAGCGGATTCTGTCCGACCACCGCGACCGGCGCCTGCTCACAACGCCCGACGCAGGGCGCGGGAATCACGCGCACTTTCACGCCCAGCGTTGTTTTTAATTTTCCGAGCAACGATTGCGCGCCGGCTATTTCGCACGACAGCGAATCACAGACGCGCACGGTCAGCGCCGGCGGCACGGCGTCGCCTTCTTTGACCACATCAAAATGGTGATAAAAAGTGGCGACCTCGTAGACCTCGGCAGTGGCCAGATTCATCTCGCGCGCCAGCGCCACGGCGTGTGCCGCGGAGATATGGCCGTAGCGGTCCTGGATTTTATGCAGATGCTCGATGAGCAGATCGCGCCGGCGCGGCGCGTTGCCAAGCAAGGCCTGAATGTCGGCCTGCGCCGACGCCTCAAGCGGCCGGCCCTTCATGCGGCCGCGCCTGCCGTTGGTGTTTTCCCGTTTCAATGCAGACTCCCGTCGATTGCCGCCGCAGGCGGCGCGTTGTCGCGCCGGATTATTTCAGCACCGACTTGAGCAGCTTGCCCATTGCGGCCGGGTTGCGCGTGATCTTGATTCCGCACTCTTCCATGACGGCCAGTTTTTCCGTCGCGGTACCCTTGCCGCCGGAGATGATGGCGCCCGCATGACCCATGCGTTTGCCGGGCGGCGCGGTGAGGCCGGCGATGAATCCAACCACCGGCTTTCTCATGTTCTCTTTGATCCAGCGCGCGCAGTCTTCTTCGTCCGAGCCGCCGATTTCACCGACCATGATCACCGCTTCGGTGTCCGGGTCGTCGTTGAATAGTTTCATCACCTCGAGGTGTTTCATGCCGTTGACCGGATCGCCGCCGATGCCGACGCACGATGACTGGCCGAGCCCCTGCTCCATCAACTGGCCGACCGCTTCATAAGTCAGCGTGCCCGAGCGCGACACCACACCGACCGGGCCCTTCTTGTGAATGTGTCCGGGCATGATGCCGATCTTGATTTCATCCGGCGTAATCACGCCGGGGCAATTCGGCCCGATCAATCGGGTGCGACGGCCGAGCATTTTGTATTTGGTGCGGATCATGTCGCGCACCGGAATACCTTCAGTGATACAGATGACGAGATCGAGATCGGCCTCGACCGCTTCGTCGATCGCCGCTGCCGCAAAGGGTGGCGGCACATAAATCACCGACACATTGGCGCCGGTCTGTTCCTTCGCTTCGCGCACGGTGGCGAAAATTGGAATACCTTCGTACGATTCGCCCGGTTTTTTCGGGTTCACACCGGCGACGTAACAGTTCGCGCCGTTGGCGTATTCCTTGCCCGTTTTGGTATGAAACATACCGGTCTTGCCGGTGATGCCCTGCGTCATCACGCGGGTGTTCTTGTTGATCAAAATGCTCATTTGCGTTTCCCTTTGGCTGCGGCTTTGCGCGCAGCGCGCTTCTTCGCAGACTTTTTAACAGGCTTTGCTTTGCGTTTCGCCACGCTCTTGCGGGCCGGCTTGGCTTTCGCTTTCGGCTTCGCCTTTGCTTTCGATTTGGCTTTCGACTTGGTCTTCACCGCGGCTTTCGCCTTTGGTTTGGACTTGGGTTTAGCCTTGGGTTTGGCTTTTTTCGCGGCCACTTTTTTCTTCGGCTTGGCCGTTACCGCAACCGGCTTCGCTTTGATCTTGGCTGCAGACTTGCCGCCGGTCACCGCCAGCGCCGCCTTGACGACTTTGGAAGCAGCGTCGTCCATATTGTTGCCGGAGATGATCGGCAATCCGGAATCGGCGAGGATCTTCTTGCCCAGATCAACGTTGGTGCCTTCGAGACGCACCACCAGCGGCACGGTCAGATGGACCTGCCGCGCCGCGGTGACGATGCCCTGCGCAATGACGTCGCATTTCATGATGCCGCCGAAAATGTTGACGAGGATCGCCTTCACCTTCGGATTGTTCAGCATGATCTTGAAGGCCTCGGTCACCTTCTCCGCGGTGGCGCTGCCGCCGACGTCGAGGAAGTTGGCCGGGCTGCCGCCGTAGAGCTTGGTGATGTCCATCGTTGCCATCGCCAGCCCCGCACCATTGACGAGGCAGCCGATGTTGCCGTCGAGCGAAATGTAATTGAGATCGAATTTCGAGGCCTGCACTTCGAACGGATCCTCTTCATCGAGGTCGCGCATCGCAAAAATATCCGGATGGCGGAACAGCGCGTTGTCGTCGAAGTTGAATTTGGCGTCGAGTGCGATGACATCACCGCTGCCGGTGAGGATCAGCGGATTGATTTCGGCCAGCGAAGCATCGGTTTCGTCGAACGCGCCATACAACCCCTGCAGCGCAACGCGTGCCTTGGCGATCGAGCCCTCCGGAATGCCGATCTTGCGCGCGACATCGTCGGCTTCGGCATCTTTCAGGCCGCTGCCCGGATCGACAAACACCTTGTGGATTTTTTCCGGCGTATGCGCGGCGACTTCCTCGATATCCATGCCGCCCTCGGAACTCGCCATCAGGCAAACGCGCTGGGTGCCGCGATCAACCACCATGCCGACGTAGAGTTCTTTCTTGATGTCGGCGCCTTCTTCGATGAGAAGGCGGCGCACTTTTTGTCCCTCGGGGCCGGTCTGGTGCGTCTTCAGCATCATGCCGAGAATTTGACCGGCGTACGATTTGACTTCGTCGAGTGAGCGCGCCAGTTTGACACCGCCGCCCTTGCCGCGGCCGCCGGCATGGATCTGCGCTTTCACGACCCACACCTTGCCGCCCAATGTCCGCGCCGCTGCAACCACTTCATCGACGCTGAAACACGCAACGCCGCGCGGCGTGACAACGCCAAACCGGCGCAGTACTTCTTTTGCCTGATATTCGTGAATCTTCATGGATTGCCCTGTCTATTGCGCATGGCCGATTTCACCGCACCGCCCGCTCATCCGGCCGGCAGCCTGCCTGCCGCAATCCATCGAACATCACGAAAAATTGCGGCGCCTTGCCGTTGATAAAGACATCCGCAGACGTCCCAGCGCGTGCCGGTGTTGCCGGCGGCCATGCTGCCGGCAAGACGGACAAGTATATCCGAATCGCCTCATCGTCAAACCGGGCGCATCAGGTTCGGCGCACATTTAAACAACGTCGTGTGGAGCCGGCGAAATTACTTTTGATTGTTTAGTGGCGCGTCGATCAACGGCCGCTATGCAGATGCCGGCGCAAAAGATGTTCAAAGTCCGCCTAACTCACCCAGAAGCGGGCAATGCTGGGGTCGAAAAGACAAAAAAAAGCGCAACCCCGAAGGGTTGCGCTGAGGTTCCACCAAAGGAGGAGGTTTTGGAGGATATGCGCCGACACCTGTAAAGATGCCCAACGCGACACCATTATGTCCTCAAACCGCCCTCCACGCAAGCATTTTCTGCTGCTTTGCAATAAATATTCTAAATATTACATTTAAGTATTGTTTTTCAATATGTTATTTATTTTATGGGCCAGAAAATAATCCATCAAACGTGACTTTATTCCGCGTCAGCACCTAGCGCACCACCATGACCGGAATCTTGGCGTAGAACAGCACTTTGCGGGTTTCGCTGCCCAGCAGGGCTGCCGCCAGCCCCTTGCGCCCGTGCGAATGCAAAACGATCAGATCGCAGCCCTTGCCTTCGGCGGTCTTGATGATTGCGTCATACGGGTGATCGTTGGTTTCACACACCGTATCGCACACAACCCCGGCCGCCGTCGCCGTTTGCTTGATGTAGTCGAGATAGGATTCAGCGCGGGCCCGCGCCTCTTTCTCGATGCGTTCCTCGGTCACCGGATCGAAAGCGCCTTCGTAGGCGATCATCAGGTGATAGTCGGGGACCGCATGCACGCCGGTCACGCTGGCGCCATGAAATTTGGCGAGGTCGACGCCGATATGGATCGCTTTTTTCGACAGCTCGGATCCGTCAGTAGGAATCAAGATATGCTTGAACATACGATCCTCCTTTTGCCTGAGCTACGGCGCCGTTATAACAAAGGGGCACGCCGATATCAAATGATATTTGGCGCCGCATAAAACCACCGAAACCGCGCGCAACGTACGTGATAAAAATCCGCCGCACGGTCTTCGTTATAATCACCGCCAGCCATTTCCCCACTGAACGGAATCCAGCGCCATGCCCCAAAAACTGATCCTGACCGGCGACCTCAATCTGATGAATGTCGTCGACCCGACCGTGCCGTTTCGCCGCGTGACCGCGGAATTCAAAGCCGCCGACATCGTTTTCAGCAATATGGAATGCTGTCTTTACCTGCCGCCGGCCGGACATTCGGTTGAGAACGAGGGCTTCTTCGCCGATCCGGCGCCGGCCGGCGAAGCGCTCAAGAACGGCGGCATCCAGGCGGTCGGCATTGCCAACAACGTGAACTACGGCGAAGCGGCCATCACGAAATCAATCGCGCGCCTCGATGAAGTCGGCATTCCGCACACCGGCGCCGGCGCCAACCGCGACGCCGCCTACGCGCCGGTCATCCTCGAACGCAACGGCGTGCGCTACGGCTTCATGCAACGCACCGCCGTGTATTGGCCGACCAATCACGAAGCGACCAAACACACCGCCGGTGTCGCGGTGATGAAAGGCCACACTGCCTACCAGCTGCCGCTGCACAAGACGCGCGTTGACATCCCGCCTTGCAACCGTCCGGGCCTGCCGCCGGTGATCATGACCTGGTGCGATGCCGCGCACATGAAACTGTTCCGCGAAGACGTCGCCGCGCTGCGCGCGAAATGCGACGTGCTGGTCGTCTCCTGCCACTGGGGCCTGAAAACGGAAGTGCTCGATTACATGACCGAATGGGCGCACGCGGCGATCGACGCCGGCGCCGATGTCGTCATGGGCCACGGCCCGCATTATTCGCTGGCGGTGGAGGCCTACAAAGGCAAGCCGGTTTTTTACGGCCTCGGCAGTTTCTCCTTTCACACCGGACACGGCGGACGCAAACACGGCAACTGGGTCGGCATGCTGGCGCGCATCACGGTCGACGGCAAGGCGCTCAAGGGCGCGACCTTCCAGTTCGTACGCCACAACGAGGAAAACGAATCGGTGCTGTGCGCGCTGGTCGATGAACAGGAAACACTCAAGGAAATCGCTGCCGCCAGCAAAACCTACGGCGTGACGCTCACGCCGAAAGGCGACGAAGTTGCGATTGCACTGAAATAAGACCGCGCCCGCCGGCTCGGTTATTTGGCGAAGCCGAGTTCGATCAGCGGCCTGTAGCCCGGAAGGAGTGCAGCGTATTCCGGGATGCTCGACCCCGGATTTCATTTCATTCCATCCGGGCTACGGCTGCTGGCGGTGTTTACTTTGCCAAGCCGAGTTCGAGCAGCACACCTTTAACTTCTTCGTACTCAGCCTTCCACTGCAGCGCCGTGTCGGCACTGTTCTTGTAAATATTCTCGACCTGGTTTTCGGCGAGTTCTTTTTTCCACTCGTCGGTTTTGACCAGGGCACCCAGCGCCGCATCCCAGAACTGGATCTGCGCGCGCGTCATGCCCCGGGGCCCGGCAAGGCCGCGCCACAAGTCGAACGCGCTGTTGACGCCAAGTTCCTTCCACGTCGGAATTTTTGCCAGCTCGCCACCAAGACGCGCCGGCGCACCGATAACGATAAGGCGCAGTTTGCCGGCCTGCACCTGCGACAACATCGCCGACGGCGCGCTGGCCGCCAGATCGACATGGCCGCCGAGCAGCGCGGTCATCGAATCGCCGCCCGAGCCGAAGACGACGGTTTTCAGTTTGCGGATATCGACGCCGCCTGCTTTCATCGCCAGCACGAACGACAAATGCGTCGCATTGCCGAGCGCGGTGCCCACCGCAATGCTGAGCGAAGACGGATCTTTTTTCAGCTGATCGAGCACATCCCTGCCCGTCTTCAGCGGCGACTCCGCGCGCACCACGATGCCGACGTATTCCGCACCCATCATCGCCAGCGGTGTAAGGTCGGCCGGGCCGATCGTGCTTTTGGCCGTGATGTGGTTGGTCAGCGTCGACAGCGCGTTGACCGCCAGGTAATGGCCGTCGCCGGCATGCTGGTTCAAGAAATTGAGCGCCACGGCGCCGCCGCCACCCGCCTTGTTGGTGACGTTAACCGGCGTCAGCACCAGCTTGCGTTCCTGCAATATGCGCTGCACCGCGCGCCCCATGCGGTCCTGCGGTCCGCCGGCGCTGGTGCCGATAATGATTTCAACCGGCTTCTCCGGCTTCCACGTCTGCGCCGACACGCCGGCCGCGACCAGCATTGAAAATATCGCGGCACAGCATCGCGCCGCGCCGAATCGATTGAAGTGCATAAGCGTTTCCCGTGATTGCGCTGCGTCGCAGCTAACGGGTAGCATCGTACACCAGTGCCAACATTCCGTTGGTGCCCGCGCAAGGACACAACCCATGGCCACCCGCAAAGCCCGCCTTCGTCACATCGCCATCTCGGTCGCAGATGTCGCCGCCGCACAAAAGTTTTTCGAGGAGGCCTTCGGCATGACCAAGGCTGGCGACGCCGGCCGCGGCGTTTTCATGACCGACGGCACCATGAACATCGCATTGCTCGATTACAAGGGCGGCAAAATTCCCGACATGAACAACGACAAACCGCTGATCGGCACCATCCACTTCGGCATGTGGGTCGACGATCTCGCCGAGGCTGAAGCACAGGCCACCGCCGCCGGCGCCGTTTATCTGCGCGGCCGCCCTACCGAAGCCACCAAAAGCAATTACGAAGTCAAATTCCGCGACCCGACGGGGATCGTGTTCGACCTCTCGGCCGGCGGCTGGAAAGGTGCCGTAAAGGAAGTCAAACCAGCGGAATAAACGCGAATGCGCCGCGCTTGCTGGTGCAGCGCGGGGTTCCCTATAATCTGCGCCTCACGCCGCCGACACGAAGCGGCGTCCATCCAACGAGGGGAACGCCATGACAACTTCAGTATTCACCGGTGCCGACGGCTTCGCGCCGGCCAACGACAACAGCCTGCGCGACCGTTTCACCGCCTGGCTGCATCAGGGCTTCGCACGCTCGATGGTGCCGGTCGCCGCCAGCGTGATCACCACCGACACCAACGGCCTGACTGCCGGTGAAGTCAAACTCGACACGCGCGACGGCCCGATTCCCGCCTACCGCGCAGTGCCCGAGAAAAACGGCAAGTATCCGGTGGTGCTGGTGGTGCAGGAAATTTTTGGCGTGCATGAACACATCAAGGACGTCTGCCGCCGCCTCGCCAAGCTCGGCTACTACGCAATCGCGCCGGAACTCTATTTCCGCCAGGGTGACGTCACTAAGTTCACCGACAACACCGAAATCTTCGCCAAGGTCGTCAACCACGTGCCCGACAGCCAGGTCATGTCGGACCTCGACGCCGCGGTGGTATTCGCCAATGCCAGCGGCAAAGGCGACACGTCGAAACTCGGCATCACCGGTTTCTGCTGGGGCGGCCGCATTACGTGGACCTACTGCGTGCACAACCCGAAAGTGCGCGCCGGTGTCGCCTGGTACGGCCGTCTCGTCGCGCCCTCGAAAGCGCCGCTGCAACCGGCTTATCCGGTCGAACTGGCACCGGTGCTGAAAGTACCCGTGCGCGGTCTTTACGGCGGACAGGATGCGAGCATTCCGCAGGACCACGTCGAGCAAATGCGCGCCGCGCTCAAAGCCGCCGGCAACACCGCCAGTGAAATCATTGTGTATCCCGAAGCGCCGCACGCTTTCTACGCCGACTATCGCCCGAGCTTCCGCCAGGAAGCCGCGGAAGACGGCTGGCAGAAAATGCAGGCGTGGTTCAAACAACACGGCCTATGATTACACGCACATTCGCGTCAGCGAATGTGCGCCGTTCTCACCCTCTCCCTCAGGGAGAGGGCCGGGGTGAGGGTGCAGCCTTGAAAATTCCATCCGTTCTGGTCATATCTGTCTGCGGATGCGCAT
>JANXSE010000272.1 GCA_025356695.1 Betaproteobacteria bacterium
ATCGCGCTCGGCGGCGGGGTAGTCGGTGATCTGACAGGTTTCGCCGCCGCGACTTATCTGCGCGGCGTCCCCTTTATCCAGGTGCCGACCACGCTGCTCGCCCTTGTCGACTCTTCGGTGGGGGGGAAGACCGCGATCAACCATCCGCGCGGCAAAAATATGATTGGCGCGTTTTACCAGCCGCAGGCGGTAATCGCGGACACCATCGCTCTCGCCACGCTCGCGGACCGCGAATTGGCAGCGGGACTTGCCGAGGTAATCAAGTACGGCCTGATTCGCGATCTGCCTTTCTTCGATTGGCTAGAATCCAATATAGATGCCCTGAATTCGCGCGATGCGGCGGCATTGGCCTTCGCCATCCAGCGTTCCTGCGAGAACAAAGCGGCGGTAGTGGCGGCCGACGAGCGCGAAGAAACCGGTGAACGCGCGCTGCTCAATCTTGGGCATACATTCGGCCATGCCATTGAGTCCGGCATGGGTTACGGCAACTGGTTGCACGGTGAAGCAGTTGCGGCCGGCATGGTTGTCGCTGCGCGTCTGTCACAGAACATGGGGCTGCTGCGTGCCGACGATGTCGGCCGCATCGAGTCGATTCTCGAACGGGCGCGGTTGCCCGTTTCGATTCCGGACCTTGGTACGGACCGCTACCTTGAATTGATGGGACACGACAAAAAAGTCGAGGGCGGAAAATTGCGCTTTATCCTGATGCGCGAAATGGGCCGTGCGTTTCTAACTGCCGACGTGACGCGTGGGGCCGTCGAGACCGCCCTCAAAAATTCAGTTCATCGTGATTGAACTCGCTGCATATGCGGTAAACCCGAAGACATCGCGCGGACGCCGCGTACGCGAAACTGCGCCAGTCGGCCGCACGGAATTTCAGCGCGACCGCGACCGCATCATTCACTCGACTGCATTCCGCCGCCTCGAGTACAAGACACAGGTGTTCGTCAACCACGAAGGCGATCTCTTCCGCACGCGCCTCACGCACAGCCTCGAGGTCGCCCAGATTGCGCGATCGGTGGCGCGCAGCCTGCGACTCAATGAAGACCTTGTCGAGGCGATTTCCCTCGCCCACGATTTGGGCCACACGCCATTCGGTCACGCCGGCCAGGACGCATTGAATCGATGCATGCGCCCCTACGGTGGCTTCGAGCACAATCTGCAGTCGTTGCGTGTGGTGGACGTTCTCGAACGCCGTTACGCCGCCTTCGACGGATTAAATCTGTGCTTCGAAACACGCGAGGGAATACTCAAACACTGTTCATTGAAAAATGCGCGGCTGCTGGGCGATGTCGGCCAGCGCTTCATCAAACGCCGCCGCGCATCGCTGGAAGCGCAACTGGCAAATCTCGCCGACGAACTGGCTTACAACAATCACGATGTCGATGACGGGCTGCGCTCCGGGCTGCTCACCATTGAGCAACTTTCCGAAGTCAGCCTTTTTGCGCGCCACCAAAAACTCGTGCTGGAAGTTTATCCGAAACTTGATGCGCGGCGCCTTGTCCACGAGACCATTCGTCGCATGATCAGCACACTGGTCGTCGATCTGACGCAACAGACTGCACGCAACATCCGTGAACACGCACCGCGCTGCGTCGAAGATGTGCAAAAAGCACCGCCCTTGGTTGCATTCAGCGCGCCACTGGCGCGCCAACAGCAGGAACTCAAGATCTTTCTGCGCGACAATCTTTACCGGCATTACCAAGTCTGCCGCATGACCGCGAAGGCGCGGCGCGTCGTCAGCGAACTGTTTGATGCTTTTTTAGCGGACTCGCGCTTGCTACCTCCGCAATATCAAACCAGTTTAGCGGCCGCAAAGCCGCGCATGGTGGCCGATTACATCGCCGGCATGACCGATCGTTACGCCATGCGCGAACACCGAAGATTGTTTGCAGTAGACGAAATCTAGATCACCATTGCCGCGCCGCAACAACCGGCCGCCGTCTGTCCGAAAACCTCATTGATTCCCAAGGCATTTCAAAGCCTTGAAGTCAAACCCCTATGCCTGTATATTTCAGGCGTTTCGCCGCAATTATCGCAAATTCAGGCCGGTTGGCTTTCAACCGGCCTTTTTTACCCGTGAGGTAGCCAGTGACGCAGCCGCCCTGTGCCCAGGGATTGTACGATCCCGCCAACGAACACGACGCTTGTGGCGTCGGTTTTGTCGCACACATCAAAGGCGCGAAATCCCACGCCATCGTCGAGCAAGGTTTGCAGATTCTCAAAAACCTCACCCACCGTGGTGCGGTTGGCGCAGATCCGCTGGCTGGTGACGGTGCCGGAATACTGCTGCAGATTCCGGATGCCTTTTTTCGCGAAGAATTGTCGAAACAGGGGATCAAGCTCCCGCCGGCTGGCCAATACGGCGTCGGCATGGTGTTTTTGCCTCAAGAACCGGCCTCACGCTTCGCCTGCGAATACGAAATCGAACGCTCGATCAAGGAAGAAGGGCAGATTTTGCTCGGCTGGCGCGATGTGCCGCGCGACAATAGCGGGCTCGGCGAATCGGTCAAGAAAATCGAGCCGGTCATCCGCCAGGTCTTTATCGGTCGCGGTCGCGGCGTCACGGTCACCGACGCGCTGGAGCGCAAGCTTTACATCATCCGCAAAAGCTCCGGGCACGCCATTCAGGCACTCAACCTCGCCCATGGCAAGGAATTCTATGTGCCATCGATGTCGGCGCGCACCGTGGTTTACAAAGGCATGCTGCTTGCGGGACAAGTTGGCGCTTACTACAAGGATCTGCAGGACGAGCGCGTGGTGTCGGCGCTGGCGCTCGTGCACCAGCGCTTCTCGACCAACACTTTCCCGACTTGGGATCTCGCGCACCCGTTTCGCCTCGTTGCACACAACGGTGAAATCAACACGCTGCGAGGCAACGTCAACTGGATACGCGCGCGGCAGGGTGCGATTTCCAGCCCTATCCTTGGTAAAGACCTCGAAAAACTGTGGCCGCTGATTTACGACGGCCAGTCCGATTCGGCATCCTTCGACAACGCGCTCGAACTGCTGGTTATGGGCGGCTACTCCGTGTCGCACGCAATGATGATGATGATTCCGGAGGCGTGGGAAAGTCACACGCTGATGGACACCAGCCGTCGCGCATTCTACGAATACCACGCCGCCATGATGGAACCGTGGGACGGCCCCGCGGCAATGGCATTTACCGACGGCCGCCAGATCGGCGCGACGCTGGATCGCAACGGTCTGCGCCCGGCGCGTTATATCGTCACCGACGACGATCTGGTGATCATGGGTTCGGAATGCGGCTGCCTGCCGATTCCCGAAGAGAAAATCGTCAAAAAATGGCGCCTGCAGCCGGGCAAGATGTTCCTCGTCGACCTCGAGAAAGGCCGCATCATCGACGACAAGGAATTGAAGGACACCCTCGCCGGCGCCAAGCCCTATGGCGAATGGATCGACCGCATCCGCGTCAAGCTCGATGAAGTTGAAAGCGACCGTCAGCAGCCCGAACGTTCGTCGATCTCATTGCTAGATCGCCAGCAGGCGTTCGGCTATACACAGGAAGACCTCAAGTTCCTGATGACACCGATGGCGCTGAATGGCGAAGAGGCGACCGGCTCAATGGGCAACGACTCGCCGCTGGCGGTACTGTCTGACAAAAACAAGACGCTTTACCATTATTTCAAGCAGCTGTTTGCACAGGTCACCAATCCGCCGATCGACCCGATCCGTGAAGAAATGGTGACTTCGCTGGTGTCGTTCATCGGGCCCAAACCGAATTTGCTCGGCATCGACGAACTGAATCCGCCGCTGCGGCTCGAAGTCAGCCAGCCGGTCGTTGATTTTTTCGAAATGGAAAAAATCCGCCATATCGACCGCTATACGCAAGGCAAATTCAAAAGCTGCGAACTGGACATCTGCTATCCCGCCGCGTGGGGCAACCATGCGATCGAGGCCCGTCTTGCCTCCCTGCGCGCACAAGCCGAAGACGCTGTGCGCAGCGGTTTTTCGATTTTGATCATTTCGGACCGCAAGGTCGACCGCGATCATGTCGCGATTCCTGCGCTGCTCGCGGTTTCGGCGATCCACCAGCATCTGGTCGGGAAGGGCCTACGCACCTCCACCGGTCTGGTTGTCGAAACCGGTTCGGCACGCGAAGTGCATCACTTTGCACTGCTTGGCGGTTACGGCGCCGAAGCCGTTCATCCCTATGTTGCGATGGAAACCCTGCTCGACATGGGCAAGCGCGGTGTTTTCGGTCCTGATTTTGACAGCAAAAAAGCGATCAAGAATTTCGTCAAGGCGATCGGCAAAGGCCTGCGCAAAGTGATGTCGAAGATGGGCATTTCGACCTATATGTCGTACACCGGCGCGCAGATTTTCGAAGCGGTCGGGCTGTCGCGCGCATTGATCGACAAATATTTCGCCGGCACTACTTCTAATGTCGAAGGTATCGGACTGTTCGCAGTGGCTGAAGAAGCGCTGCGCGTCCATCGCGCGGCCTTCAGCAACGACCCCGTGCTGGCCAATGCGCTCGAGGCTGGCGGAGAATACGCCTTCCGCGTGCGCGGCGAAGAACATATGTGGACACCCGATGCAATTGCCAAGCTCCAGCAATCAACGCGCGGCAATTCGTTCGCGACCTACAAGGAATACGCGCAGATCATCAATGATCAGTCCAAGCGCCACATGACGCTGCGCGGCCTGTTTGAATTCCGCTTCGATCGCTGCACTCCGGTGCCGATTGAGGAGGTCGAATCCGTGGCCGATATCGTCAAGCGTTTCGCGACCGGCGCGATGTCTCTGGGCTCGATTTCAACCGAGGCGCATACCAACCTGGCCATCGCGATGAACCGCATCGGCGGCAAATCGAACACCGGCGAGGGTGGCGAGGATCGCAACCGCTATGCCACCGCCAAAGCCGGCGAAACACTCGCTTCACGCCTTGGCAAAGACCAAATCGAAAGCGATATCGAATTGAAAGAAGGCGATCTGCTGAAGTCGAAAATCAAGCAAGTCGCCTCCGGACGCTTCGGCGTCACCGCCGAGTATCTGGCGTCGGCGGAACAAATCCAGATCAAGATGGCGCAGGGCGCAAAACCCGGCGAGGGCGGGCAGCTACCGGGCAAAAAAGTGTCCGAGTACATCGCGATGCTGCGCTTTTCGACCCCTGGCGTAGAACTGATTTCGCCGCCGCCGCATCACGACATTTATTCGATCGAGGATCTGGCACAACTGATCCACGATTTGAAGAACGCAAATTCCAGCGC
>JANXSE010000273.1 GCA_025356695.1 Betaproteobacteria bacterium
TCCGGCCGCCTGCGCGGTTATGGCATTACCAGCGCGCGTCGCATGTCGATTGCGCCGGACATACCGACCGTCGCCGAACAGGGCGTCCCCGGTTATGAAGCGGTGCAATGGTTCGGGCTGATGGCGCCGGCGGCGACGCCGCGCGATATCGTCGCGAAATTGCACACCGCCGTGCTGCGCGCGTTGCAGGACCCGGAGGTCAAAAAGCGTTTTATCGAGGACGGCGCTGAAATCGCGCCGAGCGCAACGCCCGAAGAGTTCGGCAATCTTGTGCGTACGGAAGTTGCCAAATGGGCGCGCGTGGTGAAAAGCGCCGGCATACAGGCCGAATAGATCGACAGGCAGGGGAGAACAAGGTGGCGGTAATTCTGGATTACGCAGCGATGGACGGCGCGCTCTCCATGCGCGACGTCATAGATCTGCTGGAAAAAGCGCTGGCGCATGAAGCCGCCGGTCAAACCGACGTCTCGCAAAAATACATCACCGAGTTCAAGGGCGGCGCCATGCGCATGCTGGTCGCCGCCGATCATGCCGCCGGTTATCTGGCGACCAAGGCTTATCACTCGATTGATGCGGCTGGTGTGCGTTATGTCGTCACGCTCTACAGCCTGCAGGACGGCGCACTGCTGGCCTGGCTCGACGGCCAGTTGATTACCGATCTGCGCACCGGCGGCGCCAGCGGCGTGATCGCGCGCAAGGTGCCGATCGACGGCGCAGTCACGGTCGGCATTGTCGGTTCGGGCAATCAGGCGCGCATGCAGCTTGAAAGCCTGGCCGCCGTCTACAACGTGACTGCCGCGTCAGTGTGGAGTCCGACCGCAGCCAATCGCGACGCGTACGCACGCGAGATGTCGCAGAAACTCAATATCAAGGTGAGCGCAGCCGCGTCCGCCGAAGCGGCCGTGCGCGGTCACAAGGTGGTGGCCGCGGCGAGCAGCGCGCGAACCAAAGAACCGGTCGTGCGCGGCGCGTGGCTGGGCGATTGCCGGCTGTTGTGCGCGGTAGGCAATACACGCAAGCAGTTCGCCGAAGTCGATGCCGATTGTTTTCGCCGGGCCACACTGGTGGTCGCCGATACGCCGCATGCGCAGCATGAAACCGGTGATCTGATTCAGGCCATCGCCGCCGGCGCGCTGCCGGCGGAGAAACTGACGACGCTGGCCGCGATCGTGACGGGCAAGACCGCACTGCCTGCGGGCGGCATGGTTGCATTCAAATCCGTCGGCACGGCGCTGCAGGATCTGGCGCTGGCCGGGCGTTATTACGAAATGCTCGGTGCGCGCCCTGAACTGGCGGGACGCGCCGATTTTTTGCGGGTGAGGTGAGCAATGCGCAGAGCAGGTACTGCAGGTCTGATTGTTGCAACGGTGTTCGGTATATTGCTCTCCGGCGCGGCCTTGGCGCAGCCGGCTTGGCGGCCAGACAAGGCGGTGGAAATAATTCTGCCGACCGCGCCCGGCGGATTCAATGACAACATCGCGCGGCTGATCCAGAAGGTCGTGCAGGACGAGAAAATGCTGGCGGTGCCGGTTGTCATCATGAACCGCTCCGGCGGCAACCAGACCCTGGCGCCGGCTTATCTGAGTCAGCGCGGCGGCGATGCGCACTACCTGATGTATACGACGCCGACTGTCATCACCAATCAGATTGCCGGCATCACGCCCCAGCTTTATTCGGAATTCAGTCCGATCTCCCTGCTGCTGGTCGAACACACAGTGATCTCGGTGCGCACCGATTCACCGCTCAAGAATATGCGCGACCTGGTCGAGCGTCTGAAGGCCGATCCGGAATCGGTCGCCTTCGGCACCGTCAGCCGCGGCGGCCCGAATCATCTGTCGCTGTCGCAGGCGGCGAAAGCGGCCGGCATCGATGCAAAAAAGCTCAAGGCGGTGGTATTCAAGACCAACGCCGAATCGATTACGGCGGTAATCGGCGGCCATCTGCAGGCGGTGGTGTCATCGGCGAGCGCGGCGCTGCCGCAGGCGCAGGCGGGCAACATCCGCATGCTCGCCATCGCCGGGCCGCGCCGCATGGCCGGCGCGCTTGCAACGGTGGCTACCTTGCGCGAACAGGGTATCGATACCGATGGCCTGTCGAACTGGCGCGGCGTATTCGGCGCGAAAGGAATTTCCGCCGCGCAGACCGCGTTCTGGGAAGAGGCGCTGGCGCGCACGGTGGCGAGCGCGGATTGGAAAAAGCTGCTCGAGGAAAACAATCTTGCCTCACAGTTTCTGCGCAGCCGTGAATTCCTCAAATATCTGGAAAGCGAATACGCGATTACCAAAACGCTGATGTCCGATCTCGGGCTGGCGAAATAATGGTCATGTAATTATTGTTATAATCCCGAGCTGTAGCGTGCGGCTGCGCAGATTGTCCCCGGCGCCGCGTATCAACCGTGCAGCAATCCGAAGGAAATTCAATGTCGATTAAATTGCATGGGGTCATGCAGGCCCCTGTTACGCCGCTGAAAGACGATTTCAGCTTTGATGGCGATGGTTTTGCCAAGATGGTGGACTTTCACGTTCGTAACGGCGCGCCGGCAATCGCCTGGCCGCACCATAAAGCCGAATCGCTGAACCTGACGATTGCCGAACGCAAGCTCGGCGCTGAAATCGCGGTGAAGACCGTTGCCGGCCGCGTGCCGGTGTCGATTTTCACCGGCACGCTGTCCGAGGAGGATTCGCTCGATATCGCCAAACACGCGCAGAAAATCGGTGCCGACCTGCTGCTGACGATTTCACCGTACTGCCGGCGGCCGTCGCAGGACGAAATATTCGATTCGATCGTGCGTATCGCGACCCAGACCGATCTGCCGATGCTTACCTACAATTCGCCGTGGCGTAACGGCGAGGGCGTTGAATTTACCGGCGAGCTGACGCAGCGCCTGATCGAGCGCCTGCCCAACTACATCGGCATGAAGGACGCGAGTTTTCATAGCGAGAAATTCATGGAGATCTCGCGCATATCGCTCAAGATGCGGCCCGGTTTTTCGATCATCATGGGTGTCGAGCACCTGCTGGCTTCGTATCCGCTTGGCGCCTGCGGCTCGTTTTCGTCGTCGGGCGCGATTGCGCCCAACCTGTGCAACAAGTATTACAACGCGCTGGTCGCCAACGACTGGCCGCTTGCGCGCGAGTGCCAGTACAAGATTTCACGTCTGTGGCGCGTCTTCAAGGAACAGTACCCGTCTTCGCTGAAAGGCGCGATGATCATGATGGGACGCCCGGTCGGGCCGACGCGCTCGCCGCAGCCGACGGCAACCAAGGAACGTATCGCCTTCCTGCGCCAGCAACTTGAAGAACTCAATATTCTGCAGACCGAGCCGCACGGCTGGTAATCCATACGAACGCGAAAGACATAGATCATGGCCATATTCAAACCAGGTTTGGTTCACACCCCGGTCACGCCGTTCAAGGCTGACCATAGCATCGATTACGAAACCTACGCAAAGCTGATCGAATTTCACCTGAAAAACGGTGCTGAAGCGCTGGCGGCGCCGATGCCGACAGGCGAAGACATGAGCCTGAAGGATGACGAACAGGGCGTGCTGCTCGACTTCGTGTTGAAGCAGGTCAAAGGCCGCGTACCGGTGATCGCGCATGTCAGCGATGCCGGTACCAACATTGCCGTCGAGCGCGCCAAACACGTTGCGACAACGGGTGCTGCCGCGATTGTTTCGCATCCGCCGTATTTCTGGCATCCGAAGGCGAGCATGGTGGTTGAACATCTGACGGCGATTGGCAACGCGACCAAACTGCCGTTTTTTCTGTGCAGCCCGCCGGTTGAAGATGTCGGCACACCGCTGACCACCGAAATCACCCTCGAAGTGATCGACCGCGTGCCGACCCTGCAGGGCGTGGTCGATGCGACCATGGATTTTGTCATCATGGTCGAGACCGTTTCGCTCGGTCGTGCCAAGCGTCCCGACTTCCAGTTGCTGTCAGCCACCGACTATATGGTGACCAACGGTGTCATCGGCGGCATGGGCGTGTTTTCGCCGCTGTCCGCCATTGCGCCGAAACTGGTCAAAGAAGTCTATGAGCTGTGCGTCAAGCAGCAGTTCACGCAGGCGCGCGCGGCACAGGAAAATATCGCCGAGCTCGCGCATTGCCTGAAACTTGCCGGCTTCGGCGGCCTTAAAGCGGCGATGAAGGTGATGGGGCGCGATTG
>JANXSE010000285.1 GCA_025356695.1 Betaproteobacteria bacterium
GCGCTGGCGGTACTGCGTGCTGCCGGGTACCTTGTGCATCTGCCGCGCGCGACCGACGATGCGCGGCCGCTGTGTTGCGGGCGTACTTTTCTGTCTGCCGGTTTGGTGGATGAAGCCCGTGTCGAAGCACAGCGCATGATCAATGTGCTCAAACCCTTCGTCGAGCGCGGTGTGCCCATCGTCGGCCTCGAGCCGTCCTGCCTGTTCAGTCTGCGCGACGAATTTTTGTCGATGCTGCCGGGCGCCGACACCGATGCCTTGTCGAAGCAGGCCCTGCTGTTTGAGGAATTCATCGCGCGCGAAGCCGCTGCCAGTCGCCTCAAACTGAAACTGAAAGCCCTGCCGCAAAAGAAGGCCCTGCTGCACGGGCATTGCCATCAAAAAGCCTTCGATGCGATGCCGGCGGTGCAAAAGGCGTTGCAGCTGGTGCCGGATTTGACGGTCGAAGTCGTCGCTTCAAGTTGCTGCGGCATGGCCGGTGCGTTCGGTTACGAAGCGGCGCATTACGACGTCTCGATGAAAATGGCCGAGGCCAGTCTGCTGCCGGCGGTACGCAAAGCGGATGCGGAAACCTTGATCGTCGCCGACGGCACGAGCTGCCGTCACCAAATCCACGATGGCGCGCAGCGCGACGCTGTGCATGTCGCGCGCGTGCTCGAAGCCGCGCTCGATAAGGAGGCTTGACCCCGGTGCTTGACAGTCGCGCAGGCAGTCAATAGCCTGCGCAGACTCTAATTCGAAAGCCGCGCCCATGAGCGCAGTGTTGCAAACCGCCGGAGGAGCCGGCACTGTGCAGTCCGCATCGTCAGCCGCCTGGCTGCTCGAAGTCGAGGACCTGCACGTCCATTTCGTCACCTCGCGCGGCGTGGTGCGCGCGGTCGAGGGTATTTCCTATCAGGTGCGCGCCGGCGAAGTGGTGGCGCTGGTCGGCGAATCGGGCTGCGGCAAATCGGTGTCGTCGCTCGCCATCATGCAATTGCTGGCGAAACCGGCCGGCCGTATTGTCGGCGGCCGCATCCTGTTTCAGGGCCGTGATCTCTTGAAGCTGTCGGCCGACGAGATGCGCGCCATCCGCGGCCGCGACATCGCGATGATCTTCCAGGAACCGATGACTTCGCTGAATCCGGTGTTGACCGTCGGCTTCCAGATCATGGAGCCGATGATCATTCATCTGGGTATGGACAAGACAGCAGCGCGTGCACGCGCGCTCGAACTGCTGCAGCTCGTCGGTATCCCCGATCCGGAACGGCGGCTCGACCAGTATCCGCATCAATTCTCGGGCGGCATGCGCCAGCGCGCGATGATTGCCATCGGGCTCGCCTGCAATCCGAAACTGCTGATCGCCGACGAACCGACCACCGCGCTCGACGTGACGATACAGGCGCAGATCCTCAAGCTGATGAAAGACCTGTCGCGCAAACTCGATATCGCGCTGGTCATCATCACGCACAACCTCGGCGTGGTGGCGCGTTACGCCGACCGCGTCAACGTCATGTATTCGGCGCGCATCGCCGAGCAAGGCACCGCCGAAGGCATTTTCGAGAAACCGCTGCATCCGTATACCGCCGGCCTGCTGCGCTCGGTGCCGCGGCTCGACCAGCCGCGCGGCAAACGCCTGGAAACCATCGACGGCATGCCGCCGAGCCTGCTCGATGCGCCGGAGGGCTGCCGGTTCGCGGCGCGCTGCCCGGCGCGCATTGACGCCTGCGTTAACGCACCGCCACCGCTGGTCGAGGTGCTGCCGCAGCACTGGTCGGCTTGCGTGCGCAGCGTGCAGATGGCCAAGGTCGGGCCGGCCGGACTCGGCTTGCAAAGTGCGAACCCGCAGCCGCCGGAGCCGAAAATGCTGGCCGATGGCGAGCCCCTACTCAGAGTGCACGATCTGCGTACGTACTTTGAAGTCGCTGCCGGCATGAAACTGCTCAAATCGACGCATGTCGAAGTGCGCGCCGTTGACGGTCTTTCGTTCAACATCCGTCGCGGCGAAACCGTCGGGCTCGTCGGTGAGTCGGGCTGCGGCAAAACGACTGTTGGCCGCACTTTGTTGCGCCTGGAAAATCCGACCTCGGGCGAAATCATATTCGACGGCGCCAACGTCACACGCGCCAGCGGCGACCAGCTCAAGCGTTACCGCCGCCAGGTGCAGGTGATTTTTCAGGACCCCTACAGCTCGCTCAATCCGCGCATGACCATCGGCCAGATCATTGCCGAGCCGATGCTTGTCTACAAACTGCAGCCCGACCGCAAGGCCGCCGACCGCAAGGTGCGCGCACTGCTCACCCAGGTCGGCCTCTTCGATTACATGGCCGAGCGCTACCCGCACGAATTGTCCGGTGGCCAGCGCCAGCGCGTCGGCATCGCGCGCGCGCTCGCCATGCAGCCGTCGGTGATCATTTGCGATGAGCCGGTGTCGGCGCTCGATGTGTCGATCCAGGCGCAGATCATCAACCTGCTCGAAGACCTGCAGCGCGAATTCGGCCTCACGTACTTGTTCATCGCGCACGACCTCGCGGTGGTGCGCCATATTTCGGACCGCATCATCGTCATGTATCTCGGCAAAGTGATGGAAATCGCCGACCGTGACGCGCTTTACAGTGAACCATTGCATCCCTACACTAAAGCGCTGCTCGACGCGGTGCCGATACCCGACCCGGCGCTCGAAGCGGCGCGCGTGACGAAGGTGCTCGGCGGTGAGGTGCCCAGCCCGCTCAATCCACCGCGCGGTTGCGTGTTTCATACCCGCTGCCCGCTGGCGGGGCCTGAATGCAAAATTGCAGTGCCCGAATTGCGCGAAGTCCGCCCCGGCCATTACGCCGCGTGCGTAAAAATATAACGCCACGAATATTCTGGAGGAGGTTTCATATGAAAACGTTGCGCGTAATTACCGGCCTGGCGCTGGCCATATTGTCGATCTGCGCATGGTCTGCAGCGGTGCCGGTGGACGGCGGCGTGCTGAAGTTCGCGGTCGGTGCCGAACCGCCGAATTACGATTGCCACGCGCAATCCTCATTCGCCTTCATCCATCCGGTGCGGCCGCATTATTCGACGCTGCTCAAATTCGATGCTGCGAATTATCCGAAGATCATCGGTGATCTGGCCGAATCGTGGACGGTGGCGAAGGACGGCCTGACCTACACCTTCAAATTGAGGAAGGGTGTGAAATTCCACGACGGATCGACGTTCTCGTCGGAAGACATCAAGGCCACCTACGAACGCATTCGCAAACCGCCGCCTGGCGTGCTGTCGCTGCGCGAAGAGGGCTACGCCGATATTTCGGTGATCGAAACGCCCGATCCGCAGACCGTGGTGTTCCGTCTGAAAAAAACGAACGCGTCGATGCTGGCCAATTTCGCCAGTCCCTGGGACTGCGTTTACAGCGCCGCCAAGCTCAAACAGGATCCGCGTTTTCCCGAACGCAACATCATGGGCACCGGCCCGTTCACTTTCGTCGAGCACGTCGCGGGTTCGCACTGGACGGGCAAAAAATTCGACGGCTATTTCGAAAAGGGCAAACCGCATCTGAACGGTTATATCGCACTGTTCGTCGCCGGCGCGCCGATGGTTAACGCGCTGGCCGCCGGTGAAATCATGGCCGAGTTCCGCGGCCACTCGCCGGCCGACCGCGACCGTATCGTCAAGGCGCTGGGTGACAAGGCGGTGGTGCAGGAGTCGCCGTGGGTGTGCAGCCTCGTCGTCACTTTCAACACCAGGAAGAAGCCCTTTGACGATCAGCGCGTGCGCAAAGCACTGTCGCTGTCGATCGACCGCTGGGGCGGCGCGCAGGCGCTGCAGAAAGTCGCACTCGTGCGCCACGTTGGCGGTCTGCTGCGGCCCGGCTACGATCTGGCGCTGCCGGAAGCCGATCTGGTGAAAATGCCGGGCTTCTCGAAAGACATCAACGCCTCGCGCGCCGAGGCGAAGAAACTGCTCGCCGACGCCGGGCAGTCCAATCTCACGTTTACGCTCACCAACCGCAATGTGCCGATGCCGTACACGCCGGTCGGCGTGTTTCTGATCGACCAGTGGCGGCAGATCGGACTCAACGTCAAACACGAGCAGCTCGAAACCAAGCTGTATCTCGCTGCGCAACAGAAGGACAATCCGACCTTCGATGCAGCGCTTGATTTCAACTGCGACTACATGGACGAACCGAACCTGCAGCTGCAGAAATTCCTCTCGCACGACAAGTCGGCGATCAACTACGCCGGCCAGACCGACCGCGTACTCGACGACCTCTACGACAAGCAGTCGGGCGAACTCGACCGCAAGAAGCGTATCGGTTTGCTGCGGGAATTCGAGAAGCGCGCACTCGAGCAGGCCTACACGATCCCGACGATCTGGTGGCACCGCATCATCATTACCAACGCGAAGCTGAAGGGCTGGCACATCACGCCTTCGCATTACGTCGGGCAAGATCTGGCTGACGTGTGGCTCGACCAGTAGTGAAATGTTGATGGCAAGGCGGGGCGGGGAATGAATTCCCGCCTTGCGCCTGACGACTAACGATTCCGGAAAAATGCTCCGCTACATCATTCAACGCATGCTCTTGATGATCCCGACGCTACTCGGGGTCGCGGTGCTGTGCTTCTTCATGCTGCGTCTGATGCCCGGCGATCCGGTGCAGATGATGATGGACGGTGCCAATGTGTCGAAGCATGTACTCGATGCCGAGCGCGCGCGCCTCGGTCTCGACCAGCCGATCTACATCCAGTTCTTCAAATGGCTGGGCAGTGCGTTGACCGGCGACTTCGGCTATTCGATCTGGACTGGCAAGCCGGTGCTCTACGAAATCGGCATCCGTCTCGAACTGTCGCTGCAGGTGGCGGTGATGGCGACCGTGCTCGCCGTGTTGCTGGCATTGCCACTGGGCACGCTGTCGGCCGTCTATAAAGATACCTGGATCGACCAGTGCATCCGCGTCTTCTCGATCGCCGGCCTGGCGGTGCCGTCGTTCTGGCTCGGCATGGTGATCATCCTGTTTCTGCTGACGTGGTTCTCGTGGATCCCGCCGCTGACTTTTACGCCATTTATGCAGGACCCGAAGGCGAATCTGCTGCAACTGATCTGGCCGGCGCTCGCCGTCGGTTATCGCTACTCGGCGGTATCGACGCGCATGATGCGCTCCAGCATTCTCGAAGTGCTGCAGGAAGACTACATCCGTACCGCGCGCGCCAAGGGTGTTTACGAACGCCTTGTCATTTCGCGGCATGCCTTGCGCAATGCGCTGCTGCCGGTGATCACGGTGATCGGCATCGAGTTCGCCTTCCTCGTCGGCGGGCTGGTCGTTACGGAACAAGTCTTCAACCTCAACGGCATCGGCAAGCTCTTCGTGCTGGCGGTATCGCGCGGCGACTACACGATGATCCAGGCGCTGGTGCTGCTGGTTTCGGTGGTATTCGTGCTGGTCAACTTCGTGATCGACATGCTCTACGCCGTGTTCGATCCGCGCATCCGCTACCATTGACATGAGCATCGCCAGCGCCATCACCTACAAGATCCCGCAGCGCCGCCATCCGGCTGTGCAGTTCATGCTGCACCAGCCGCTGGGCGCCGCCGGTCTTGCCTTCATCGTCATCATGGCGCTGGTGGCGATCTTCGCGCCGTGGGTCACGCCCTACGATCCGCTCACCGTCGATTACGAGTTGATGCTCGCCGCGCCGTCGTGGCAGCACTGGATGGGCACCGATTCCTTCGGCCGCGATGTGATGACGCGCATCATCTACGGCGCGCGCACCGCGCTGGCGGTCGGCTTTCTCGCGTCGCTGGCCGGCTCGACGCTCGGCGCGATCATCGGTGTCATTTCGGCCTACTTCGGCGGCAAGATCGATCTGTTGATCCAGGGCATCATGGATGTGCTGCTGTCGTTTCCGATCATCGTGCTGGCACTCGTTGTCGTGGCCATGCTCGGGCAGAAAATCATCCTCGGTGTCGACGTCAACCTGATCGTCGCCATCGGCATTCCGATGGTGCCGCGTGTGTCGCGCGTGGTGCGTGCCTCGGCGCTGGCGATCCGCGAACTGCCCTATATCGACGCCGCGCGTGCCGCCGGCTTTTCGAATACGCGCATCATCTTCCGTCACATGGTGCCGAACGTCGTCGCGCCCTATCTGATCATGCTCACGGCCTATGTCGCGCAGGCGATT